>JANNOR010000312.1:0-18325 GCA_031399265.1 Cyanobacteria bacterium SOY_34_metabat_3 | reverse complement strand
TCGTCAAGGATGGCGTAGCGTTTCAGCACATCAGTCCCCGGTTCGCTAATCTCTGTGCCGTCTTTGAGGGTGATTTTGGCGTGCAATTCCTCGGCGTAGTTGACATATATGGCAGCACCTGTAGTGGGCACAAGGTCGATCGGCAAAGCACGATTTCCCAGCAGTGCATTCAGCAAAGTTGACTTACCGTAATTAAACGGGCCAAAGACAGCAATTTGATAAGTTGGTTTGGCGAGATAGTCGCAGATTGAGGTTGTATCTCGATAAAGTTGCGAGTTTTTATCTACTTCCAGAATCCCGAGTGCTGACTTGAGATTATCGGTTAGATTTTGATAGGTTTCAGGTTGTTGCATATTGTTGTTTTATTTAAATTTTAAATAATCAGAGGTTCGTAGTGGGGACTTTAGTCCTCAGAAAAATCCAAGGACTAAAGTCCTCACTACGAACCTTCTCTCACTACGAACGAACCTTATATAGCAATCCTAAATCATTTATGCAGATATGTAGGGGCGGTGCCCCCGTGCCCGCCCTCTTCGAGGGATTGGGCAACCACGGGGGGATTGCCCCTACAAGAATTATGCAAATGATTTAGGATCGGGATACATTCAACTAGCCGATGCTAAGAAACTTTGATAAACCGATTCGATACTCTCCGACTGGGCAGAAACATCAGTTTCTAATTCTGTCAACCGCTGGGATTCAGCCTGACAATTAATCTCCCGAGATTGCTTTTGTTCCAGCAAATTATCTAACTCAGATTTCCGAGAATTGATATCATCATTCATGCGATCGTTCACTTCGCGATCGTAAACATCAAAACACTCTTTAACGGCATCATGAATGGGCTGCCACTGCTCCTGTGCCACCTGGGGCAGATATTTTACTAACTCTTTCTTCGCCGCTTTCACTAACTCTTTCCGAGCTCCATCCGCTTGCAAAATACCAACTCCCATCCCCACCAAAGCTAAATACAACGGCCCTAAGACAATCCCAGTAATACTAGCAAGAATCGTACTGACGCTCAACACAGTAATTAAATTGAGCAAGATATTTTTCCAATCAAAACCGGCTCCAGCCATAGCCACTCCAGCCAAATTTCCACTGGTCAAAGAAAACAGTCCCATCGCCCATTTTGCCCAACCGGGCGAATTATCTTCATTCGAGCTATTGACTGCTGGCGGTATTTTTTGCCCTGTCAGTTTTTCGGTAATTTTATCAGTCACTTTCGTGTAAGATGCTCCATAATTTGCGGCACTTTTCGATAAGTGAGCAAAAGCTGAATTCATCTCTTGTTCTGCTGTGAGCGTCCAAGCTGAAAGTTTGTCGTTGATGTACTGCTCGAATGCTTGTCTGAGCGATATTTCAAAGGCTTCTCGCTTACCTTGGCTGAAGAAATCCATAAATCTCAGTTCCGGTTGATACCGCAAAAAATCAGTTTCAAAGGTATTTTCTAGATTGAGTACAAAGGTGCGGAAAGAATCAGCAATTGCTCTTGATTTGCGATCGCGCACGCCGATAATTTCCTTTTGAAATTCGTCGCGAATTTGAGTTAACGAGTTAAACTCAGGCTCCACTGAATTAATCTTTTCTTTCAATTCATTGACATCGCGATCGAGTAATGGTAAGCGCCGTTCAACAGCTTCGCGGACGTGGGTAGAAATTTGACGTGCTAAAGTTCTCGCTGGGCGTAATTCTGAAATAGCCCTTTCCTGCGTCAAAAACGTATTTAGTGCAGCCATAAACTCAGGAAAACCCGTACCTTCCAAATCAGCATCAGAGTTTTTTACTCGCAATCTGAGTGCCTTAATTGAGGTAATCGCAAACACCCGTTCGTCATAAATATCGTGTCCATCTGTCACGCAATATTCAGCTAAATTAGCTTTGAAAACTCTGTACAATTTCCCTTCAGCTTCCGCTAATTCTTCAGTATCATCCGGGTCAATCAAACTTTCCCGCACCTGATCCCAAGCATTAATCAAAAAGAAAATGCTTAATCCACGACCTTTGATGTAATTTTCCAGATAGCGTCTTTCCCCAAGGGTACAAGGCTGAGTTGCTCTGAGTACAAACAAAATAGCGTGGCAATTGTTGATGTAACCGAGAGATAATTCATTGCGAGATTCTGTATCATTCAGTCCGGGACTGTCAACTATTTCTATGCCTTTTTCCAGCAAGGATAAAGGATATTCGACAACGGCACAGTCAATATCTGGAAATGCTGGTTTTTGCTCTTGTTCTAATCTTTTTGCCTCAGCGGGGTCAATTGTATAGTTCTGTTTGAAACTTTTAAAATCGAGCTGTTGGGGACTTTTGCCATCATTGAAGTAAACAGTTACTTTTTTCTCGGAACCGTAGCGTAAAATCGTGAGCAAAGCGGTACAGGGATTCACGTCGCTTGGTAATAAATTTTCGCCGATTAAGGCATTGAGAAAAGTGCTTTTCCCACGTTTCATATCGCCTAAAACTAGCAACCGGAATACACCGCCCCGCAAGTTTTGACTGGCGGTGGTGATATCTTCTATGTCTCTTTCTAAACCTAGTTTGCCGGAATTATTTTCTGATGCTGATTCTGCTTGTTTCAGGGTTTCGACTAGGTTTTGAAGTCCGGCTGCTACTTCAGAACGCGCTTTGGTGACTCTATCTAAATCGTTGAGGAAGTTTTCGGTGGCAATTTTGTAACTCATGTCGATCGCATTTTTATGAAGGACTACATTGGTTTTTTTTGCTCGTTTTGCTCGTTACTAGGCAGAGCCTAGTAATGAATTTCTAGAGGCTCTGCTTCGTCTTTAAGGTGGAGGCAGAGCCGACCGATCTGCGTTCCCAGGCAGAGCCTGGGAACGAGAGCATCAATTGGGAACTGACAGCAGATTCTGATACACAGACTCAATACTTTGTAATTCGCAATGAACCTCAGCATCGATACTTTTTAAACGCTTTAATTCCGTCTCATTATTAATCTCGCGACATTCTTTTTGAGCCAGCAAATTATCTAACTCAGCTTTACGAGAGTTGATGTCATTGTTCAACCGCTTAATCACTTCTCGATCGTACTCTTCAAAACAGTTTTCTACAGTTTGATGAATCAATTCGTATTGCTCCTGTGCTAGCTGTGGCAGATATTTCACAAACTCTTTTTTGGTAGCTTGAATTAATTCTTTGCGAGCTTGATCCGCTTGGAAAGTACCGACACCCAAACCAATCATGGCCATGCCCACTGGTCCCAAAAATATTCCCGTAAACATCAGCAAAAAACTGCTAATTCCAATTACAGCCATCCAGTTAATGAGAATAATTTGCCAATTAAAACCTGCACCACCTAAAACAATGCCGGCAACATTACCCGAAGCTAAGGAAAAAAAATCCATTGCCCATTTTGCCCAGGCGGGGGAACCGTCTTCAGCATCAATTTTTGTACTGGTATACATTTTTTGTCCGATTAACTTTTCGGTCATCGAATCAGTGATTTGTGTGTAACTAGCACTGTAGCTGGCTGCACTTTTAGCCAGTTGCGCGAAGGCTTCTCGAATCTCTTCCTCTGCTGTGAGTTCCCATGCGGAAATTTTGTCGTTTATGTATTGCTCGAATGCTTTTTTAAAGGCTGTATTAAATGAGTCGCGCTTATGGGATTCTAGGGAATCGAAAAAGCTGATTTCGGGCTGGTAGCGCAAAAAATCTGAGTCGAAAGTATTGCCTAAATTCAGAATGTATGCCTTGAAAGAATCTGCTACGGATTTGGATTTGCGATCGCGCATAATTTTAATTTCTTCCTGAAAGCGATCTCGAATTTCATGCAATTTTCCAAATTCTGGTTCAACGGAAGTAATTCGTTGTTTTAACTCGTTGACATCTTGCTCTAACAAAGGAATGCGTCGCTCGACGGCTTCGCGAACGCGAACGCATCCCAGCCGAGCTAAAGTTCTGGCTTGACGTATTTCTGCGATCGCTCTTTCTTGGGTCAAAAATGTATTAATTGCTCCCAGAAACTCAGGAAATCCTGTGTTGTCAAGAGCAGCATTTTGGTCTTTCAGTCGCAGCCGCAGGGCTTTGAGTGAAGAAATTTTAAATACTCGATCGTTGTAAATATCTTGTCCGTCAATCTGACAGTATTCGCCGATATTTGTACGGAAAACTCGATGCAATTTTTCCTCAGATTCTGCTAGTTCTTCAACATCCTCCGGGTCAATCAATCCTTCACGAATTTCGTCCCAACCGTTAATCAAAAAGAAAGTAGTTAATCCTCGCCCTTTAATGTAATTTTCTAGATAGCGACGTTCTTGCAAGGTGCAAGGTTGAGATGCTCGAAATACAAACAGAATTGCGTGGCAGTTGTTGATGTAGCTCAAGGAAATTTCGTTGCGCGCTTCTGTATCGTTCAGCCCCGGAGTGTCTACGATTTCTATGCCGTTTTCTAGCAGTGGCAAGGGATATTCTATCACCGCATGACTGACATTTGGAAAGGCTGATTTATTTTCGGATTCTAACTTTTTAGCTTCGTCGGAGTCAATGATGTATTGCTGTTTAAAAGTTTCAAAGTCAAGCTGTTCAGGGTATCTTCCTTCTTTGAAATAAACTGTGACTTTTTTGGTGAGACCAAAGCGTAAAATTGTCAGTAATGCCGTACAAGGATTTACGTCGCTTGGCAAGAGTTTTTCACCGATTAAAACATTGATGAAAGTGCTTTTACCGCGTTTCATGTCTCCTAGAACCAGCACCCTAAAAACTCCTTGCCGCAAGTTCTCGCTGGCGAAGCTGATGTCTTGACTGTCTGTTTCTAATCCAAGTTTTCCTGATGCTTCGGCTGCTTCTAATTCTGACTTATTGATGACGGTGGCGATGTTGCTGAGCCGATCGGCTATTTCTCGGCGCACTTGTGCTGCTCGTTTTAGATTATCATAAAAACTGCTACTTTCATTTTTCTGGTTCATCTGTTTTGTCTGATAGTTTATTTGTCTCTTTTGTGAAAGATTGAAAACAGCAACTTCAGCTTATTTTTTAGGGCTTTCTTTGTCAAAAACTATTTTGAAAATCACGAAAGACAATCCCCCAACTATTACCGCTGTCGCCAGCCAAGAAGATAGTTTCACCGCAACTCCGACAGCAATTACAATGCCTGTAAACTGACCTGCAATTGTCAGTTTTCGGAGCCATTGTTTGAGTTTACTGTCCGATGCTTCGTGCTTGCTGGTTTGATATGTCGGCGCTTCCGGATAGATTTCTGCTTCTAGTTCGCGGAGTCGAATTGCGTGTTCGCGTTCCTGAAGCTCTCTTTCCCGGCGCTGGAGTTCCGTTTCTTTGTTATTTGGAGAATTCATAAGCTTTACCTGGTTTTGCAAGCCAAAAGTCTGTTAGTTAGTCCAAATGTTATTGAATGGCAAATTATTTATAATCTTAGCTCAGAATCTCAGCAGTGTCGGAAATATTAAGAATTATCACAAATAGCGTAAAAAGCCGATCGCACTTTTCCCCTCAAAAACAATCAATGTCCTTCGGGGCCGATGGTAGTGCGATCGCAATCAGCACCCGACAAATAGGTTGGTTATGCGTAAGTCCTGTTTAATTGGCTTGTAAAAAATCAGTAATTTGGTCAGGCTTTCTGCAAAAAGTGGCTTGATTCGCTATTTACAGGAGTAAGGTTTACCGCAGAATAATAGTGTACATAACTCAGTGACGTGACAGGGTAAAAAAAATGGTTGAATGTACTATTGATAGGCTTCTCTGGGCGCATTGCGCACCGTATATCTAAAAGTTTTGGGTAAATTTCTATTCTTCTTCAAAAAGTGTTTTATGAACAATCAACGCAATTCCTCCAATTACCAGCGCCGTTGCTAGCCAAGATGCGATACGAACTACAAAAATAACACCAATCACAAGGCCGATAAATTGAGCATTAGCTATGATTTTTCGGCGCCACCGTTGTTTAAGTTTGCTGTTAGTTTGGGTATCGGGTTCGTCGTACTTATTTATTAGATGAGTTGGCAGCGAGCGGTCGATTTCGGATGCTAGTTCGCGGAGCAAATTTTCTTGTTTCCGCCTCCGCATCTCTTGTTTTTTGTGTCGGAGTTCTCGCGAGTTTTTTTCAGTAGCATTCATGAATTCGCCCCTGTTTGGGAGTGGAAAAGTGTGTTATTTATTGTCAATGTTGGGGAGCGATAAGTTCTCTACAACTTTAACTCACGTTTTTCGCAGTGTCGAGAGGGGTTGACAAATTTCAAAAAGACCGATCGACCCAAAAGGTCGATAGCCCTTCGCATCATCGATATCCTTCGGGGCCGATGGTAGTGCGATCGCAATCAGCACCCGACAAATCAACCAAACGCGCTCGAAATAAGTTGCACCCAGCTAATTGAGCTTTGGTTAACTTTGCTTTTTCCAAATTAGCTCGGCTCAAATCGGCATATCTCAAATCGGCATTGCTCAAATCTGCATTGTACAAATCCGCACCTTGTAAATTAGCTTTCTGCAAATTAGCACCTTGCAAATTAGCGTGCCGCAAATTGGCTCTTGATAAATTCGCTCCTGACAAATTCGCTTCCGACAAATTGGCTTGATAAAGTTGAATATCGCCCAATTCCGCATCGGGCAGCTCTGCTTTATAAAGATTAGCTTGACTGAGATTCCCGTAGGGCAAATAAGCTCGCCTTAAAATGCTACCAGAAAGGTTTATTTCTGCTAAATCTGCTTGAAACAAGTTATCTCCACTTAAGTCAATTGCGTCAAAGTTTCGCTTGCCCTCAGAATACTGAGCGAGTAATTCTTCAGTGCTTAGCTTTTGCATTTTCATCTCTTTATGAGGACAGCTATTTCAGCCAATCCATAACGATAATTGATGGTTATTATTCTGCGTATTTATACTTAGGCATCTTCTCATGTTAAGCTTGTGTAACAACGATCGCATTTTTTCTAAGATTTTTTTTATATTTGTAAATTGCTGCCTTGCTCGATCGCACTTGCGGTCGGTAATGTCAGGATCGATCGAGAAACCACAGCCAATCCCTACTGAAATATGCCTTCCCTTCCTCTTTCCATTGCCGAACACTACCACGAACAGACGAAATACGATCCCGAAACGATTGCTGCCAAAAGCAGACAGCTAGATTGGACAGAGCAACCTGTGCCGTTCAAAGAATACAAAATTGGAGCGTATTTTGACCTCAAGCCTTATCTAAAAGACCCCTCCGACGATCCAAATGCTGCTCCAGACGCAGGTTGGTGGCATCGATTGTCTAGCTTGTTGCTGTGCAGCTACGGGTTGACAGCGAAGGTGCACACGGTAGACGACAGCTACCTGTATTTGCGATCCGCACCGTCGGCGGGCGGACTCTACCCAGCAGAGGTTTATTTAATATCTCGCGGTACGCCGCATTTGCCGGCCGGACTTTACAATTATCAGTGCAGAACTCATTCACTTGTTCATTTTTGGGACAGCGAAGTTTGGCCGGCGCTGCAAGCAGCTTGTTTCGGGTCGCCGGTACTAGAAAATACCCAATTGGCGATCGGCATTACCACTGTTTTTTTCCGTTCTTCTTGGCGTTACGAAGACCGAGCTTATCGGCGAATTTTCCTCGACACCGGTCATTTATTGAGCAATATCGAGTTAGCTTGCGCCATCAACGATTACCGACCTCACCTGATTGGAGGATTCGCCGACGAAGCTATCAATCAATTACTGTACATCGACTCGGAGCAAGAAGGAGCGATCTGTTTAATTGGTTTAGCCGACTTGCTGGATATCGACCAAAACTTGCCAAGATTTAAAACAGCTTTGCCCGGAAATACCACAACAGATTACCCGCAAAATTCTGAAGGTCAACTTTTAAAAATTCTCCACAAAGCGACACAGATAGAGTCAGATCCAACCGGAGTTGATGGCTGGAAATTTGATGAAAATGAAGGGGAATTAGAGGATAAATACAACTTCCCATTTTGTACTAAAGTTTCGACAGTCACTCCTTCGATTCCTTGGGGAGTGCATCTAGAAACTTTAGAAAGCACTATGCTCAAAAGGCGTTCTACCCGTGCTTATACTGGTGCTTCTTTGAGTTTGGGCGAACTGCTAGCTATGCTCGATTTTACTTACCAGCCGCAGCACTATATCGACCAAGGATTAGACAGTTGTCCCGATTATTTCGATCTGACTTCCATCGAGACTTTTATTGCTGTTTCGGGAGTGAACGGGTTAGAAGAAGGTTGTTATTATTACGCTCCAAAAGCTCAAGAATTGCGGCAAATTCGGTTTAAAAATTTCCGCAGGGAGCTGCATTTTTTGTGTTTGGGCCAAGATTTAGGCAGAGATGCAGCGGTGCTGTTGTTTCACACGGCGGATTTGAAGAGGGCGGTAGCAAAATACGGCGATCGAGCTTACCGATATTTGCACATGGACGCGGGTCATTTGGGCCAGCGCTTGAATTTAGCTGCTATTCAACTGCGTTTGGGTGTCAGCGGTATCGCAGGCTTTTTTGACGATCGGGTGAATGACGTTCTCGGTATTCCTGCGGGTGAGGCTGTGCTTTATATTACAACTCTGGGAAGACCTCGATCGTGAGAATGAGTTATAGCCTTTCTCAGAAAGATGAGGTACTCATGGGCATAGGGCATAGGGCATAGGGCATAGGGCATACCTCACTTTTTTGAGAACCGCTATAGTTGTTATTTGTTAGTTGTTAGTTGTTATTTGTTATTTGTTAGTTAGTAGGGTGCGCAATGCGCACCCTACTAGAGGTTTACTTAAAGATAAACAATCTTTTACCATCGCTATTTCCCTATACAAAACTTGCTAAATATTCTGTCCAGCACTGATTCGGTCACTTCTTCCCCCGTGACTTCTCCCAATGCTTGAATTGCACCGCGCAAATCTATTGTCCAGAAATCAAAAGGCAATTTGTTGCTAATAGTTTCTGCACATTGTTCCAGAGAAATTTTGCCTCTGGTTAGGGCTGCTGCTTGCCGCTGGTTGATTGCTAAGTCGGAATTTGCTGCTTGCAAATTTCCGCCGCTGACGGCATCTAAAATTGCTGTTTCTAAGTCTTCTATGCCTCGATCGAGGGCGGCGGCTGCGCTAATTATTGGATAAATTGCCGAGGAAAAAGGTAATTCAGGGATTGTGTTTACTAGGTCGATTTTGTTGATAACTATAATTAGGGGGCGGTGTTTTACTTGTTCGTAAATTTCCGCATCGCCCTCTGTCCAACCCGATGCGGCGTCAATTGTCAGCAAGACTAAATCGGCTTGTTTTGCTGCGGCGCGCGATCGCTCAACGCCAATTTTTTCTACCTTATCCTCCGTTTCTCGAATCCCCGCAGTATCGAGCACCTGCACCGGAATGCCGCCCACAACAAGCTGCGATTCTACCACATCCCGGGTTGTACCGGGCAAATCTGTGACGATCGCCCGATCGCTCTTACTCCACGCATTCAACAAACTCGATTTTCCCACATTCGGCCGCCCGACAATCGCCACTTTCAAACCACTTCTCAATAATTCTCCGCGATCTGCCGTTGCCAAGATTGTTGACAATTCGTCTAAAATATGATTTATTTCCAAACAAGTTTTAGCTTCATCTAAAGGCGGCAAATCTTCCTCAAAATCAATTCTAGCTTCAATTTCTGCCAGTACATCCAAACAAGTTGCTCTCAATTTTCGGATCGGTGTGGCTAATTTTCCCTGCAAACCAGCCAAAGCACTTTGTGCAGCCGCCGGCGATTTTGCTCCCACCAAATCTGCAATGCTTTCAGCTTGAGTTAAATCGAGCCTCCCGTTCAAAAAAGCCCTGAGCGAAAACTCTCCCGGCTGCGCCAATCTCGCCCCGTTTTCCAAGCATAATTGCAACACTTGCTGCACCGCCATAATGCCGCCGTGACAGTGAAATTCCACCACATCTTCGCGAGTAAAAGAACGCGGCGCTTTCATAATTAACAGCAAGGCTTCATCGACTAATTCTTGACTTTTGGGGTGGCGGATGTGGCCGTAAAGAATGCGGTGAGACTCCCAAATTTGCCGTCCGGGGGCGCGAAACAGAATTTCGGCAATTTTTAAGGCTGCGGAACCGGAAAGCCGCACAATGCCGACGCTGCCTTGTTGGGGAACGATCGCAGTGGCGATCGCCGCGATCGTTCCTCCTTTTGTTAGTGATTCAGCCATTTTCGATTACTCTAATGTTAAATAATTATCTCGATCGCTCTATCTGGAATGCCTCGACTATAAAAGCATTTAATTGCTGTATATATAGATTTCCTAATTCACCCAATCGTCTGATGATTAATCTGCGTTGAACGGTAGCTATTCGAGTTACTCTAACTTTAGATGATACTCGCAATCCAGTTGCAGGAAATTCTAAATCTCCAACCTTCAAAGCAAACTCTTCATTATTCAATCGGGTAACATTTTGAGACGAAATAAAGCAAACAGTAACTTCGTCAGGAATTGAGATAGCACATAGCACTAAAGCAGGACGCAATTTCATCTGACTGAAATCAGTAAATGGAAATTCGACTAATACAATATCTCCTTTTTTTAATGTCACGTAAGAGGTTCTCCATCTTCTATCGTGTAAATATCTGGTTCGTCATGCAAAAAGTCAAAACAGCCACCGCTTTGAGCAAGCTGCATAAGTTCCTGAGTCGAAGGGTACGGGATATTTTCTAGTAATTTGTCCGCAATTGCTAATTGCTCGTCTGCGGAGAGAGATAAGATAACTTGAATTAGGGAGTCAACCAGTTGTACGTTCATGTTAAGTCATCTGTTGCTCGGTCACTAAATTATACTATAAGTTGAGGGTTTGCATCTATTATCAACGGAGACTGGGACTACTCTTAATGCTATAGTCCTCGACGCATAAATTGACTTTTTACGAAAATACTGCATCCGGGCATTTAACACTGCATCCACGACTGCTCAAATTCAGACAAGGGTTAAAGTCCGGGCGATCGCCTTCTACTGGCGATTTCTTCGGCTGCTTAGCACACCAGAATCAATACCTAAAAGTTTGACACCACAGCGATCTATCCAGATTTCATGCGATAATCGAACATTAACAGGGCAGAGGGCAAAGCATGATTGGTCAACTTCTAGACAGACGTTACCGCATCATTAAAGTCACAGACTCAAGTGAAGTGGGAAAAACTTATGTAGCAGCAGATACTCACCGTCCCGGGTATCCGCAATGCACGGTTAGAGAAATGCGGCTTCCCGGTACAAGTTCGCAAACTCCAGAATTAGTCAAAGTTATATTTCAAAGAAATGCCGAAATAATTGAAAAATTGGGAAAACATGACAAAATTCCCGAATTATTGGCTTATTTTGAGGAAAATCAAAGTTTATACTTAATTGAAGAATTTATTGCCGGATCGCCTTTAAGTCGAGAACTGATCCCCGGCCAACCTTGGGGACAAGACGAAGTAATTAATCTGCTATCAGAAGTATTAGAAGTTTTGGTGTTCATACACGAGAACGGCTTCATTCACCGCAGAATTCAACCAGACAGAACGATTCGGCGCGAGTCTGACGGCTTCTTTGTGTTGATTGACTTTAGCTTAGACAAAGAAATTAACCCGGAACTCGCTAATTGTCATTTGTTGGCGCAAACCTCGCCCAACTCTGTTAAAAGGCATGAGGCGAAAAAACCGGATCTGGCTACTGATGAATTATACGTGCCGATCGAGCAATCGATCGGCAACCCCCGCTACAATAGCGACATTTACGCTCTAGGTACGATCGCCCAGCTTGCGGTAACGGGACTCTCGCCCCAGGAACTGAGTACCTTAAAAAACCGCAAAGACGCAATTTCCTGGCGAAACTCGGCAACTTGTTCGGCAGCCCTAGCAGATATTATCGATCGGATGGTGCGATCGGACTGCGAAGAACGCTATCAAACCTCGGCCGAAGTTTTGGCAGATATCAAACAAATCCCCGTCAAATCGGATTTCCGGCTACCGCCAGCCACCATCATCGCCGAGGCGACGAATCAAGCGCCGAGACAGCGCCAAACCAGACTGTTGCTTTTGGCTGCAATACCGGGCGCTTTCATCTTGACAGCAGCCATGATTTACTTCTGGCAAAGCCAAGTCCCGGCGAGAGCAAAAGAATTGTTGACCCGCGGCGTTGCAAAGGCCGAGCAAGGCGATAAAACAGGCGCGATCGCCGATTATACAAGCGCGATCGCCCTGAATGGTAGCGATGCCGAAACTTTCTACAAGCGGGCCAACGCTCGCTACGATCTCGGAGCCACGGCTCAAGCAATTGCCGATTACACGGAAGCAATAAAAGTCAATCCCAGCCACACCAAAGCCATCTACAATCGAGCTCTGGCCCGCCGCGACACCGGTGACAAGCGGGGGGCGGTGGCAGATTTTACCGAAGTAGTACGGCTCAATCCTAGCGACGATCGCGCATACTACGAGAGAGGTTTAGCCTACTACGATATGTCCGACTACCGCGCGGCAATTGCTGACTACACTCAAGCAATTCGGCTCAATCCAAATGATGCTACAGCTTACAGCAATCGGGGTTTAGCTCGCTCGGCCGAGGGCGACAAAATCGGAGCAATGGCAGATTTTACCCAAGCGATTCAAATGAGCCCGAAACAAGCTGGCGTTTACTACAGTCGCGGTCGATCGAGATTTAATCTGGCAGATTATCAAGGAGCGATGGAAGATTACAGTAAGGCGATCGAACTGGCACCAGAGCAAGCTGATGCTTATACGAATCGGTGCAGCGCTTATTTGAATTTGGCAACCTACGACAAAGCGATCGAAGATTGCACCCGAGCCATTACCATCGATCCCAAAGATGAAGCAGCTTACAACAACCGCTGCATAGCTTATCTGAATTTAAAACAGTTTCAAAAAGCCAGTGAAGATTGCAGTTTGACGATCGGACTCAACGGCAACAATTCCAAAGCATACAGCAATCGAGGATTGGCTCGCGAGGCTTCGGGAGACAAACTCGGGGCTGTGGAAGATTTTACGCAAGCAATTCGGCTCAATCCTAGCGATGCCGTAGCTTACAGCAATCGCGGTACTATTTACTCAGCACTCAAAAATTATCCTTTAGCGGTTGAGGATTTCGCTCATTCGCTGCGGCTCAACCCCAGTAATGCTAGCGCTTTTTACAGCCGAGGCCTCGTCCGCCGCCAACTCAAAGACCGTAACGGGGCGATCGAGGATTTTCAGAAAGCTGCAAGCCTCTTTCTAGAACAAGGAAGAGCCGATGGTTTCAAAAACGCACAAGCACAGCTCAACGACTCTAAATAAACTATTAGCGATCGGTCAGATGTTAAAAAAAGAAGAAACAATGAAGCATGAAGCAAGAAAAAGGCAGAAGGCAAAATTACCAACTCCTAATTCCCAATTTCCAGTTCCCAATTACAAATTACCAATTCCCAATTCTCAATTACCAACTCCCCGTTACCAATTCCCAATTATCGATATGAACATGGTTGGTCAACTTTTAGACAGGCGTTATCGCGTAGTACAAATTCTCAGTTCGGGAGCTTTCGGACAAACTTATTTAGCTGTCGATACTCGCAGACCTGGCCACCCTCAATGTGTAGTGAAACAACTTCGCCCTCCCAGCAACACTTCCACAGTTCTCAAAACAGCTTACCGCTTATTTAAACAAGAAGCAGAAATATTAGAAAAGCTCGGCAAACACGATCAAATTCCGTTTTTACTCGCTTATTTTGAAGAAGGAAATCAATTTTACCTCGTCGAAGAGTTTGTACCCGGACACGCCCTAAACAGGGAAATTACCGCCGGTCAACCTTGGCGGGAAGAACGAGTGCTGGATCTGTTAGAAGAAGTTTTGCAACTTCTCGCCTTTGTGCACTCCCAGGGAGTGATTCACCGCGATGTTAATCCATCCAACTTGATCCGCCGCAAACCAGACGGCAAATTAGTTTTAATTGACTTCGGCTCGGTGAAAGAAGTTGCGAATCACGTCAGCGACTACGATACAGAATTTCCGCGCACCATTGCGACGGGAACTCCGGCTTATATGCCGATCGAGCAATTTCAAGGGAACCCGCAATTTAGCAGCGACCTCTATGCAGTCGGAATGATGGCGATCCAAGCTATCACGGGTTTACCGGGGACAGATTTGCCCAAATTGCAAGATCCGAGTCCTTCTCACACGGGAGAAATTGTTTGGCGCAACCGAGCTCAATGTTCTCCGGTACTGGCAAATATAATTGACAAAATGGTCTGTCACCAATTTGGCAAACGCTATCAATCTGCTGGGGAAGTTTTGCAAGCTCTCAGCAAGCTGAGGCACCGCCAAGAGCACACTACCGCTCAAAAGAAAAGTATTTCTCCAAGCTTACTGTCTGCTGATAGTTTCTTGTCGCGTTTTGGAACTCGGTTTTGGTGGCTGATTTTGGCGGGTACTGGGGCCGCGATCGCTGTGGTATTTCTGTTTAGTTATTGGAGCCGCCCGAATCCGATTAAAGCTAAGGAATATTACGAACTGGGAGTGCAAAAATCTCAGCAAGATCCGGCAGCAGCTTTGCAGGCTTTCAATAAATCAATTCAATTAAATCCCAACAATCCTGAGAGTTTTTATCGGCGGGGAAATGCTAATTACGATCTTAAAAAGTATCCAGAAGCAATCGCCGATTATTCTCAGACGATCGCTCTCAATCCTAAATATTTTGATGCTTATTTTAACCGGGGGTTAGCCCGTTACGATTTTAACGACAAGCGCGGGGCGATCGAGGATTATACTCAGGCTTTGAATCTCCAGCCCAACGATGCTGATACATATTACAAGCGAGGTATTGTTTATTTAGAACTACAAGATTATAAGACAGCAATTGGGGATTTTAACGCAGTAATTCGGTTGCAGCCGACCCTGGTTAAAGCTTATCACGCGCGGGGGTTGGCTCGCGCTGGAAGCGGAGATTTGCAAGGGGCAATTGGGGATTATACTGAGGCAATTAAGCTCGATGCTCAAAATGTTGATGCTCTCTACAACCGGGGGAGAGCTCGCTTTCACCTAGGAGATTATCAGGGAGCTTTGGCGGATTATTCTCAGGTAATTGCGATCGATCCCAAGAATGGAGATGCTTATGCTAATCGGTGCAGCACGCAGTTGAATTTGGGGGCGCATCAAGCGGCAATTGACGATTGCACGCAAGCAATTTCCATGAACGATAAGGATGGAGTTGCTTACAACAATCGCTGCATTGCTTATTTAAATTTAAAAGATTATCCGAAAGCAATTGCCGATTGCACTCAAGCGGTGACATTGAATCCGAATGATTATAATGCTTTGAGCAATCGCGGTTTGGCTCGCAGCACCGGGGGGGATGCACAGGGGGCGATCGGCGATTTTACAGCCGCCATCGGGCTCAATCCCAACGATGCTGAAGCTTACGCCAATCGCGCTAAGGTTTACCAGCAGTTAAATAATTCTAACAGTGCGATCGCCGATTACGTCCAAGCCATTCGCATCAATCCGAATTATGCCGCCGCTTACTACGGTAGAGCAGCAGTTCGCCGCTCGTTGGGAGACAAAGCAGGAGCGATTAGCGATTACGAAAAAGCGGGCAAACTCTTCCTCGATCAAGGACTTACCGGCGGTTACAAAGACGCACAATTTGAAATTGAAAAACTCAAATAGTCATTAGCTATCATTTATTAGTAGGGTGCGCACTGCGCACCTTACCCAATTCCCAATTACCGTTAAGAGTCTTGAAGTCTCTTCACCAACTCATAAAACGGCTGCCAATTATCCTCAAGGGCGATCGGCTCCCAAACAGCCTCAATCGTCGGTCTCAACAGAGATTGTTCAGGATTAGACTGGCGTAACCTATCCGCCATTTTATCCATATCGTCTGCCGACAAAGTTTGCAAAACGTGACAATAAAACTGTCGCCAATGTGCTAATAACTCCGTCGATTCCGCCTCACTAAAAATTTGACTAGCATCATCTCGCCAAGTGTGATTAAACTGTTTACGGAGTTGAAAAAAGAAATCGTGATAATCAACTTGAGACTCCGCCAGCAATTTAATAGTCACCTCCAACAACTCATCACCATCAGCCTCTGGCAAATCCTCAAATCCCAATCTATTCAGCATCAACTGCCGATAAGCTGTATTATAATACTCGCCAAACTTTGCCAAAGCAACATCCATATCAGCTTGAGGAATCACCGCTGCTAGCGGTTGCTGGAGCTTCTCCAAATTACCCTTACAAATAAACGGTTGATTACCGTAACAATAAAGACCATAATAATCGAAATAAGCTGCTGTAAACTTAGTATCGTAAGTTGGGATAAAAGCAAAAGGCCCGTAATCAAAACTTTCTCCAGTAATCGACATATTATCAGTATTCAGCACAGCGTGACAAAATCCTGCCGCCATCCACTGAGCGACTAATTCAGCTACTCGCTTGACTAAATCCGCATAAAATAGCGCATACTTTTCTGCTGTGGAAACACCAGAAGTGCTAGCTTCTAGATGCAGTTGAGGATAGTAATATTCAATTACAAAATCCAAAAGTTTTGCAATTAAATCCGGGCGGCGGATATAATTTAGTCTTTCAAAAGTACCGAACCGGATGTGAGAATGGCTAAAACGCACCATTACGGACGATCGCGTTGGAGAAGGTTCATCGCCCCGCCACAAAGCCTCGCCCGTTTCAACTAAGCTAAAACAGCGAGAAGTATTCACCCCCAATCGGTGCAAAGCTTCCGCCGCCAAAACTTCGCGAACTCCACCTTTAAGAGTGAGTCTACCATCAGCAGACCGCGAATAGGGAGTGCGGCCGGAACCTTTTGTGCCAAAGTCATAAAGTCTGCCATCAGTACCCCGAACTTGACCGTACAAAAAGCCTCTACCATCGCCTAAATTCGGGTTGTATTCGTTGAATTGATAGCCGTGGTAGCGGAGTGCGAGGAAGGGACGGACGCAGTGAAATTTGCCGAATGCTTGGGTAAAATGTTGGTCGGTTACTTGGGCGGGATCTAAACCCAATGTTGGCAATAATTGGTCGTTGCGATACCGAAGAATGTGCTGCGGAAAATCGGCCGCCGGGACTTCATCAAAATAGTCGCCGCCGAGGGATTCGAGGGCGGGTTCGTAGTTGAGGGAAAGTAAGGGATTTGACATTGTTGTATTTGAGTGTTGAAATTGTATATTTACGTGAGGTGCGCCATCAGCACCGACATTTCTATAGTTATTATATTTGATTTGTGAATCAGATTTTTTTTTATTAACCGCAGAGAGCGCAGAGGGCGCAGAGGATTTAGAAATGAGAGAAAGAGGGAGAGGAAGATGTTGGCAATTTATTGCCGTTATATCATGGGTGAGGTGCGCACCCTACGGTTTTTAGTTAAGCTGTTACGAGAGTCGGTTCTAAGGGGTAAGGTGCGCAGTGCGCACCCTACGGTTTTTAGCTAAGCTGTTACGAGAGTCGGTTCTAAAGTTGCGACTAATTTGAGATTGTACTCATCTTCAAAACATGGCTTTTTATAATCCAAGCTCCACATTTCCAGAGCGCAATCGTCCCCCGCATTGAGCGGTTGTAGCCGCAAATGAAACTCTCGAACTTCCGGGCGGTGTTCGCATTGGAAATCAGAAATTGCGCCAATTTGCCGCCGATCCAAAGCCACAGCAAGCCGCAGAAAAGGATGCAGTTTACTCACTACTTCCCGGTATTTCTTCGGGAGAATCACAAAATTTTCGTGCTTCTTTTTCGGAGGATTTTTTCGGTGATAGCGAGCTAAATTGGCAATTACTTCAATCTCTGTTTCTGTGTATCCCAATAATTCACCATTGCGAATTAAATAGTAAGAATGCTTGTGGTGCGCTGAATGGCTGACGTACAAACCGCAATTGTGCAGGATCGCAGCCGCCCACAGCAACTCGCGTTCTTCGGTTCCCCAATTGTGCAGAATTCCTAGAGTTTGGTCGAATAAATTGAGCGCAAATGCTGCGGTTCTTTCGCTTTGTTCTAAATTAACGTGATATTTGTCAGCCATGTGGTGGATGCTGCGCTGGCGGATTGAACCTTGATAGCGCAAACGGTTTTCAATTAAACCGTGGGCCAGCATCCAGTCAACAATGACGCCTTCTCTCAAAGATCGATCGCACACAGTGAGAAATTCTATTCCTAATAGCGTCATCGCTTCCTGCAAAATCAAAGCGCCCGCCAGAATAATTTCTGCCCGCTTGTCCGACATTCCCGGAATGGCCAACCTTTCGGCATAGGAAAGTTTGCGAAAACGATTGACTAAATCGCGCAAATCCTTTAAACTTAATTGATAGCCAGCCAGCGGACTTGGTACGGTTCCCAACTTTTCGCGAGCGTTAATGGCAGCTAAAGTTTCGAT
>JANNOR010000095.1:0-17298 GCA_031399265.1 Cyanobacteria bacterium SOY_34_metabat_3 | reverse complement strand
CGCGTATGCGCTCGCCCGTGAACGGACGTGCGAGCTTGACCACACGCGCCGGCGGCGGCTGCCTACTCAGGCTGGAGCGAAGCTTTTTTGCCACAACGAGCCTCTTCTTTACTTTAAGGTCGCCTACCTAAAAAGTGTTTTGTAACCACGCTACACGAACCAACCGCAGCAGCTTGTTGGAATGAAAATCGATTTGCCGGGGGAAATAATCCACATCCAAAGAAGATAGTTCATTTATACAATGTTATTCTGGGTAGGGACACGGCACTGCCGTCTCCTCATTTTGGCTGCTAATAATTCCGATGTAACCGGAAACGATATAACTCCCCTTAAAAAGGGGGAACGGGATTATTCTCAAAGTCAACCCCTACTCCCCTTCTTAAGGGGGATTTAAGGCGATCGAGACTTCGCTTTTTTGAGGATCGACGGCAGTTTTGGTCGAAAAGTTTTAATATAGAGGCTGGCTTTAAATTTTCTGATGACCTATGTCTCCTACTTCCGTTTCTCAGGTGTACTCTTCTGGTAATTCCAGGGGTGCGAATCAGTCTCGCAAGACTGCTGCTTTGGCTGTTGAGTCTAGTAAAATTCCACCTCTGTTGGGGGCGAGTTTGGCTGAGTTAACGGAGTGGGTGCAGCAAAATGGGCAACCTGCTTATCGCGGCAAGCAGTTGTACCAGTGGATTTATGAGAGAGGCGCACGATCGATCTCTGACATTTCTGTATTCTCGAAACAGTGGCGCGAGACTGTTGCTAAAATTCCGATCGGGCGATCGACCATTCATTTGCGATCTGTCGCACCAGACTCTACCGTTAAGTATCTCCTAAAACTGGCAGACGGTCAAATCATTGAAACCGTCGGCATTCCCACCGAAAAACGGCTGACTGTGTGCGTCTCAGCCCAAGTTGGCTGCGCGATGGGCTGCGACTTTTGCGCTACGGGAAAAGGCGGTTTCAAGCGCAATTTAGAAGTAAACGAAATCGTCGATCAAGTCTTGACAGTACAGCAAGATTTCGGCCGTCGAGTCAGCCACATCGTATTTATGGGCATGGGCGAACCCCTGCTAAATTTCGATAATGTGGTAGCTGCTGTCAAGTGTTTGAATGAAGATGTCGGAATTGGACAGCGAAACATCACCATTTCCACAGTCGGAATTCGCAATCGCATCAGCCAACTAGCCGAACATCAACTGCAAGTTACCCTCGCCGTCAGCCTCCACGCTTCCAATCAAAGATTGCGCGAAGAGTTGATTCCCAGCGCCCACCCTTATCCTTTGGGTGAATTAATGGCAGAATGCCGCGAATATGTGCGATCGACTGGGCGCAGATTGAGCTTTGAATACGTGCTTTTAGCTAATGTAAATGACTTACCAGAACACGCAGCCGAGTTAGCTAGTCAGTTGCGCGGCTTTCAGTGTCACGTCAATTTGATACCTTACAATCCGATTCAGGAAGCTGAATATCAGCGGCCAACTCCCAATCGAATTAACAATTTTGTTACGGTTTTGAAAGAGAAGAAAATTGCAGTTAGCGTGCGGTATTCTCGCGGCTTAGAAGCAGATGCCGCCTGCGGACAATTGCGGGCTTCGGAGGTTTAGGTTTAGATAGGCAAGGTCGGAAACGGCAGTGCCGTTTCCCTACCCAAAGAGGACACGGCAATGCCGTTTCCCTACAATCAATCACGGTAGGGAAAGGGCACTGCCCTGTCCTCTTTTGCCATAAGGAGTGATATCAATTACGGTTGCATTGGAATTAATATTACCCAAAGAGGACACGGCAGTGCCGTTTCCCTACGATTAATCTGGCGCCGCCGGAATTGATCTGAAACCGGAAACGATATCTATACTTAAATTGTGCGGAAATCGTTAACTCCGATTTGCGAGGCATTAACTCCGATCAAAGAGACGATCGCAATTCCATTCACCTCAATCAAAGTATTGCTATTACTCTGACTGATTTTCAATTGGTTGAAACTCAAGCCACCAGACAATCCTAACACATCTGCGCCCTTGACAAAATCGGAAATAATATCAAGTCCGAGATTGTTTCTGAGGACAAATATGTCATTCCCCAAACCGCCAATCAAGCTGTCGTTGCCTAAACCTCCAAACAAAATATCGTCGCCTTCGCAACCGAGAAGCGTATCGTTACCTTTGTCTCCATAAATCGAATCATTGCCCTTACCGCCGTCAATTAAATCATTGCCTTGACCGCCATAAACTAGGTCATTTCCGGCATCCCCAGACAAAGTATCGTCCCCAAGTTCTCCAAAGAGAGTATCATTACCTTCGCTGCCTAGTATTAAATCCTGACCGTTTCCTCCGAACAAAGTATCGTTTCCTTTGTCGCCGTCGATAAAATCGTTACCTTCATTACCCAAGATTAAGTCATCATCTTCTTGGCCGTTAAGTGAATCGTTTCCTTGATTTCCGAAAATAACATCTTTACCAAAACCGCCAAGAATGATGTCGTTTCCTTTGCCGCCCAACAGGATATCGTTGCCTTGATTGCCTGTGATGAAATCGTTGCCTTCGTTGCCGTTAAAAATGTCGGCGCTATTCCCACCAATCAGGTTGTCGTTACCTGCTTTGCCATCGAAGATATTGGGGTTGTTTGTACCCAAATATCCGTCATTTCTGGCTGTACCGATTAGGATGCCGGAATTGCCGTTGATGGTATTATCGACTGGATTTGGTCGATCGAGGTTTGGTCGTTCAATGCGATCGCCAATACAGGTTAGATCGGCTGTAGGAGTAGGCGTAGGCGTTGGTGTAGGCGTGGGAGTAGGAGTCGGTGTGGGAGTTGGCGTGGGGGTTGCCGTCGTATCTACGATCGTCAAAACCGCCGTTTTTTGATTGCCAAAACCAGAATTATTTGTGGCATTTGTCAAGTTGAGATTGACTGTTTCATTACCTTCGACTAAGGTGTCATTTGCTATCCCAATAGTGAAAGTTTTGCTAGTTTCACCAGACAGAAAGTTTAACGTACCCGATGTAGCAGTGTAGTCACTTCCGGCGGTGGCGCTACCGTCAGCAGTGGCGTAACTGACAGAGGCGGAAAGATTGATGCCACCTGTCCGATTAACTGCAATTGTTTGGGTTGTGCCGTTTTCATTAACGCTGTAAGTGGCGCTGCTGAAATTAAATGTTCCCGGTATTGGTATGACTGATACGTCGTTATCGGCGATCGCCACGGAAGCAGTTTCAGTACCAGCAGTCCCCAAATTGTAAGCAGCCGCAGCGACTAAAGTCAGCTTCACAGCCTCGCTAACTTCCACAACGCTGTCGTCAATTGGAGTAATAGTAACATCCGCAAAAGATTGACCAGCCGGAATAATAATGTTACCCGTTAAATTCGGCGTGAAATCATTGCTGGTGGCAAAACCCGTACCGCTAGCAGTTGTATAATTCACTGTCAGCGGGAGTGCCGTACTGCCCGATCGCGTAATGCGGAAAGTACCAGGATTTGCACCAGATTCGGCGGCGGCTGCGTCTGTCGCAGTAATAGTGACAGTCGGTAAAGTCGGTAAGGCAATGTTAAACCGGGCGACACTCGGATCGTGATCGCTGTCTTGTTGAGCAAATTCTGAGTTGATGTGAACGACATCAAAGCCGGCTAAGTTTTTAGCTAAATTATTACTAGCTAAAATGTGGTCGAGAACCTGGGCGTTACCTTGGAAATTGTAAGTATAGCGCTCGTTTTCCGGCAGAGTTTCGATTAAGTTTTGCAGTACAGCAGTGCCAGTACCACCGGGAATTCCCCGCACAACATTCAGCGGTTCGGAAAACTGAAAATCGTTCAAATCTCCGGCAACAATTACATTCGCATTCGCATCTACTGCCAAAATGCTATCCACAAAATTGTTGACAATTTGTGCTTGTTGCAGGCGCTGAGTTTCTGTAGTTAGAACAGGCGGCTGGTTGGGGCCGAAAAGCGGTTGATCGCCACCTTTGGAGTTGAAGTGATTCGCAATTACAAATACCGATTGACCGTTGAATAGAAATTCACCGACTAAAGGCTTGCGGCTGGTATTAAATGCTGCGTTAGCCGGGTCAATTCTGCCGGGACTTGCTGACAGTACGGGCGCGCCACTAACGTTGCTAACCGTGGTTGCGGTTGTGGAAGTGCCGCCAGGGCGATCGACAAAAGTAACGCGGCTGGGATTGAACAAGAATCCGACTCGAATATTGCCACCAGGTTCGCCGCCATCTTGGTTATTTACCGGGTTAATTTGCCGGAATTCATAAGTCGGGCCACCCGCTGTTTTAATTGCGGCAATTAAGGTGTTGTAAGTTATGTCAGCCGCAACTACACCGTCATTTGTCGCGCCATTGTTGTCTTGAATTTCCTCGACATTGATAATGTCAGGATTTTTTAGATTGGTGACAATTCGGCTGGCGATAGCTGGGAATTTGGCCGTATCACTGGGGTCTAAATTTTCGACGTTGAAGTTGCCGACTGTTAGCTGAGTGGCACTTCCAGTTAAGTTTGTTACTTCCTTAGTCAGTCCGCCGGATGTGACGCTGGTTTGAGGAATTTGAGCGGTATTTAAAAGCTCGTAATTGTTAAAACTGTAACCGATAACGCCTGTAACTGTGCTTAATTTGTCCCCAACATTAGTAGCAGGTGACAAGCTGCCATTGCTGGGAGGATTCAGCAGAGTGTCATCAATTTGAATCCGTTCCGGATTGAAATCAGTCGCAGAAACGGCAATGCCACCGCGATTAGTTCGGCCGGTAGCATTCACACCGTTATCGGGCAAAACGTAGAACTCGCCAAAGTTATTTGTGGGGCCGACAACAACCGGATTGTTGACTTGTACCAGCATTCCTTCTAAACTTTCGTAGAAGTCGATGCCTTCAGTTGTCGGGTCGAAATCGCCTCCTGTTTCGACATTGCCGGCAGTAGTGAAGTCGTTTTGAATGGCGGTTGTCGGTTGAATGCGGCCGCCCGTACCGATCGCAGTTGGAGTAATTGTTCCCAAAGATGCGATCGCCCCGACAGCAGATCCAGCAACCGTAGCATTAATTTGGGTAGTCGTCAGATTGGTGGCGTTGCTAGCAGGGCGGAATTCGTCAACTCGACCAGTTACTTGTACCGATTGTCCGACAGTAGGATTGGGTATTGTTGAACTTCCCAGGAACACAAAAACCGCTTCCGATGTCGAATTTGGATTCGCCCCGGTATCAGGAGTCGGGTCTTGCATATAAAAACCGCGACCCCCACCGCTGCTAATTATCGCTGTTACTACACCCGGAACGTTACTAACAGTTTGAGTGGCTAAAGGTGAAGTGTGACTTGCGCCTTGAATGTTGCGGATGCGAACCGGAGAACTACCTAAAGTTACCGTATCGGTGCGGAATTTTTGGAAGTTGTCCTGTGGCAAATCTTTAGAACTTATGCCATCTGCGTACCACACGTTATCGCCGTTATCAACTAATAGCTGAATCTGACTACTATCAGTTAAATTACTCGGCACTTCGACGATTGATTCAAAACTGCCACCTGCATTCAAAGCTGTCAAGTTTGCCGATCGCACTTGTGGCGCGTCAGCAGCATTTCCAGTCCAAGTATACAACCGGAAATCCTTCGGCGCAGTCCCCGTAGCGTTGTCCGCAGGGCCGGCGACAATAAGGTATTCGTTGTTAGCATTGCGATCGATACTGCGAATTCCCCGCCCACCTAAATCTAGTTGAATCGGAGCACCAATTGTCGCGCTAGTAGCCGCACCCGTTACCAAGCTGGTGAAGTTGGTAATCGGTGCGATCAACGCTTTAGTGCGATCGCTTGCTGGAACTTGTGGCGCGCGGAATGCCACATAGCCAGTAGTGCCATTTGGGGCGATCGTCAAACCTTCGATATTGAAACCGTCTAAGGTAGTAGCTTCTGGGATTTTGCCCGCAGCCGCACTAGCAGTAAAGTTGAAACCATTCGTATTTCCCCACGCGATCAAATCGGTGCGGAGATTGTCATATTTGCCAGCAAAAGTCAGATTAGTTGTCGCACCGGTACCGGAAATATCCGTCGCAAACAACCGATAGCGATTCGGGCGCAAATTGCCGCCGCTAGCGTTGCTGTGGGAACCTAACCAGTAAATTCTATTACCCACGCGGGTTGAAGCTTCGATGTCAACTTCTCTGGGAAGGCCGCCGGATAAGTCCGTCAAACCGAGAGAGTTGGTAAAGTCAAAGGTTTTGACTGGTAAACCGGAATTTGTGCGATCGTACAAACGAATAGTTTGGTCTTCGTCGTCGCCAACTAGCATATAGTTAGAGTCGATCGCGATCGCCGTACTCGCATCGCTTGTTCCTGTTAGAAAACGGCTTGTTGTCGGAGTTCCCGAAGCAGCCGAAGCCGCGTATTTCAAGACTGTAGATGTTGTGTTTGTGCCATCACTAACGGTAACAGTAACATCCGCAAAACCGACACCCACAGGATTAATTTTCAGATTGCGACTTGCGCCAGTTCCACTGATAGCTAAATTGGCGTTGGGAACCACAGCAGTATTGCTGCTAGTGGCGGTTAATGTCAGATTGCCAACAGCAGTCTCGGCATCGGCTAGAGTGAAGTTAACGCCGAAATTCTTAGCCGGATCTGTGGGGTCGTTGATGACGCCAGACAAGCTAGGAACTGTTAAAAATGTAGAAGCTGCACTCGGTGCGATCGTCGGTGGAGTGTTAGCAGTAGTTCCAAAAGTTGTAGTGACGGCGGTAGTCGAGGAATTGTTGGTTTCGTTGCTTTCGGCGATCGTACCAGGCGCCGGATCTGCAACGGCGGCCCCAACAGCGCTAGTGACAGTACCCGCAGTAGTACGAGTCACATTAACAGTCAGGGGAATGCTACCACCAGCGGCGATCGTACCTCCAGTAAAAGTCACAACTCCCGCCGCTTGAGTCGCAGTAAAACCCGTACCCAAGGCCGAATTGTATGTCACCCCCGCAGGTAAAGTGAAGTTGGCGCGAACTCCAGTCGCAGCAGCATTACCGCTGTTGGCTAATGTCAGCGTGTAGTTGAAGGGAGTGTTAACAGTTGCTGTCGCAGGGGCGCTGCTGGTGATGGTTAAGTCGGGTAAAGGAGTGGTTGCGGCGATCGTCACTGCCGCCACAATATCCGTCAGTGCAGTAGGATTAGTTACAGTCGCAGCCGTGCGCGGAGTCGTCCAAGTACCCGTAGCGGCATTGTAAGTTCCAGTTAACTTCGTAAACGCCCCGCTAGCCGGATCGGGAAAAAGTTTTGTATTAGTTCCATCCCCAAAAGTTCCTTGGGCATTGTTGTAGATATCATTTGTAGGCAATACATAACCCCCAGTCGCAGGATTTGCCGTCCCTACACCAGTGCCAAAAAATACAGCATCAATCGGAACAGTTGTGCTAGTAATACTGGCAATTGGAACATCAAAAATCGCAATTCCATCAGCATTAGCGCCACCATTGCCCAAAGGCCCAGCCGCCGCCGCAGTTCCAAAACCGTCACCCGCAGTTGTGCCAGTATTGATAGTTTTCAGCCAATTTGCTGTAGAAATATCTGTAGTGCCGATACCATTAATTAGTCTACCAGAACCGCCTATATAAGCAACTTGTCCAGCGGCGAGACTGCCGGAATTAATACTAAAACCGTAAGTTAAAGCAGCCCCGCTAACCCATCCGTTGGGGAGTGCAGTTCCATTATTTGCCCACACCACCGTGTAGGGAGTCGCTGCAAAGTCGATCGCCCCTGTAGCAATTACCTGTAAATATTCATAAGGGCTATCTGTACCGGCTGGATTTGCCATGTAGCCGGAAATAACTAACTTTGCTGCCATAACACTTACTTCCCCATTTTTTGCCAGTTTTTTACTCCCAAATATAGATACTACAAGCTGAAAGTTAAGGAAGAGTAACTGTTTATTTAAGTAACAGTTAATAAGTACCAATTAAAAATTATTTAGGCGATTATTTGCCAAATTATAGCTACTCCAGCCAGTCCCAACAATACAAGTGTCAGCCGATCGCCCCACCGCACCTCTAACGAAATATCCACTCTTCTGATTGATCGCTACTATCTGCACCTTCTGAACCAGCCACACGGCTCCAGTTTGGCTTATAAGTGGTGCCTGTGGCTATTTGCAGCATCCACCAATACAATTCACCGACGGGGCAGGGGTTTGAAGCCCTTACTCAGGTCGGCAGATTGTGATCAGAACGGAGTTTAAATCTCCGTTCTTATCACTTCGCTGTCAACTGTCAACTGTCAACTGTTTAAATGGGTGCGCGTCGTAACTGAATTAAATTAAAATAAGTTATTCAAGCAATATATCCACAGCCGTCTCAAGTTTACGCTCAGAATGCTATTCAAGCACTTGAGGACGGTGTTTTGGACAACTCTGTTTAGGAGCAAAACAACCAAGCAAAATGTTGAAAACTTTCATTTGGATGCATCTAACCAATTTCTTCCGGTTTGTAGCCCGGTTGCTTAAGCGAAAAAGCAACAGTATGGCAATCGCTACTGTTGTCGCTGTTGCCATCTTAGCCGGACACACAGCCTCGGCTCAACTCGTTGGTACCGGACCATCTCAACCGCTGGCTTCCCTTAAAACTGTATCAGTCCCTGAGCCATCAAACTTAGGAGAATTTGTCAAGGACAAAACGGCTGCAATTCGCTTAGGAAAATCGCTGTTCTGGGATTTACAGGTTGGCAGCAACGGCAATCAGTCCTGTGCCAGTTGCCACTTTCACGCCGGGGTTGATACTCGTGCGAAGAACCAGATCAGCCCTGGATTGTTGCGGGTGGCTGCAAACGGCACTCCCAACCCAGACACCACGTTTAACTTAGGAGGTGCTCCTAATTATGTACTCAAGCCAGGAGACTTTCCGTTTCACAAACTGGCAAACACCAATGATCGCTCCTCGCAAGTTCTAGCTGACAGCAATGATGTTGCAGGCTCTCAAGGGGTAAATTTGACAAAATTCCTCGACATTATTCCTGGTAGTGCGCTCGATAAAGTAGAGGTACAGCCCGATCCGGTCTTCAACGTCAAGGGCATCAACGTGCGTCAGGTTACTGAACGCAATACGCCCAGCACAATTAACGCTGTATTTAACTTCCGCAACTTTTGGGACGGACGCGCCCAAAACGAATTTAATGGTGTGAATCCGTTTGGGTCAAGAGACAAAGCTGCTTTTGTCCTGAAAGCACCCACAAAGCAATCCCCGTTGCAGCAGGTGAAAATTAACCTGAAAAATTCATCGCTGGCGTCGCAGGCAGTTGGCCCACCGCTAAGCTCTGTGGAAGAATCGGCAACGGGTCGGGTATTTCCTGATATCGGGCAGAAGTTCGGTAGCATTAAAGTCAAAAAGCTGCCTAGAGAGACAGGTAAAAAGCTGAGGGTGCTACCACCGCTTAATAGACAGCTTGTGCATCCCGAAGATAGCGTTCTCGGCACCTTCAGCAATTCACCTAACACTGGACTCAAGCAGAAAACCTATGAAACAATGGTTGAGGATGCGTTTCAGCCGCAGTGGTGGGACTCGAAGCAAATCATTCAAATTGGTGCTGATGGGACTCGGATTTTCAAGCAGCCGCAAGGAGCGTTGGCAACTGATGAGTTCACTCTGATGGACTACAACTTCTCATTGTTTATGGGATTAGCGATTCAACTGTACGAGTCCACCTTGATTTCTAACAATGCACCCTTCGATCAATATATGGAGGGAAACAGCAACGCGCTGACTGTACAGCAAAAGCAAGGCAAGGATCTGTTTGAAGGTAGAGCCAAGTGTGTCAACTGTCACGGTGGCGCTGAATTTACCAACGCCTCCGTCAAAAATGTGCAGAAGGAACGGCTCGAACGGATGACGATGGGAAATGGTGGAGAAGCTGTCTATGACAATGGCTTCTACAATATTGGCGTTCGACCCACTTTGGAAGACTTGGGCGTGGGCGGCAAAGATCCTTTCGGCAATCCACTTTCAGAATCGCGCCTAGCTGCAAAAGGACTCTTTACATCATTACTAAATGCGACTCCAAATTTAACTGTCGGTGCAAATGAACGCATTGCTGCGGATGGTGCATTTAAAACGCCCGGACTGCGGAATGTGGAGTTAACTGCTCCCTACTTGCACAATGGAGGACAACTTACCTTACGCCAGGTCGTTGACTTCTACAATCGAGGCGGGGATTTTCATGAGAACAACATTGACAATCTCGATGCTGACATCAAAAACCTAGGACTTAGCGGGGAGGAGAAAGACTCCCTGGTAGCATTCCTTCTATCTCTAACTGACGATCGCGTTCGCTATCAGCGTGCCCCGTTCGATCACCCACAACTATTTGTTACGAATGGACATCCGGGAGATCAGAATGCCGTTACAAACGATGGCACAGGGCAGGCGACAACGACACTGTTAGAGTTGGCTGCGGTAGGTCGCAATGGGAGCGCTCCTCTACCAAACTTCTTAGGTGTCTCCTCTGTGCCAGCAACGGCAACGAGTACCCCGCCATCATCGAAGAATCCACTTGAGGGAAGCATTAATCAGCAAGACTGCCCACCTGGCTCAATACTTCAATTTGTGAACGGAGGATATGCTTGTTTCACTAAGTAAGGACTTCCCCAGTATTAAACATCGCTTTCTTCGGAGATCGGGAGGCGATTTTTGCGGCTGAAGCTTAAGAAAACCTCTATTCCCGACCCTGAAATTTATGGTAATCCTGTCTGAGTCGTGAACTTAGTGGTTCAAATCCTCAACTTCTTTGAGAAGTTGGGGATTTCGCATTCATGAGCCGTTGAGGAATGTTTCAGGGGGCGACAAGCGCCCCCTGAACAAAATGGCACCACCGAAATTCACTATCAAGATTTTTGCCACAAAACCGAATTTCCAACACAGGAGTGCTATACTATAGTATTGGCAAATTTTTTTGCGGGGATACATTTGTGAAATTACTTTTGTTGAGCGTACTCACTTGCATCACATCAACTGTATCAGTAAGTACAGCCGCTTTTGGGTTGCCATCAACTCAGCTAAGTCAGTCGTTAAGAAGTACAGGTGTGACTCCCTCACCACCAGCACCGAGGTCAGACATCAATCTACCTGTTTGCTATATACAGATGCCTAATAGTGATCAATTAATTGATCTGAGTCGAATTTGTGGTAAAGACACACAAAACTCACCTAGACTCCAGGTGACTTATCCTAAACCCCCTACTCCATATAATCAATCAGCTCTTAAAAAATTTGATGATTCAGTATATGGAGTGGGAAACTAAGTGATGGCGCGTGGAGATATTATGCCTAGTCTCTGGCACCACTTACACGCCTTAAGTTAGGGCTTTGTTTTTGAAGTTCTTGTAGAATTTGACTGGCTCTTTGAGCATCTGCGGCGTTTCCCTGGGCTGAGAACAGATTGATAGCTTGCTGAAAATCGTTGATCGCCTTTTCACGGTCGTCAAGCTTCACATAGATTTCACCTCGCTTCAAATAGGTAGCAGCCGAACCTGAGTTGACTTGAACTCCCTGGTCTAAACTTTTAAGCGCTGCTTGATAGTCACCTAGCTTGTAGTAAACAGACCCAAGATTGCGATAACCGGTGCTCTCCTCTGGATACAGCCGAATTGCCTCAGTGTAATCTGCGATCGCGCCTTTGTAGTCCTTCAGCTTTTCGCGAATATTGCCTCGGCTGTTATATAGATATGTAAAACTGGGGTTTAGTTGAATTGCCTGGGTATAGTCCGCGATCGCGCCTTGATAATTTCCGAGTTTGCGATAAATATTACCTCGGTTAACATAGGCATCTTCGTAGCTAGGGTTTAGCTTGATCGCTTGACCAAAATCTTCAATCGCGCCCTCATATTTTGCTGCCTGTAGCTTTTCGAGTCCCTGGTTAAACGAGCGATTGGCACTCATCTGACTTGCATTAAGACCTGATAGTTGCTCTATTTCCGTTGGTGAAGGAGGTTGTGATGTTCCGTGTCCGTGCATCTGTGCCTTTAGCGGTGCTGCACACAGTCCCAAAGCGATCCCCCCAAATATGGCTACCAAGCCCATGTTTAACAGTAATTTGTTGCTCAATTCCATTGTTTTACCCTTTACCTGTTCTACCGTTCCGTAACGTGCGATTGATGCTTTTCGCTAACTGAGAGCCTTTATTGAGTCGCTAAATAACCCAGGAAAGGCTCTCAGAATTGCTAAGTGAAACATAAGCCTGCAAAATCCGTGAGCTTTTAGAATGTGTCTAGAAGCTGAATCCTACAAAGGTGGAGCAGGTAACGGTTTCGCTGGGGCTGTGGTGATTGGATTGGGTCCGCCTTGACCAACCATAAATTGGTTCATCATGTCGTGGTCTTCGTGTACCGTGTTGTGACAGTGAGACATATAGGCTCCACTATTGGGTCCAAACTTGCCAATCACGCGCACTGACTCGTTCTCGCCAACGTAGAACACATCCTTAAAGCCACGCTCGTAGGCAAAAGGTGGCTTCCCATTACGATCAAGAATTTGCATATCAATCAGGTGAATGTGGACGGGATGGAACCAGCCTCCTGAATTGTTATACAACGTCCAAATCTCAGTATCGCCAAGCTTAGGATTGGCATCAAACCGATTAATATCCCACGTTTTTCCGTTAGTCACCCATAATCCATTTGTCCGCTCATATCGGAATTCGCGCGTCCGAACGGCGGAAGAAGCCGGAATGAGATTGTAAGGACGCAGCGTGCTGGGAACAGAACTAGAATCAGACTCTTGGCGCACGACATCAAAGCGCATGACAACATCAGTCCCGTCATAGTTGATGTTATTGGGAGGCTGAAGATTTTTCAGGACAATCTTAGTTCCTACCGGGTACTTAGAAAAATCAATGACGCACTCGTAGCGTTCCGCCATCCCAATCCGGAAATCGGTAACATCTACCGGCGCTCCCATCAGACCTGCATCGGTGCCGATCATGGTAAACTTGCCGCCATTGCTGAGCGCGAGTTGGTAAGAGCGCGAAATCGAGCAATTGAGTATACGGAAGCGATATTTACGGTTAGCGACTTCCATTCGAGGCCAAGGCACACCATTGACGGTGATCACGTCTCCCATGAGACTCTTTTGACCCTGGTCGTCATAGATTACTGAACCGTCAGCCCCAAAAATCATGTCTTTGATCAGCAACGGTACGTCGTAAGCTCCTTTAGGCAAGTTCAACCCCGCCTCAAAATCGTCTTGCACTAGGTAGAGGGCAGCCAGCCCCTTATATACGTTGGGTGCTGTTTTATGAATTGCATGGTCGTGATACCACAAGGTGGCGGCTCGGTTATTCGGGTAGATGTAGTCTTTGTACTGCCCAGGAGCAATCAAGTCTTCAGCATAACCATCGTATTGCGGCAGTGATGCCATCCCATGCAAGTGGCTGGAGGTTGGCGTTCCAATGCTGTTGTTGATGAAGCGAACGACAGACTGTCGATCTTTTCGCTGAATGATTGTAGGACCGGGAATCAACCCGTTGTAGCTAAAGACCTCAGTACTCAGACCCGGTAGGATGTTAGCCCTGGTCTTGTTGACAGTGATTTGATAGTAGTCAGTCGTCGCATCACTGCGGACAGGGCTGAGTACAGGCGGAACTTTGAAGGGAAGAGAAAAGGGAGCAACCTTGGGGCTACCAGCGTCCCCTGCATAGCTCCGGCTTTGTAGTCCTAGGGGTAGCAAGAGTGCACCACCAGTGAGCGCTCCAAGTTTTAGAGCCTCCCTTCTAGAAATCTTTCTCATTATTCGTGTTCTTCTTTGGTAGATGGCAGGTGAAGTCTAAGTGCAGCAAACGACTAAATTTGCGGAAGTTCTTCACTGAACTTAAAAACTCTTAATATAGCTTAATACTTCTTAAGTAATTTTTTTGTGCTTTAGATCACATAAATTGTGAGATTATTGAGGGTTATCAAGTCTTGACAACAAAATAGTTGTTGCTGATAGCGGTTCTCGGTTGGATGCAGTACACTTTGACCTCTCTCCTACTCTTGAGTGAGGCTTTGATTCTTACTCAGCTTCCCGCTAAAAATCTTATTCCTTTTCCCTCTCCTACAAGGAGAAGGCTAGGGAGAGGTGGGAACCCTTTGGGGCTAGCTCATTCTGATGTACTTCACAGAACTGAGAAACGCTATATAGCCTTTCTCACAAAGATGAGGTACAATAACAGCAGTGCGTAAACCAGTTAAAAATATTTGATGATGTAACTTGACCAAACGCCGACTCTATGGCTTTGGCTAATTCTTGATAATTAGCCGTCTTGACTGAACGGAGAATATTTTTAAGTTTTGACCACAGATTTTCAAGGAGTAAAAAATCTGGTGAATAAGGAGATAAATATATTAATTTTGCCCCTTTTTTTTTGATAGCTTTTTCCACTTCTTCTCCCAAGTGAATGGAACAATTGTCCATGACTACACAAGCCCCTTTCCATAGTTTGGGCACAAGTTTTCTGACAATAAAAGCTTCAAATGTAATTGTATCTGTTCCCCCTATTAGATTAACCGATGTTAAAATTTCAGACACTGACATGGCTCCTATTATTGAGACATTTTTGCCACGTTTAGTTGGTTTTGGCCACGAGAGCTCTTTGACCTTTCAAAGCTCTAGCATATAACCTAACCATTGCCAAATTAACTCCCGATTCGTCAATGAATATTAAGTCTTTCAAACTAATCTTTTTAATTTTTTCCCAGAACTCACATCGCAGGATTTGGACTCGCTCTGTGCCTTTCCCTGAAGGGAAGAGAGTTTTTTTTTGACAGTAATATCGTCGAGAGTTTTATCATTCTTGCTATTGTCGATGTACTAACCGAAAATCCAATTTTTCCATAAAGTAAATAACGAAGTTCTTCAAGAGTGGCATCATTATTTTCTTCAATCAATTGGGCTAATATGAGTAGTTGCTCTGCATTCAGTTTGCCTTTGACTCCACATCGCTCCGTTCGGGGAGTAATGTTTTTTGTTTCACGATATTGTTTAAGTAATTTTTGTACAAAGCTGAGGGCTACAGAAAAACGCTTAGCTATTGCTCTTTGTGAAATGGGTTCGGTATGATAAGTATCAAGAATTTTTTGCCTAAAATCAATCGAATAAGTTTTCATTTTTAACAATGTATGAAGAGGAGTATAAGTTTACTTTTTGTGAGTCGGCTTCTTCGTGCTGTCAGAAAAATGATATTATGCGTCCTATCGCTTTCGCCTGGCTTTACTGAACCATGTAATTATAGTTCATTCGATCGTGTCTTCTCTGTTTGACCCTCACAAGTGAGTGTCAGTAACATGATACCTCATCTTTCTGAGAAAGGCTATATCTATTTGTGTGACCGTCGATTCCACTGCTCCCGAGCCAATTGAACAAATCTTGTCTGATGATAATTGCTCATAGTTAATAATTCGAGAGCGATGCTTTTCTAGATACTTGCAAAAGTTTTTGGCGGTTTTTTTGCGACATTTTTTAAATAAATCTAGGGTGGGTTCTACCCTTCCGGACCACAAAAATTCCTTGGCTTTGGCTAGAGATTTTAATGACCCTCCTACTTTATATAAATTTTCTATTAAATGATACCAATCTAAAATTTTTCGTCGGGTTTTACCAGGATTTAACTGGCTCATAATATTCCATATTCCATCATGTCCATCACCCAAACAAGTTAATATATCTGCTAATGGCTGATGGTTTATATAGTTAATTAACTCTTCATTTTCTTGATAAAAAGCCCCATAATAACTTTCATGTAACCGCACGGCTTTATAATCTTGCCAATGAGAGCCTTCGCCTAACTTCCCTCTGAGACGGACTTTCCCTCCATCTATGCTTGTTTCTTTTACCTCTATTTTGGCATGAGGTTCTGACATTCTTTTTTTTCTACCAATCGGTGTAAACAAGTGTGGCCAATCTTTACTCCTGTCTGAACTTCCATTTCTTGCGCAGCCTTTTCATAGGAAAGATTAGCTATTTGACGGAGACAGCATTTTTCAAATAATGGAGATAATCGAGTAGATTTCTTGAACTCTAATTTTTCGGCCTGTTTTTCAGTAATTCTTAGTTCACCAATACAGCTTTTTACTGTGCGCTGTCGTCCTTGTTCTGTTCCAGTTGCTTGTTTGATAAAAAAAAACCGATTTGTGGGCCCACTGTTTCAAGCCATTGTTGCCTGAGATGTTTTTCCATATTTTCCAGACTGGTCAGTTCACTTGGGGGTGTATTGTTATACCAAATTTTAGCAATTTCTGCCGCACAGGATTCCAACCGCTCTAGTTCTTCAGGGGTTATGGCTCTTTTTCTCGACTTTTTTTGACGCTTTTACTGATTTTAACTATTTTACACTTATTCGGACATTTACAAAACCGGGATGCTCCCTTTGGAATGAAGATATCGATCTCAGTGAATATGAATTGTGGAAAAATGGAGTCAGTTGCACGGATGAGGAAATTGAGCGGCACATTGAATCTATTCATCAAGTTGCTGGCTGCAAAATAACGATCGATGTGCTAAGCGAGCGCACGTTTTGACTGATTCCAAAAGAGCGATCGCACTTTTTGACTTATTCCAAAAGGGCGATCGTCCTAGTTGTCCAGTAGACATGATTTGAGATAAACTAATTCTGAAACTATTCCCTAAATATCGCCCTTCCCCCACAATTTCAACCAACATCCAGTCCCCCCCTTCTTAAGGGGGGTTAGGCAGGGTGGATTAATTGTCGAGAGGTTAAATCAAGGCTATGAAGGCTATTGACCGACATTATGCGAGGCATTTAACAGGTTTATCTGAACTAGATAAATCAAAAAGTAACTCACTCAAATCTTCAATTTGATTAGCCATTAATCTTAAAGCTTCGGAAAAAGTATGAGTACATTTCATGCGAGCCACTGAATACAAAAATTGCCTAACCATTGCCCAATTGGCAGGTGCATTGCCACCACGACGAATATCGTTATCCTCGTTTAACGTCACATCTTTAACCCAATGCAGACGATTTTCAATCAACCAGTGACCACGAACAGCCGAAGCAAACTGACTTGCTGACCAATCCAGACTACTTAAATAATAGTGTACTTCATCGAATTTGACTTTCTGGACGACGACTTTTTTTTCCCTCCCATCGAGTCCCATATCTCCTGACCACAATTATATGTTTTGCACCCGCCCAAAGGGGCAATAATTCAGGTGGAATTGGATAAATTTTGGTGTGGCGAGTTGTAGTTCGTCCATGTGCACATTCAGAAACTTCATTTTCGTCAGATGCCATAGTAGAACTGACTAATTTCTTGGCAGCTTTAAACAGATTTAATTGATTCTTTTTGAGCGTAACTATATAGTC
>JANNOR010000089.1:0-68893 GCA_031399265.1 Cyanobacteria bacterium SOY_34_metabat_3 | reverse complement strand
AACTAAGCTAGGTAAATGACTTGATATACTGATGACTATTTTTACTCTGCGATCGATCAAAAAAGACTTCGGCATCAAGGAACTCTTGACAGATGCCAGTTTCAGCCTCGATGAAGGCGATAAAGTCGGACTCATCGGCACCAACGGTTCCGGGAAATCAACGCTGCTGAAGATGATTGCGGGCTTGGAGTCGATCGACGCGGGCGATCGCTGGGTGAATCCAGGCGCTACAATTGTCTATCTCCCGCAACAGCCGGATTTGGACGAAAGTCACACTGTCCTAGAGCAAGTATTTGCTGACAGTGGCGAACAAATGGCTTTGGTGCGCGAATACGAGGAAATTTCCGACCACTTGTCCCACGGTAAAGGCGATACCGACAAGTTGCTGGCGCGTCTGTCTGCGGTGTCTGAACGCATTGATGAGGTGGATGCGTGGGATTTGGAAACTAAGGCCAAATTGATCTTGACTAAGTTGGGAATTGAGGATTTTGATGCCAAAATTGGTGATTTGTCTGGCGGCTACCGCAAGCGAATTGCCTTAGCGACGGCGCTGTTGTCGGAACCAGATGTGTTGCTGATGGATGAACCGACAAACCACTTGGATGCGCTGTCTGTGGAGTGGTTGCAGAATTATTTGAACGGCTATCGCGGTGCTTTGCTGCTGATTACGCACGATCGCTATTTTCTCGATCGCGTTACCAATCGCATCCTAGAGATCGATCGCGGCGACCTTTACAATTATAGTGGCAATTACGCCTACTACTTGGAGAAAAAAGCCTTAGCCGAAGAATCCGCCGCCAGCACTCAGCGCAAATTTTCGGGAGTATTGCGGCGCGAGTTGGAATGGCTCAAGAAGGGGCCGAAAGCGCGCAGTACGAAGCAAAAAGCTCGGATCGATCGCATTAAGGATATGCGCGCAGAAGAGTTCAAAACAGCCAATGGCAAAGTCGAGATTGCTACAGCCGGCCGCCGAATTGGTAAGAAAGTTGTTGAGTTACTGAATATCCGTAAAGCTTATGACGATCGCACTTTAATCAAAGATTTTACCTACAATTTCACTCCCGAAGACCGGATTGGAATTATTGGCTGTAACGGTGCGGGAAAATCGACGCTGATGGATATCATTACCGGACGAATTAAGCCGGATTCGGGTACTGTAGAAATTGGGACAACGATTCACATCGGTTATTTTGACCAGCATTCCGAGGATTTGATACCAAACGAAGACCAACGAGTTATTGAATACCTCAAAAGTGTCGGGGAATTGGTGAAAACAGCCGACGGTGAAATCATTACGGCTTCTCAAATGTTGGAGAAGTTTCTGTTTCCGCCGATTCAACAATATGCACCGATTAGCAAACTTTCGGGCGGGGAAAAGCGCCGATTGTTTCTGTTGCAAGTGTTGATGGGTGCACCGAACTTGCTGATTTTGGATGAACCGACAAACGATTTGGATGTGCAGACTTTGGCGGTGTTGGAGGATTATCTGGAAGACTTCAACGGCTGTGTAATTGTCGTTTCGCACGATCGCTATTTTCTCGATCGCACGATCGACATGGTATTCTCCCTAGAGCCTGGGGGAAATCTGCGTTTGTATCCCGGCAATTATTCGGTGTATTTGGATCACAAGAAAGCCGAAGAAGCGAAGGAACTTAAAGCACAAAAAAATAAAGGTAAACTACCAGAAGCTACTCAACCTAACACTCCAAAAGCCGAAGCTCAAGCTCCAAAACCGAATAAGCTGTCATTTAATGAAAAGCGGGAATACGATCAATTAGAAGCTAAAATTCCGCAGTTAGAAGCTGAAAAAGCAGAGATTGAGCAGATTTTGTCTCTAAATTCTCCTAGTGGGTTTGGTGAGGTGAAAAAGTTATCTGAACGTTTGGGTAAATTGAATCAAGAGATTGAGCGCGCGACTGAAAAATGGATGGAATTGGCGGAACGGATCGGTTAAGTTGTGGTGAGTGCAAGTATTGCGTTTACAGCGTACTATACAGCAGTTTTGGTGGTAAGCTTCTGTAGGGACACGGCACTGCCGTGTCCCTACGGCTAAAGAAAAAATATTATGCTAAAACGGATCTACATTGACAATTTTCGCTGTCTAGTAAACTTTGAACTTGACTTTGATGCAATCAATCTATTCCTAGGTGCTAACGGTTCGGGAAAATCAACTGTTTTTGAAGTATTGCAGAAAATCCAAGCATTTGTCAGCGGTGACAGTAAGGTTGAAGGAATTTTCAAAATTGTGGACTGTACTCGCTGGCAAAGTTCACAACAAATTCAGCGTTTTGAGTTAGAGATTATCGGTAATAGTGGTAGCTACAAATATGAATTAGGAATTGGTCACAATCGGGATAAATGCCGCGTTGAATATGAGCGTCTGTGGTTTGATAACCAGCCTTTACTAAAGTTTGAATTAGGCGAAGTTCAACTCTATCGAGATAATCATTCAGTAGGGCCACAATATCCCTTTGATTGGTCGCAATCTATGCTTCCTTCATTGATGCCAAGAAATGACAACACTAAGTTAACTTGGTTTAGAGAAAGGATGGCGCGATTTATCATTGTGCAAGTTGTTCCTAGCTTGATGGTTGATGAAAGTAGCCAAGAACAAATGCGTTTGACTCCTAAGATGGAAAATTTTGTTTCTTGGTATCGCTATTTATCTGAAGATCAAGGTAAGGTTGCTGAAATTGGAAATATTTTAAAAAATGTTTTGGATGGCTTCACAAATTTTAGATTTGAGCGAGTTAGCGAAGATAATTTGGTGTTAAAACTGCGGTTTTCAGGAGAAACAGATAATATCAAACCAATTGAATATCGTCTTGGAGAATTGTCGGACGGACAAAAAACATTAGTTGTTTTATATGCGCTGATTCACGGTACAAAATCTGAAGATTATACTTTGTGGATTGATGAACCGGAAAATTTTTTAGCATTGCCAGAAATTCAACCCTTTCTGATTGAGCTTTATGACCTTTGTAGCGATGGACAACTTCAAGCATTACTAATTTCTCACCATCCTGAGTTAATTAACTATCTGTTAGCTTCACCGATTGGCTATTGGTTTGAGCGTCAAAGCAATGCTGCGGTTCGAGTCAAACGAATTAGCAATGAAATAGCCGACAATTCTGGATTGCCAGTTTCTGAATTGATTGCACGGGGATGGTTGAATGAGTCAGCGTAGAGTTCAGATATCTCTTAGTCCGCGTCGGCGGACTTCGTTTGTGTAGTAGCGATTTCAATCGCCGAGTGATAAAGAAGATAACTTACAAATGCTTAACAAATAGCACGCGATGCTCTCCTACACCATCATAGTCCAAATGATAGGGTACACCATCTTCTTGAGTCAGACTCGGTTCAGTCTCAAATCCCATACGCAGATGGTAGGCAATTGAGCTTTTATTTACCGGGGAAGTAACACATCTGATTCGGATGCGACCAAATCTTTGAACCGTTTGAAAAAATTGCCTGTATAACGCACCTCCCACACCCTGTTTTCTAAAGTCTGGATGAATACCCACGAAGTGAATGTACGCTTCGTCTAAATGAGTCTGCGATAAGAAACCAATCAGAAAACCAATAATTTGATTGTCGAATTCTGCAATCAAACTTGTTTCACAAAAGTGAACAAAAAAGAGCTTGGGAAGCATATCACTCATTCGCCTTCTTCCCCACCAATCATCGAGTACGCGAATGATGGGTTGGTAGTCAGTTGTTTGGACTTTACGAATCTCCATATACTTATCCTCATCAGAAGCCCCTAGATTTATCAGTCGCGTCGATTCTTCAATTATAAAATCTAAAATCGATTGACTGCTGTTGCTGTCATCATCCCCCAAAACCAATCAATTTTGTATCGTTCGATCGCAATTTCTGGCAATCCCTGATCTCGCATCATCGCTTGAAGTTCAGCCACTCCATAGGTTCGGGAATGAGCGCGGTTGAAATATCGCAGGAAAAAGTCACAAATTTTGCAAGTTAGATAATCGTAACACCAATCTGTAATCACTAGACGACCGTTGGGTTTGAGAACCCGTTTTGCTTCTTGGAGTGCTTGGGATGGATCTCGAAAGAAATGAAATGCACTTGTTGAAATTACTATATCAAAATAGTTGCTGGGAAATGGCAGGTTGTCAGCACTACCTAGTTTTAATTCCACAGACTCAGGTAGTTTCTGTTTGGCAATTTCGAGCATTTCGGCACAGAAGTCTATTCCGAAAACCTCTGCTTCTGGAGACACTTCCAATAGACGTTGGATTAAAACGCCCGTTCCACAACCAAGGTCTAAAATACGTTCTCCTTGCTTAATTTCTAGACGGTTGAGTGTTTCCCCAATTGTGGCATTTACATAGAATGACCAGCGAGTATCATATTGCTCTGCGAGGCGAGAATATTCTGTTTGAACTGGGTTTGAGTACATGATTTTTAATTAGAAGGAAGAAGGAAGAAGGAGGACATGATAAGCAGTTCCACATCTAAGTTGGATTTTTCGGGCGGGCGAGACGCCCACCCCACAATAATTTTATCAAATTTAACTGTGAAATTTAGATGCGCCTCAGCTTATTAGATGAAAGCTCGGAACCGTCTTATTTTACTTTGGATTTTACAGCCCGAGATTCTAATGTAAATCCTGGAATATCTGCCAATTCTGTTTCGCTCAAACTGTATTGTTCGCAAACCAAACTCAGACGAGTTCCAGCACTTGTTACCGCATTAACAGAATGGGTCAAGTCTCCTTGGAAATACACCAGCGTGTTTGCTTCCGGCTTAATTTGTCCGACTTGTTTTTTGTGACACCGCAACATCAATTCTCCGCCTACGAGATTTGTCGGCACTTGCACGTACAAAACGCTGACTGTCGCCGGCGGTTCAACTGTTTTGCAGTACGATCGCAAAGATCGATCGATATGCGGATCGACGCGGGAACCTTCTTTCAGCAGGAGAGGGTTGAGGTAAAAAGCATTGCAAGCTGGCTGCAATGCTTGGTCTAGATAGGGTTTGAAGAAGGGGAATTTCTGTTCGACTTGTGCAATCTCTGAACGTTGAAATACGAGTGAAAACCCTTTTGTACCAATGAAGTCGCGGTTGAGGTTATTGATGGCAAAATAAGGGGATGCGAGAATTGCTCCTCGCAAATCGTTGAGGTAAGTAGTGCAGAAAGCGTTAGGATGTTTGCTATAGTATTTCAAGGTATTCAATAGATGTGCGATCGATCAATACCAGAATACATTAATCGATCGAGATCCGCTTGAGGTGCGATCGCCAATACTAACCACAATATCGTACGTGCGATCGCAGCAAAAGTGCGATCGGGCAACTCAAGGTCAACGTTTTGTGCGATCGCCCTGGACAGTCGCGGACATAATTACACCAGATGGTAGTTGACAAAAAACTTTTTCTGTGCTGTGGAAATGTCTAAATTTCCCAGGAAAAACCAGTAAGACACTGAAGCACAAAGACCAAAAGCGCCCTGATGGCAGAATAATCGAGAAATTGGTCAAAGACTCAAAATTTGGCGATCGGTGAGGTAGAATTCAGCTATTAAAGGGAATTGGTAAATTTTAAGATTATCCTGTAGAAGTCAAAATTTAAGAGTCTCAGGGTTGTCAAGAAGCGCGAATCAGAGAAAACTATGCCTCAGAACGTAACCACAAAAAAGATGGCTTTGCAAACAGTCGAAGAGCCGATCGCCGTAATGGCAAAAATCGAAACGCCGACGGAAACAGTCGCAGTGGAGTCCTACGCCGATCGGTTGATGGACGAACTGTTTGAAGGGGTCGATCGAGCATTCGACGGCAATGAAGTGCCATCGGAGTCCGTGCAGCCTGCGGAATTCGTGGCGCTCAAGTCGATCTCGGTACCTCAAATTGTTTTGTCGCAGTCGTTGTCGCCCCAGCCGCAGCGAGGCGAAAAAGATGTAGAAGCGATCGCCCGCCAAGTCGCCCTAGAAACAACCAAAAAACAGCAGTCCAAACAATCATTCGACAAAATCCTGCTCGGAGCAGCCTGTGGCTCGCTGTTGCTAGTCATGGGATTGTGGCTGGCAAGTCGATCGGGACTGGTGCGCTTGCCCGCCGCTTCCGCCCCCGCAGGAGAAACAGCGGGAGGAACCGCTAAAATAGCACCAGACACCCCGTTTGTAGAATACGTGCAACGATCGATAGTGGCGATCGAACAAAAGAAAGCACCTCCAGCCAACTCGCAACTTGCCGCAGTTCCGGGAGTCGCCACCCCTGGGACATTGCCGAGCATTTCAATTTCCGGCGCGCCACCACCAACCGCAGGTCTTTCGACAGCAGTCAACCGCATCGCTAATGCCCTAGAACAAGCCGCCGCGCAGCCGGGAGCACCAGCACCCCAAGTCGTTGTCATCCCTCCCCCCGCTCAGGTAACAGTGACTCCCGCGGCTCCTGTTACTGTCGCAGCTTCCCCATCGCCGACGGCCCCAGTATCGGGTCGCGCGATCGCCGCAGCCGGCACTCGAAATCCTCTCGCCGCTTCCCCTTCGCCCTCCGATTCTCCCCAGCCGAAGATTTTGGCTCGCGAAACAGAACCAGCGCCCGCAGCGATCGCCCAGCAAGCAGCGCCAGCCCCCGCGCCCCAGCAATCGGCACCCCAGCAATCGGCACCGGCCGCCAGCAGCGCACCGACTTCTGCGCACACGCTGGTAGGAATTTTGGAGTTGGGCGATCGATCGGCTGCTTTGTTTGAAGTAGACGGCGTAGCCCGCAGAATTTATGTCGGCGAAAGCATCGGCGCTAGCGGTTGGACTCTGGCAGAAATCAAAAATCAAGAAGCAGTTATCCGCAAGGGAGGAGATGTGCGATCGGTTTTTGTCGGGCAGAAGTTTTAATTAGTTGACTGTTAACAGTTAACAGTTGACTGTTGACTGTTGACGGTTTTCAAGTCTTAGTAGTTAATACACTAAGCACTGGGAAATCTGAAAAACTAATAAGCAATAACTAATTATATAGGAATTATAAAAAATGGGCTTATTTGACGATTTCAGTAAATTGTTAGAAACAAAACTAGAAGAATTTTTGCGCAGTAATCCCCATCTGGAATTGCAAGCAATAGAAGAACAATTGAAGGAACAGGAAGAAGACACTCTGCGACTGATTCTGGAAATCCAGAAACAAGAGAAAAAACTGCAAGCAGAGATTTTGTCCGCCGCCCAAGAAATTCAGCGCTGGAACGATCGAGCAAACAAAGCCAAAGCCGCCAATCGGCTCGACCTCGCGCAAGCCGCCCAAGAGCGACAAGCAGCTTTGCTGCGTCAGGGAAATCAGCGCTGGGGTCAAATGCAAGGCTGCAAAGAACGTATTGAAAAAGCTAAGGAATTGTACCGACAAATTCAAGTTAGGCGCAAGGAAGTCCGAGCTTCAGCAGCCGAAGCAGCAACTCGTACTACTACTAAAACAGAGCAGAATTCGGATACAAAGGGTTGGAACCAAGCTCCTAATTATAACAGTTTTAATGCGGCAGACCCTCTCGAACAAAAGTTTCAAAACTGGGAAGCAGACGAAGAACTCGATCGCATGAAGCGCAATATGGGAAAGTAATATCAATTCCGCTTGCACTCATACATGACTGCTGACTGCTGACTGCTGACTGTTGACTGTTGGTTAATCTAATCATCAGATATTGTAGGGACAATTCATCGATTGCCCCTACAATTTGCTAAGCTCGTTGATTAGTTCGATCGAACTACAGGATAGTAAAACTTGTCGCAGCAATCAAGCTTGTTGGCACATTACTGAGAGTTGCCAAAAGTTGACCCGAACCGGTAACTCGGATTAGAGTAGAACTATTTTCCGCAGTAATGCTCAGTTGCGAGAAATTCAAACCGCCGATTAAGCCGATCGAATCCAAGCCGCCTTGAAAGTCTAAAATAGTCTCACTACCGAGGTCAAGACCTAAGATAAATCGATCGTTCCCAGTACCTCCAATCAGAGTATCATTCCCCTCATCTCCAAACAAGAAATCGTCCCCAGCACCGCCGAGCAAACTATCCTCATCCTTACCGCCGTAAATAGTATCATTCCCAGCATCACCGTTAACCGTATCCTGCCCTTCATTGCCAAACAGCAAATCATTGCCCAAACCGCCACACATCTGGTCTTGTCCGCCAGCAGAACCGACAGGAAGACGACTGCCAATATCCCCGTACATAGTATCATCCCCATCTTCTCCACAGAGAGTATCGCTACCTCGATCGCCAAACAGCAAATCGTTGCCCAAATCTCCCACAGCCAAATCGTCGCCCTTCCCGCCGCGCACTGTATCATTGCCATCACCACCAGACAGAGAGTCTGCGAGTTCCTCTCCGTTAAGATAATCATCGCCAGTACCACCAAATAGCAAATCGCGGCCTGTAGAATCGATGTCGAACGGGTTGAGAGTGCCGCCGTACAGGGTATCGTTACCCTCATCGCCAATCAAAGTATCGCTATCCTTATCACCAAAAATGATGTCATTGTCTTTGCCCCCGTAAACAACATCATCGTTTTCGCCAGCAAAGATTAAATCATCTCCAGCAACCCCGTTGAGGTAATCATTACCCTCATTCCCAAACAGCAAATCCCTATCTATATTTTGACCTACCGGGAAGTTGCTGTTAAGTCCCCCGTAAATATTATCATTTCCCCGCAAACCCGCCAGCAAGTCATTGCCGTTAAATCCATTAATTTCGTCACCGTTATTACTGCCGAGAATAGTGTCATTACCGTTCGTTCCCTCTTTGGTATTGGTAGTTGCATTCGGCCTGCGAACATTGCTAAGGCTGGGAAAAACAATCTGCGAACAAATGCAGTCAGCATCTTCTCCTGCTTGCGGTGGTGGCGTTGGTGTTGGTGTTGGTTGAATTTGGCCTAAGAAATTCCCAAAGTTAATATTGCTGGCATTAGTGCCGCCGCTAACAGCAACAATATCAGCAGGATTGGCAGTAGTTTGCCTCCAACCCGGTTGATTCACTTCCCGAACTCGATAAGTTCCCGGCCCTAAATTAGCGAAATTATAGCCACCCAAACTATCAGTAGAAGTATTAACTTCTCCCGCCCCTAAACTATCGTCGCCATTAGCATCAAGGAAGATTTGCCAGTTAGGCAACAGCGGTTCTTGAGCATCCAAAACCCCGTTGTTGTTGAGGTCATTAAACTTGCTGCCGGAGATACTAATATTTTGGAAATTGCCGAAGTTAACGCCACTGCGACTTTCGCCACTGCCGAGATTAATCGGCGCGGGATTAGTAGTAGTTTGCGTAAAACCACTCCGCTGAACTTCGCGCACGTTATAAGTGCCAGCATTGAGGTTGTTGAAGCTGTAATTACCAGAATTGTCAGTGGTAACAGTAATTTCGCCCGAATCTAAAGAGTTGTTCCCGTTAGCATCAAGGAAAACTAGCAATCCCGAAAGACCAGTTTCCCCCGCATCCTGAGTGCCGTTGCCATTGCGATCGTTGAATTTAAGACCGCTGATGCTGCTTTGCTGGACGGGAGTAGGAGCGGGAGTAGGAGTAGGAGCGGGAGTCGGAGTCGTAACGGGAGTCGGCGGAGTCGGAACAGGTATCGCTTGGTTGCCAAAATTGACTGTAGCAGGAGTAGTTTGACCTTCTGCCAGCACGGCTGTAACTGGGTTAGCAGTAGTTGGGCGACTGCCGGGGGGTACAACTTCCCGAACATTGTAAGTACCTGCGGGCAAGTTGGGAAAAGTGAAACTGCCATCGGGAGAAGTACCCGTAATGACGGAAGTTTCGCCAGCGCCAAGGATGCCGTCATTGTTAGTGTCAAGGAAAATCGTCACTCCGGGGACACCAAGTTCTCCGGCTGTTTGAGAGCCATTACCGTCAATGTCGTTGAATTTAATCCCGGTGATTGTTCTGGGAACTACAACGGGAGTCGGTATCGCTTGGTTGCCAAAATTGATTATGGCAGGAGTAGTTACACCTGCTGCCAGCACGGCTGTAACTGGGTTAGCAGTAGTTGGGCGACTTCCCGGCGGTACAACTTCCCGAACATTGTAAGTGCCTGCGGGCAAGTTAGGAAAAGTGAAACTGCCATTGGGAGCAGTACCCGTGGTAACGGAAGTTTCGCCGGCATCAAGGATGGTGTTGTTGTTAGTGTCGAGGAAAATGGTAACTCCGGGGACACCAAGTTCTCCGGCTGTTTGAGTACCGTTACCGTCAATGTCGTTGAATTTAATCCCGGTGATGGTTCTGAGCGGTACAAGCGGTATCGCTTGGTTGCCAAAATTGACTGTAGCAGGAGTAGTTACACCTGCTGCCAGCACGGCTGTAACTGGGTTAGCAGTAGTCGATCGACTTCCAGGAGGTACAACTTCCCGAACATTGTAAGTACCTGGGGCCAGGTTAGGGAAAGTGAAATTGGCATTGGGAGAAGTACCCGTGATAACAGAAGTTTCGCCAGCGCCGAGAATACCGTTGTTGTCGGTGTCAAGGAAAATCGTTACTCCGGGGACACCAAGTTCTCCGGCTGTTTGAGAGCCATTACCATCAATGTCGTTGAATTTAGTCCCGGTGATTGTTCTGAGCGGTACAGCGGGAATAGGCTGTGCGGAAAATTCCGAGGTGTTGCCGGCGGTGTCGGTTGCTGTGGCGGTGATTAACTGCCCTGCGGTGACTGCTGCTGGGAAAGTTTGATTGAAAGCAGCGTTGCCGGCGGCGTCCGTTGTTACTGAGATGGAAGCAATGAAGGTTTGACCTTGGGTGCCGGGGGGGTTGTTGGCGAAAAATTGCAGGGTGAACGTGCTAACGGGCGTGCTGTTGAAGGTTCCCGCGACGGTAACGGTGCCAGCGCCAGCGCTGGCGGTAGTGAGTACGGGGAAGTTTTGGAGGTTGTTTGCACCGATGTCGGGGTCGAGAGGATCGTTTGCTGTGATGCCGTTGTTGCCGAGGTCGATGCCTGAGCCAGCGTTGGCGAAGATGGAGTTGTTTTGGATGCGGTTGCCGGTACCGGCGGCAACACCTACGCCGATGTTGCCATTGTTGGCGATGATATTTCCTTCACCTGCTACTGTACCGCCGATCGAATTATTACTTGCCGCAGCGGTAATCTGTACTCCGATCGAGCTATTGCCCAACGGGCTAGTACCGTTGGCTGCGACGCCGATGAAGTTGCCACGCAAAGTGTTGCCCGTTGCAGAGGTGCCTGTAATCTGGACGCCTGAACCGGCAATGGGACTGCTGTTGCCGGAAATGATATTGCCAGCGCCGAGAGCACCACCGCCGATCGTATTGCTGGGTGCATTGTCTACAACTACACCAATAATGTTTGGCAAGGCAGCAGTGCCTGCGGCGTTGGTGCCGATGTAGTTGCCGAGTACAGAGTTGAGAGTGGCATTGGCGTTGAGAATTTGCACGCCGAAACCGTCATTGCCAGAAATGATGTTTCGATCGCCCGCAGTAGTTCCGCCAATTGTGTTGCTGGCAGCATCCTGTATGAGGACACCCGTCAAGGTGTTACTCAACTTGAGGGTACCGCTGACATCGGTGCCGATGAAGTTGCCTGAGACTCGATTGCCTGTAGCGGCGTTGCTGGTAGTAGGGGTGTTTAAAATGACTACACCGAAAGCATTATTGCCGGAAATGATGTTGCGCGCACCTGCGGTATTTCCGCCGATCGTATTGTTAGGGGCATTCTGAATTGCTACGCCAAAACCGACGTTGCTAACCTTGGCTGTGCCGTTGATGTCGGTGCCGATGAAGTTGCCAACCACAGTGTTGCCTGTGGCTGTGGCACCATCGATAAACACGCCAGCGCTGCCATTGCCAGAAATTAAGTTGCGATCGGCTGGTGTAATTCCGCCAACAATATTGTTAGAGCCAGCCGATATCTGCACGCCTGTCAAGGTATTGGGCAACGCAGCAGTACCAGAAGCGTTGGTGCCAATGAAGTTGCCCAGCACTCGGTTGCCTGTTGCACCTGCGGCATTGATTAACACGCCGAAAGCATCGTTGCCAGAAATCAAGTTGCGATCACCCGCAGCAATTCCGCCGATCGTGTTCCCCGGTGCATTGTCAACTACTACTCCACTGCCACCGTTGCCTAAGTCTGCGGTACCGTTGGGATCAGTGCCGATAGAGTTGCCGAGTACAAAGTTTCCTGTTGCAGCGTTACCTACAATGAAGATTCCAGAACCTCGAAAGCGATTGATGGCTAATCCGCTAATGGTGCTGCCACTGCCAGTGATTAGTATGCCATTGGTTGTAGCGCCCGCATTGGTTCCATCGAGTTGGATCAGTGGCGTGCCAGCGAATCCTGGTTGGGTAGCGCCGTTGATGATTGTAGGAACGGTAATTATTGGCAAGGAACTCAGTGGCGCGATCGACTGAACGCCTGCACCGGGAATGGCAAAGTTAATATTGTGCGGTGGTGCGGCTGCTGCATTTGCATCGGTAATCGCTTGTCGCAGCGAACCAGGCCCAGCATCCCCAGTATTGGTAACAACAAACGTAGCCAAAGTATGAGCGTAATTTGCCATTACCTCTGGCTGAAATGCCAATCCTGTTTTAATTGCTCCAGTCGCGTATTCGAGTACCCAGTTTCCACCTTTTACCGCACTTCCCGTAATATCTGTAGAAGCTGCAACCGACGCCTTTGTTAATTCGCTCAGTTTTTGTACAAACGCTTCTCCTTTTTCACCTGCTGCTACGTTGCAGCCGTAAAGTAGAATTTCAAATCGATTTTTAATTGAGTTGACAGATGACGAAAACCACTGTTTGAAACTGTCGCGATATGTTTCTAAATTGTCGGAATTCAAGCTAGTTTTCCCTAGCTGCAAACTTCCCGATTCCCCGTGAGAAATAATATGAACGCTTTCTATACCGCTGCGATTTTGTAATACTTCGGCGATTTGTGCGATGCCGTCTTGCGCCGAATCGACTAAAACGACCTCCATCCCCGGTTTAACACCTGCCGCCAGACTCTGCCAATCTTCAACTGCTGAATCTACGAAAACTATCTGTATGTTTTTCATAATTATTGTTCCCCATGCACCAGAGTAGGTTTTCAAAATTTTGTTTGCGTGCGATCGACACCGCCGATCGAGACTGCAATCCTTAAATCACATAAAAGCTTGACAAATATCTAAGTTTGTGCTTTTTTATATCTGTGTGAAGTCTGGCCAAGATTGTCGATCGCACTTTTTCATTCTCAACTTAAAAAAGAATGACCCTAGATACAACTCGCTTGTTCCCGATTCCAGAAATCATTTAATATATTTTACAAAAGTTAATATACTAATTTTTAAACAGACCTGAATTTGGGCAAATCCAGCAAGTCCCTCATAACATAGAGAAATATCTGCCTTCATGGCATCATAGAAACTTGTCCCTCACATAATTGAAATCGATGACTGCTCAAAACTCTCCTGTTTCTCCTGTCACCTGGAAAGAAGACCGAGTTATACTAATAGACCAAAATCGACTTCCCCAGGAATACAGCACAGTCGAAATTAGTCGCAGCGATGACATGGCTGAAGCGATTAAAACTATGATAGTCCGAGGTGCTCCGGCGATCGGGGTAGCAGCAGCTTACGGGATGTATTTGGGTGCGAGGGAAATCGAAACGGGCGATCGCACTGAATTTCTCACTAAACTAGAAAAAGTAGGCGATTTATTGCGATCGACTCGCCCGACTGCGGTAAATTTGTTTTGGGCGATATCGCGAATGCTCAAAACTGCCGATCGGGCGATCGGTTCCGTAGAACACATCCAAAAAACTCTGTTAGAAATGGCTAAAACCATTCAAGCAGAAGATTTGCAAACCTGTAAAGATATCGGTGACAAAGGCTTAGAAGTTCTGCCAGCTACACCCGAAAAACTAAACTTACTAACTCACTGCAATGCCGGTGCATTAGCAACTGCTGGCTACGGTACTGCATTAGGTGTATTTCGTTCTGCTTGGCGAGAAGGCAGACTCGGAAGAGTTTTTGCTGACGAAACTCGGCCCCGCCTCCAAGGTGCAAAACTGACCACTTGGGAATGCGTCCAAGAAGGAATTCCCGTCACATTAATCGCCGACAATATGGCCGCCCACTGCATGAAACTCGGCATGATTCACGCAGTAGTTGTCGGTGCAGATAGAATCGCTGCTAATGGCGATGCCGCCAATAAAATTGGCACTTACAGTTTAGCAATTGTTGCCAAAGCTCACAACGTCCCTTTCTTTGTCGCCGCGCCTCTTTCTACCATTGATTTTGAACTTTCCGACGGCAGCAAAATTCCGATTGAAGAACGCGATCCAGTTGAAATGTATCAAGTGGGAACTACGCGAATTTGTCCTGTGGGAGTCGAATTTTACAATCCCGCTTTTGACGTAACTCCAGCCGAATTAATCTCAGGAATTATCACAGAACACGGCACAGTTTCGCCGGGAGAATTGAAACAGTTTCAAGCAAAACAATTAGTTTAATTGTATGTCACTCAACCGCTTAATCCCACAATATTTTCCGAAAATCAGCCGGATTTATAGCTGCAAAAATAGGCATCTAGAAGTTGTTTTAACCGCTTTGATTCTGCCAGTTTTTTTTACTGCATCCGCGACAGCTCAAGTGTCAAAAACGATTAAAGCATCTGAATCGCAAGCCAAACAATATGTGCAAGGGATGAATAAAGCCCAGCAAGATTACTATGCACAAAATACCGGGTTTACGAGTTCCATTGCCAACTTAGCTCTTGGCATGACAGCCGACAGTGCGAAGTACAAATACTCAATTAGTACGGCAAACAAAGCTGTATTTAATTACGGAGTTTCGCGCGATCCTAATCTCAAAAGTTTTGTGGGAGGAGTTTTTTTGATCGGAACTACTACTCGCACAATTCTGTGTCAAACTAATGCTGCTAGCAAGACAAAACCAGCTAATCCTCTGAATAAAAATGGTACTTTAGCCTGTGGTGCTAATACGACGCCTGTTCGATAAATTATCATAAAAGTAGTATGATAAGGTGCGTCGATTTCTAGAATCTGTAAGTTTTATCTAACATCTTATAGCGACGCACCCTACAGGTTAGTACCTCACTTCATAAAACTGGTACGAGGTTTAAGATTGAGATTCTCAACCGACTTGTTCTAGATATTGAGCTAAATCGTCCCGCAGACGACTGAGTTGGGCTTCGGTGGTGACGCGCAGCCGATCGTCCCTAACCGTAATCAGCACTTTCGCAGCAAAGGGTGTCGGCCAGATATTCGGGTTGCAGAAGACTTCAAAAAATACTTCCCCTGCATAGCGGTATTCCATCGGTTTTTGCCCAGAAGCTTTGCCACCAGCAGTTTTGGCTGCTACTGCTTTGAGACTTTCCATCAAAATGGCGATCGCACTTTGCAAATCCCGCGCCGCTTGCGGGGAAAAGCTAAAGGAGACAGAACCTTCGACTAAATTCAGCGTAAATTGAGAAACAGACATAAGCAATGAAATTTAACAGACAATCTTTAATGATAAAAGATAGAGTAACCCAAAAGAAGTACATTCCAGCTAAATTGGGCTGCAAGAATCCAATTAATTATAAATAATCTCAAGAAGCTAGGCAAAATTAATGACGGAAAATCTGTCACAAGCTAGAGTCTGCAAGACTTTTAACCTTTTATTAATTCCTAAGCTTTAAACTAGAAACTAGAAAACTTAATGGCCAATTAAATAAATTTTATGGTAGCCGATAATCGTTCCGAAATCCGCAAAGTTCTAATCATTACCTTATTGCTCAATTTGCTAGTGATGGCAATTAAAGCAACCGTGGGTTGGCTGACAGGTTCTCTTAGTTTGCTCGCAGATGCCTTGCACAGCGTCACAGACAGCGCTAATAATATTTTAGGACTGGTGACTAATCATTATGCCAATCCACAGCCCGATCGCGATCATCCCTACGGACATCAAAAATTTGATGCGATCGGAGCTCTGGGAATTGCTGTTTTTTTGGGAATTGCCTGTTTTGAAATTCTCAGCGGCGCTGTTCAAAGGTTGCTCAAAGGTGGCACAGTTGTCAAAATATCCCCCAATGAACTCTGGATATTGCTGATTGTACTGGGCATCAATATTTTTGTCACTTTTTACGAGCGCAGTGTTGGGAAACGCCTTGGTAGCGCGATTTTGGTGGCGGATGCTCAACATACGATGAGCGATGTTTGGGTGACAATTATGGTAATTGCCGGCTTGATTGGTGTTTGGCAAGGGCAGGTTTGGAATATACCTCAATTGCAATCCCTGGATGTATTTTTGTCTTTTCCTGTGGCTGTTTTGGTATTTAGCAGCGGTTGGAAAGTGTTAACAGAAAATCTGCCTTGGTTGGTGGATGAAATGGCGATCGCACCGGAGATTATTCATGCGATCGCGATCGAGGTACCGGGAGTAATCAACTGTCACTCGATCGCCTCCCGGGGCGTTGTCGGGCGTCAAGTGTTTGTGGAAATGCACGCGATCGTCGATGCGGCTGATGTAGAAACTGCTCACCGGATTACAGAAGAAGTTGAAGCCCGCTTGGAAGAACGCTTCAGCCCTGTACGCATCTTAATTCACGTTGAGCCTCCCGCTTACGAATCAGACCAAATTAGCTACGATTCTGAAAAATGAAGGCACAACCAGTTATTTTGACACGGATACACGGATTAATTGAAGAATCAGAAAAGTATTTTTACTTAGCGCAATTCCTCCAATTTTTTAAATCCTATCAATCGGGTTAGAGCGATCGCACTTAATTTAGTTGCAGTTTTCCACAGGAAAAGGGTGGTTTTCCACAGAAATCGGCAAGTTTTCCACAATAGGTGCGATCGGCTGTCGTCGATTTCTGTCTTTCTATTTGTATAAATTCCAAGTATTTTGAATTTCTGTAGCCATTTCCCCCCGCAAATGCCAAGGTAGCAAAATCTCCACTTTTGAACCGAGAGCTCGCAGCCATCTCAACGGGTAGTGCGGATGGAATTTTTACTTTATTTTATCTGGTGCTAGCCTATCTACTCTCGATCGTAGCGGAAATTCTCCTACTCTGTTTTAGCCGACGATTCTCTTAATTCAGAGAAAGATGAAGAAATGTTTCGATCGAGTTGGATTTGGGGGAGTGAGTGCGATCGGGCCTGAGTTTGCGAAAAAGCGATCGCCTTCTGCCAAAATCAAAATTCAAGCCTCCAAAATCGATCGATGCAGCCATTTCAAAACTGCATCGATGAGATTCGGATGGTTGGGAGAAATACGTTTTATATTGTCGCATGGTCGATCGGTAATGATGGCGATCGTGCCTCCAAAAGCACTCAGTGCACTTAGAAAAGGTTCGCTGAATTCGCGATCGATTTTAGAGTTGTAGAACACCAAAGCAACTCGTTTTTCTAGGTTTCTCAAATTCAGTCGCCAATAGGCTTTGAGCAGTGGCATAGTTGTGGGTGTTCCTTCTTGTCGTTCTGGACAACCTTGCTCTACCATTTGGATATAGATATCAGTGGCAGGATTATCTGGAGGGTTAAATTCGCTACCATCAATACAAATCAGTTGTACTGCTCGATCGAGTTCTTCATTATGGGAAACCGCAGACTGAAGAACTGAAGATTGCTCAACAATGTTGAGGTATTGAGCAGTAGAAGAGTTAGCAATAGAGATGTTTTCAAGTGCCTCTAAGTCAGTACAGGATGGTTGAACGCAACAAGCATCATAAAATTCCGTATAAGTCAAGTGATTAGCACAATGCCACAGCACTGAATAAGCAATTATATATAAATCCTTGTCCAACTTAGTAACTGCATCTTCTACATAATCCTTTAGACCAAAAACTAGCCTTTGCAGTTGTGCTTTGTGAGTAATTTGTTTCAATTCGGCGGCAAGAAACCATTGAAGTTGACTGTCTTTTAAATTGACGGTTAAGCTTACTAATTTATCAACAATCGATTGTTTTGATAATGTTTCAATTTTGAGCAAGATTTTAATACAAAAATGGCGCAATATATGCTCTTTATTTGTTTTGATTATTTCAATTATTTTATCGATGACTTCAAAATTAGTTTGTTTGATTTTGGCGATCGCAATTTCATCGCCTATATATAATTTTCCAGTAAAATGATTTTGCATCAAATTTGTAAAGTTTAATTTTTCGGCATCGCTAATTAGTGAAACAAATTCAACATATTGTTTCTCCATGAAATAATTTTCTATGTTGTCTGTATCATTAGTTGTGGTTAAATTTAACTCGTCGGTTGTATTTTTATTCATATAGTTTTCTATAACTAAACTTATAGAATTAATGAATGTCTTATCTTTGCTACTTTGGTAGCCTACTATTTTAAAACGCTCATACATTGTTGTAGTTTGAGAAAAAATCTGTACTAAAATATAGTCAAAGTCAATTTTTACTTTTACCAAACAAATCAATTTTTTAATAATTGACGGGTTCTCGAAAATTTTTGGATAGCTCAAGCTTTTCATTACTAATAGTTGAGCATAAGCTATAGATTCGTGTCTGTCTTCTTCATTTGCAATTAATTGAATTAATTTATTAATAATTTCTACAATAAAACCTTGTGTATCCAAATAGTCAAACAAAGACATAATAAGCACTGGATATTGTGAAGTATATAACAAATCAATGATTGCTCTGTTGACTTTTGAAATATCAATATCAAGTCTCTTGACTATATCAATAGCAGGAATAATACTTATTGGATTGTCTCGATTTTGACTTATGAAATCAATCAAAGCATCCAATACTTCTCGATTGTTGACTAAAGCGTTATGATTTAGGCTTAGCCTGTCTAAATGTGAAATAGCTAGCGATTGAATCATAGAATCTTGACTATTTAAAAATGATGTTAACTTACCAATAACCACTTTGTCAAAAATCTTATAATCCATTAAAATCTTAACGATATCACAATTTTGTCTTTCGTATTCCTCATCTTCGCTCAATAAAGCATTCACTAAAAAATCGACAGCAATTTGCTTGAAATTATCATTTTTTAAAGCTATTTTTGCCACTTCTATGGCACGTCCCTCATTATCATCTTTTAATAATTTAGGGATTAATACTTTTAAGCATTCATGCTCCGGGTTGATTTTAAATAAAACTTCCAAAAGCCTAGATAGAGATAGTTCGTATAGCTCTAAATCAGTATTATTTATGACGACTTGACTTATAATATCACAAGCTTCTTTGAGAGCGTAATATTTTAACGATTCTATGATGAATTCATCATAACCAGGAAACATTAATTTGTATATTATTTTTGTGGGTGTATTATTATCATCCAAGCAAACGCAATATACTGATCTAGTAATAAATTCTATTTCGCCAGATTGACACCAGTAAACTATATTTAATGGTAGAAGCTTAAGCCGATACATATTTTTCCATTTGTCTTCCTTAAGATTCGTTATTTTGTCGATCAATTCTTTCTTTAGCACTGCTGAAATCTGGGAGTTTTCTAACCATAATATAGCTACTTCTAGCCATTGGGTTTCAAAGATTCGATAGCGCTCCATGAAAAATTGATAATTATCAATTACTAAAACTAAAGATGCAAAATATTCCTGGAATGTAGGATGAAAGAATGCGTAAACAGGTTCATCTGTTGCAGATTCTCGATCTACCAAATTCAGCCAACCGAGATCCCAGGCTAATTTAAAAAGCCTATGGCCCATTTGTTTTTCAATTAAACTCAGCGACAATCGAAATCTATTATCGCTATCCAATCCTGCTATAGACAAACGACCGAGGGCTTGATGTAATTCTTCTTGCAAACCTGGTTGAGTCGCCCAATCAATAACCGTTTGGGATGGTTTCCACTCATAGAAATAGCGGACAAAGTGTTGATATAGTTCGGCTTTGGTTTCTGGTAATTCGACTTGCTTATTTTTGCTGGATATTTGACACAGTAGAGATAAGCGAAGCGGATTTTTTACGAGTTGACGGATGCGTTCTTTTTGCGGTTCTTGCAGCTTTCTCTGTAACTCCTGTCCCCGTTCAATATTTTTTGCTTCAGCAAACCACTGCTGAATAAAATCATGTACTTGCTCTTGTTTAAACTCCTGAGTTTTGTAAGTATCAAAACCTGTGAGGGGATTGTTGAGACTGGCATCCCAAACATTGGTTCGACAGGTCAAAACAACCCGCACATTACCCAACCAATCAGTAAGCTGGTTTCTGATTTCCTCTAAGGACAAACAACTATTCGCCCCTACAGCCATTTCATCAACACCATCGAGTAACAGCCACACCCCACCGTGACGTAACCGTTTCTGTAGAGATGTTTTGTGAGACTTCTCTACATCAATATCAGGATAAACCAGAGCCATAGCTTCCGGTAACCATTCCTGAAGGATATAGTCTTTCAGTGTCTTTCCTTGCAAACTTGCCAGCGCAATGCAAATCGGCAAGTCTCGATTATTTTCCTGAATGTGAGTGGCGATTTTATCTAACAGCGTTGTCTTTCCTGCTCCTGGTTCGCCGACAATAGCAATATGCTGATTTTTTCCAGTAGGGTTTTGTCCAATAACGTCAGTCATGAATTCATCATGCTCGTAAATTCGGGTAACAACTTCCGGTTCTAATTGATGCAACAGTTCCATAGGCAGATTACCACTGCGACGCTGCTGCTGTTTGCGTTCGATTAATCCTAGTGGTACAAAAACATTAACTTCAAATCCCATTTCTGTCGCTCTCCGTCTAAAGCGTTGCTCCTCTTGCTGTTCATTTAACATTTCTTGGCAAACTCGCTGCCAATCAATCGCAATGTTTGGCTGTGGCTCTAGCTCGGAATTCTGCAAGTTGGAGTCATGTTCGGCAATAAATTTTATGGGTTCAAATCCTAATGCTTGAAGAATTAAGATGACTTTACTGCGATCGCGTGGCGTACCTTGAAAAAAGCGTTTTATGGTACTGACACTTACATGAGCTTGTTCTTCAAGATTTTCTTGAGACCAGCCCCGTTTGTCTGGATTTAGTGGCTTTTCCAATTCAGCCATCCGTTGACGAACTTTATCCAAACCTGCGCCATCAATCCGAATCTTTCCAGATGCCATAGCTTGACTCCTTCCTAACAACTAGAGTGGATGAAATTGAGAATTTTGCATCAGTTGCATAGCCCGCCAGGGGTTTGAATTCCTGGCTCATAGCGAAAGTCTTCTGCAACAAGACTAAATGCTGACCCAAAAAAGCGCTCTTCAGTCCACTTGAGTGGACTTTCGCTATGAGCCGTGGACTTGATTCCACGGCGGGACAACAGCACAGGCGCAAAATCTCAATCAAAACTATCCCTAGCATAGTCAGCATCAAGTTTCTTGACCAGTTCAGATCAGTTCACTTTTTTCTGAACCAATCTGCTCTGGAGAAATCCAGTTGACTCCAATAGGCTTGAATCATTAACACTCAAAGGTTCAGCTTATGACACCCTTTCAACTCAGCCTTTTCCCAGACGAGCCACCTACTCCCCTCGACTCCCTTAACAAAAAGAGCAGGGTAAAACTCCCATCCCAACCAACTGTAATTGAGCAATCCTGCACAACCCATAGAGCTGCACAACTGCTGGAGGTATCCACCACAACTCTCTACCGCGCTCGGAAAGAAGGCAAACCTTACCAGAAGGGCGCTTGGACTGCCACCGCTATTGGTGCAAACGCTTGGACAGTCCTCAACAACCCCTTTAATTCCCACTAACCCTAATCGGAAATGGGCGTTGCTGATTAGGAGTATGATTTGCCTCCGAAATTTAGAGTAGGGGCAATTCATGAATTGCCCCTACTCTAAATTTCAGGGATAGCTATAGCGAGTGAATCATACCTAAATTCAGCAACGCCATCGGAAATAAAACTAATGCTATACGCCTTTGACTATGACAATTCTTTGTCTTCATTTCCCCACTTCCAAAGCGGAGAAATCATCAACGAGTTAGAAACGATCGCGATCGATATTCTAGAGATGATTTTAGGCGATCGCCCTTTCCACCATCCATCCTACCAAAAGCGATCGCACACCCCACACACTTGCAAAAAATTGTCATTGTCACAAGAAATTAATAGTCAGTTAAAATAAGAATATATTGCATCAAGGAGCAAATTATGATTGCTAATCGTGAAGACTATCAAAAAATGACGGCTGAAGAATACCTAGAATGGGAAGCCAAGCAGGAATTTCGCCATGAATACATTGACGGAGAAATTTTTGCTATGACAGGAGGCTCTCTGCCTCATAATGACATTGCTCTTAACTTCTACAGGGCTTTATATCCTCATGTCCATCAGAGAGGATGTCGAGTTAATGTGTCAGATGCCAAAGTTCAGGCTCGTAAAAATAGTCGCTATTTCTATCCCGATTTAGTTGTCAGTTGCGATCCTGATGATTTGAAAGCTCGCGACTTTATTCAACACCCGAAAGTTATTGTTGAAGTTCTTTCTCCGGGTACAGCCAATTACGATCGCACAAAAAAGCTCAAATATTATCGCCAAATTCCGAGTTTGCAAGAATACGTCTTAGTTGATTCAGAAGAAATTACCGTTGAAGTTTATCGTCGAGGTGAAGGTAAAATGTGGCTTTATTCTGTCTATGAAGCTGGAGAGACGATCGCCCTAGCAAGCATTGAGTTTGAATGTGCGATCGACCTTGTGTATGAAGGCGTTACCTTTGAACAAGAGTTAGAGGCTGACTAATTCGCCTCAGCCACAACCGAAACAGAAGACATCGCTCGAATCTTCCTCAAGGCCCACCGAGCACTTTATCAGATTCCCGTACCAGCAATTCATTGGCGATCGCCACATTATTTCTATAAATTTCCAATCGAATCGTGTTACGGTCTGAATATTGAAACGTTACAATATAGGTAATACCTCGATCGCGATCGGTGAAGCGGTATTGCGGTCTGCTTGTCGTACCCTTAACATCAAAACCTGTTAGGTTGATCTTACTACTATCTCGCTGGTTTTTAACGTAAAGGATGTAATAAGCCGGTTCCCATGCCGAAAAAGAAGCTTGCCACTTCGAGTTAGAAAAAGTTCCCCGAATCGAAAACTGCCCCACGGTTATCGGACAGTTGTTCACCTCGTCGTCAATTCCCTTGCTAGTATCTAAACGACCTTGACATGGCTGGTTTGGTTTGTCTGCCCTTGCTGCAAATGATAGAGATACAGAAAGCGGTAAAGTGCAAATTGTTGCCAAGGCTATCGCTTTAATTTTCATCATTAATTTTACCTCAGTTGTTGGTCGTTTATCCCAAAGAGCTTAACTGCAACTCGTCAAAACTGTGCAGAGTCAGCCGCTTCTTCTACGCTATCTTATCAAAGGCGATCGCCCTTTCCCCATGCTAAAATCAGCTCAATACAACACGCACCCTAAATCTGGTAAGTGATTATGCCATTTAGCGCTTACAAAACAGTCAGTTCAGTCCTCAAAGAATTTCAAATTACTTACACCGAATCTAATTTTATAGTAGAAACAGAGTTTCATGTCTCTGACTATTTCCGAGAAGATTTGGAATTTACCATGCGAGAAGGGGTAGTTGATAATTCGGAATTTGCAATTTGCGAAAATTTGATTTATCCAATTCTCAAAGAAGTTTGGAAGCGCTATTATAGCGGATTTGTTTTGTGGAGTCATCAATCTCTCACCTACGATCAATATCTTTCGGGATTTCCAGAATATATTTTGGCTAAACGTTCTTCATTAGGAAAAGTTGTTTTTGAACAGCCTTACTTTTTGTTAGTTGAAGCGAAACAAGATAACTTTGAAAATGGATGGGCGCAGTGTTTGGCTGAGATGATTGCCGCACAGCGACTGAATGCAAACTCAGAGCAAGAAGTATTTGGAATTGTCTCAAATGGTGGAGTATGGCAGTTTGGCAAGCTGAAGTTAAATAGTTTTACGAAAAACAAACAGTCTTACTTGATTGATGACCTAAATAGACTATTTTCCACAATCAATTACGTGTTTCAACAGTGCGAATTACTGCTGGATGCTGAAAATGCCGATCCTCTTCGAGGGCTTCGCTAACGCACTTAAAGCCGATCGATCGCCCTTTACCCATGCTAAAATCAGCTCAATACAATACGAAACCTCAATCTGGCAAGTGATTATGCCATTCAGCGCTTACAACACCATCGGTGCCGTTGTCAAAGAGTTTCAGATAACCTATACTCAATCTAACTTTATTATTGAAACTGAATTTCCTATCCCCGACTACTTTCGAGAAGACTTAGAAATAGTCATGCAAGATGGTGCAGTAGATTGTTCTGAATTGGCAATTTGCGAAAATCTGATTTATCCAGTTTTAAAAGAAGTTTGGAAGCGCTACTCCAAAAAATTTATTATATGGAGTCACAAGTCACTCAACTACGACGAAAATTTATCAGGATTTCCAGAGTATATATTAGCGAGAAAGTCTCCGTTGGGAAATGTTGTATTTGACAAACCTTACTTTTTATTAATTGAAGCAAAGCAAGATAATTTTGAAACAGGATGGGCTCAGTGTTTGGCTGAGATGATTGCCGCCCAGCGACTGAATGAAAATCCACAGCAAGAAGTATTTGGAATTGTATCAAATGGTGGAGTATGGCAGTTTGGAAAGCTGAAGTTAAATAGTTTTACTAAAAACAAACAGTCTTACTTGACTGATGACCTAAATAGACTATTTGCCACAATTAATTATGTGTTTAAACAATGCGAATTGCTGTTGGATGCTGAAATTGCCGATCCTCTTCGAGGGCTTCGCTAACGCACTTAAACACTCCGCACCGGCGAAAGTTCGTGTTTCGACAGATTTCAACCTGTCGAAACAGTCTGTCCGCCTACTTAATGACTAACTACCAATCACTCCCACTCGATCGTACCAGGCGGCTTAGAAGTAATATCGTATACTACCCGGTTCACCCCTTTCACTTCATTCACAATCCGGTTCGAGATCAGTTCCAACAAATCGTAAGGAACTCTCGCCCAGTCAGCCGTCATCCCATCCTCACTCTTAATAAACCGCAGAACTATCGGGTAAGCATAAGTCCGCTGATCGCCCATCACCCCGACACTGCGAATGGGTAGCAACACTGCAAAAGCTTGCCAAAGTTCGTTATACAATCCGTGGCGGTTAATTTCTTGGCGCACCACGAAATCAGCATCCCGCAAAATATTTAATCTCTCGGAGGTAACTTCTCCTATAATCCGAATCGCCAATCCCGGGCCGGGGAAAGGTTGGCGGTTGACGATTTCTTCCGGTAGTCCGATCGATCTTCCGACTTTTCGGACTTCATCCTTAAACAGTTTTCGCAGCGGTTCGATCAGCTTAAATCGCAAATCTTTTGGCAAGCCGCCGACGTTGTGATGGCTTTTAATTTTAACAGCAACTCGCTCGCCATCCTTCGGGTCTGCATTGGTATCAGCCGACTCAATCACATCAGGATAAAGAGTGCCTTGGGCGAGGTAGTCGAAGGGGCCCAGACGCTTCGATTCTTCTTCAAATACGTTGATAAATTCGTGTCCTATCCGCTTGCGTTTTACTTCAGGATCGGTAATTCCTTCAATCTGAGCTAAAAAGCGTTCGCGAGCATTAACATATTCAACGTCAATGTGGAATTCCTCTTTAAATAACTTCACCAACCGTTCCGGTTCGTGCTTGCGCATAAACCCTTGGTCGATAAACATACAGGTAAGTTTGTCGCCGATCGCCTTGTGCAGCAAGAAAGCCAAAGTTGAAGAATCCACGCCACCGGATAAAGCCAATAAAACTCGTTTTTCTCCTACTTGCGCGCGAATTTCGCGAATCGATTCCTCGACAAAAGTAGCAGTCGTCCAACTTGGTTCGCACTCGCAAATGTGGTAAACAAAATTGCGAATTAAAGCTATGCCGCCGATCGAGTGAACCACTTCTGGATGGAACTGAACGCCATACAAATTTTTCTCGTGGTGAGCAACAGCCGCAGACGGAGTATTTTCAGTGTGAGCGAGGATTTCAAAACCTTGTGGCAATTCGGTACAGGAATCTCCGTGGCTCATCCACATTGTCGTCCCGTCTTCGACATTTGTCAGCAAATCCGTAGGGTTATCAATAGATAGAGATGCCTTGCCGTATTCCGCTAATTTAGCTCGCTCAACTGTCCCGCCGAGCTGCTTTACCATCAACTGCATCCCGTAACACACTCCCAACACGGGTATTCCCAAATTCCAAATTTCCGGGTCGCATTGGGGAGCTTTTTCATCGTATACAGAGCTCGGCCCTCCTGACAGAATAATTCCTTTAGGATTGATTTCTGCTAACTGTTCAGCAGTAGTGCGATAGGAAATTACTTCTGAATATACTTGAGTTTCGCGAATGCGGCGTGCAATCAATTCGGAATACTGGGAACCGAAGTCGAGAATCACGATTATCTGGCGATCGTTCTGCTTCCGATCCGAGTTTTTGAGAGCTGATTCTGTTTCTATTTGAGTAGTCACGGTTAGTGCTTAATTGGTAGTTTCGTACTTGGTAATTCTTGCCTTCAACTGCAAGATTTTATGGTCGATCGATTAGTTATGGGATTTGAGATTTGGGATTTGAGATTTTTAGACTTATTTCACCGATCAACCTAGGGACTTATAAGGACTAAGAGTTACTACTGATTATCTATTAGCCCTGATAGTTCGTTTAGAGAGACTTCAGGTATATTCACACTACATTAACAAATTTGAGTCAAAAGTGTATCACCTATTTCACTTTTAACAATAATTTTGCGATCGCGCCCGAACATCACCGAACCCACGGGAATTCTGCGGTTGGTGTGAGTAAAAATGCAATCCGACGATCGCAAGTCGATTTGTAGGGCAATATCGCCGTAAATTCGATCGACCCAATGGCTGCCAGTTTCCGCATCCATTGCCCGCAGTTGTCCGAGAGCGTCTTCGGCTGTCGCGGCGGCAAAAACGGAGGAACACGCATCAGCGGGCATTCCAGCTTTAGCACAGTAAGCTGTGAGAATTTCCCTGCGCCCATCGGCTAGGTGGTGGTGAGTGTGAAAAATCCCCGCCGCCAATTTCATCAGTTTGCCGTGATAGCCAAACAGCAAGATCGATCGCACGCCCTGAAATCCTGCCTCTACCAGCAGCGGGCCTAGCCAGTTAGCAGTTTTCACCAGCGCTTTGGGATCGATGCCCAGTTGCCGCGCCAAATCCAAGCCGTTTTCACCGATGCAGAACACTAAAGTGTCAAACTGTTCGGCTTTTTGTTGTAATTGTTCGCGGTAAATTTCCAACTGTCCGGGGGCGCTCAGAGGTTGAGAAATCCCAGTTGTACCAAGTAGCGAAAGTCCTTCTACAACGCCGAAAGCTTCGTTAGAAGTGCGGGCGGCTAGTTGGCGCCCGGACGGCAAAATCAGGGTGACAGTAATTTTTTCGGACGGTTCGAGTTCTCGGCCCAGATTCGATCGCAGCAGTCGCATCGCATAATCATAGATCGCTGCTCCTCCACCAACTGTGTGATGTCCAATACCTTCACCGCCAACAATCTGTATTTGTTCTCCCTCGCACCTTCTCCCCAATTCCACCATTGCCCAAACAGGGGTATTGCGAGTCAGATCGAGGTTGTCCCCCGGATCGGAGCGAGTGATGGCTAAAGCCGTACCAGTTTTCAGTATAGAGACTTGTTCGATCGGGATTTCTGCCGTTATTTGCGGTTCCAGTAGATTTACTGATACGCTATCTAGACACTGAATACCTGCGTGCAAGCACCGCAAAGCTGCAAGTGCGGCCGCACAGGCAAATACTGGCAGTGTATACCCGGATAAAGGTTGAGTTTTTGTCACGGTCGAATGCAGAAATCAGTAAATTTGCCGGCGATCGACATCACGCACTAGCAGTGATACCCCTCAAACATTTAAGCTTAATTCTAGGGTTTGCTATTATTAGCAGTTAGCGTAATTTTTGTCAAGTAGTATTTGGTCGGCCGAGTTGCCTTGAACCCAGGAACAATTTTTTTGAGGTGCGGCCTACAACGCACACCGAAGCCTTAGTCGCACGTGCGGGGGATATTCGCAAAAAACCCGGAATCTAGAACCCGATCGCTGGAACTGAACAAACTGATTCCCAGAATTAAGTACAAATACTGTTAACAGGTTCAAAAAAAAAGATGGTTATAGCTATCTTCCACATACATTGCAACCTTTTTTATGTCATCTACCCCGTGCTGAGTACAGCTATGGTGAAGGTTTGCCAGGGGGAAGAAAAATGAAAACCGCCACTACCCTCATGCCGACTGTTGTTTCGGGTTCAACGGCGACCCTCGATGATCGGCAAACCACGGCATCCAACACGATTATTCTGCAACCCAAGGGCTGTCTCGGCGGCATCGCTGTCCTAGATTTCCAAATAAATTTGGAGCAAGCTTTAGAAAGGGCAGCCCTTGGAGTTGTCGTAGATTTGCAGCAAGTCGATGCTGTCGCCCCAGAGGGAATTGCGACGCTGGCGCGAGGGCTGGAGTTAGCAGCTATACTCGGCAAGTCGATCGTCTTTGATTCTATAGATACAGCTAGCCGTAAAGGTTTGAGAGCGGAGTGGAGAATCTCGCGCGAAATTTGTTTTGGGCCTTGGGGGGACTTCTTTGAGGGGGAATTCGACGAATTTTTGACAGGTGAAATGCTGCGATCGCTTCCTTAGTTGAGGGGTAAAATCCTTGTTTTTACGATCGATAAATTGATCTCTTCCAACGGGTTGATGCCGCAGCGATCGTTTTTCATCTATATTGATGAGAATTACCCGGAAGTGCCAGTCTAGCTTTCAAACTAACATCTTGAAAGCGGGGCTGGTTTTATCTTAAAAAGATAGCTCAGCAATTCATAGCAAAAAGATTAAATTCGATCGACACCTGTGCATGAAAAATAATTTAATTGCCAGCAAGCCCCAAATCGATACAAACAGTTCGCGATCCCCTACGGGGGCTACGCCAACGCACTCCGACTCGGAGAAACCGGCTTTTTTAGGCGTCTACTTCGTCGCAGCCCGCACCCAGGGTAAAAAAACTCGCTGGTTGAACTCTCGTCGAAACCCGGTTTCAAGGGCCCCCATGCGGCCACGACTCACAAAATAAGGATTTTGCAATTCTCAAATCTCCAAGCTCCAATCTCAAATCTCCAATTATCTGACTATGATTGAGCCAGTTGCACAATTAAACAAACCGCTATCTCTTCAGACTCCAGAAATACTAGACAAGAACATATCTCAGCTTGTTCTACCTCAAAAAACAGCTCTCAAAATTTCTAAACAAGACGTTCGATCGACCCTCAAAGCCTCAACTGTAGACGGAGTTTTTGCCACTGTCTTCGAGTCGGCGACCAGCGGCGTCCTCCTAGGCAACTTCTTGCTGCAACTCGGCGCCAGCAGCGTGGAAATAGGTATATTTTCGGCTATTCCGATGCTGGTAAATCTCCTGCAACCATTAGGAGCCTACATCGCAGACCGCACAACCAGCCGCCACTGGTACAACCTAGGGATATTCGGCGTGTCCCGGCTGCTGTGGCTGGTGCTGGCGGTGGCAATTGTTTGGGGTTCCCAGCACGCAGACCCCCAGCAACTGCTGCAATGGACGCTGGTAACAGTTGTAGCAGCTAACGTGCTGGGAGCTTTTGCCAATTCTAATTGGTTTAGTTGGATGGCTGCGGTGGTTCCCCACCGCTTGCGGGGACGCTATTTTGGCTTTCGCAACAGTGCGATCAGCTTAGTGACATTGCTGGGAGTGGCCCTGATGGGGCTGTTCGTATCAGCTTGGGGCACCGATCCAATTTTGGGCTACGGTGTGGTTTTATTGGTGGGTGTTTTGGCGGGAATAATTAGTTTGGGGTATCAATTCTTGATGGTCGATGTGAATCCGCAGGCATACAAAAAAGATGCAGAGACCGATCGACTGACAGAAAAAAAAGCAAAGCAAATAACAGATTTTGTGCCTTCTGTGCTGAAAGATGCTAATTTCTTAATTTTTCTTCTTTACTTTAGCGTGTGGACGTTTGCAGTTAATCTCAGCGCGCCTTTTTTTAACATCTACTTGCTGAAAGATTTAAGCTTGGATGTGAGTTTGGTAACGATTTACAGCAGCTTGAGTTCCGGGGCAAATCTGCTGCTGCTGATGTTTTGGGGCAAGTTGGCCGATCGCTGGGGAAATCGCCCCTTGCTAATTACTGTTGGGCTGGTGGTGGCCCTAACGCCTTTGCTGTGGTTGGGTACGGGCAATTACCCGTTTGCGGTGTGGGTGTGGCTGCCGCTGCTGCACTTGCTGGGAGGAACGACTTTGGGGGCGATCGCCCTGTGTACTAACAATATTCAAATGGAAATAGCGCCTTTCGAGCAACCTTCGACTTATTTTGCGATCGCCGCAGCGGTTTCGGGAGTAGCTGGGGGTTTGGGAACTACCGCCGGCGGCTTTCTTGCCGAACTTCCGGGGATGAGTTTGGGGGGCCTGTTTGCCCTTTCGGCTGCTGTGCGACTGGTGGGATTATTACCCTTGATTTTGGTACGAGAACCGCGTAGTTTGTCACTAAGGTCGATCGTCCCGAATTTTGTATTTTCGCAACTTCAACGATTAACGGCCAACGATTAACCGTTAAAAGTTAATTGTTGACCGTTGAAAAGCTTTTTTTGATTCTTCAGCATAGCTGCTTGGGAAGAAAAAATTAGTCCTGATTCTTGAGTAACAATTAACTAATAACTGGGTTTATCCCCAATTATTAATTACTTGCTACCAAATGACTGACGACTAACGACCAATGACCGATCGCAAATAGATTAAGCTTGCCGCGAGTAGTATTCCACCACTAGCAGTTCATTAATCTGAAGAGCAATCCACTCGCGTTCGATAACGCCGTTAACTTTGCCAACCAGTTTTTGCTTATCAAATTCCAAGTGACTGGGCAAGTTAGCCAAGCCTGGGTCTTTGAGATTAGCTTCAACCATTGTGCGAGAGCGTTCTTTATTTTTGACTGCAATCACTTCACCAGGCTTGCACTGATAGCTGGCGATGTTGACTTCACGATCGTTGACAGTTATGTGACCGTGATTTACCAATTGTCTAGCGGACGGAATGGTTGGAGCCATTCCCATCCGAAACACAGTATTGTCCAAGCGCATTTCCAAGAATTGCAGTAACACTTGACCTGTGGAGCCGGTGACACGGCGAGCTTTGCGGACGTAACGGAGCAGTTGGCGTTCCGTCACACCGTAATTGAAACGGAGTTTTTGCTTTTCTTGCAAACGAACCGCATACTCAGAGAGCTTTTTGCGGTTTTGTCCATGCTGCCCAGGCGGATAATCCCGTCTGGGAGTTTTGCGGGTTAGACCCGGCAACTCTTTCAGGCGACGGACGATTCTTAATCGGGGGCCTCGATATCGAGACATTTATTTTCCTCTCTAATCTCTGTATGCAATATTTATGCAGACTCTATATTATATGTTTGTGATGGTCAAAATTCCAACAAATATAATAAAAAAATCGATCGACCGCAACGCCAGCCATAATCAGCGGTAAATTCTGAAGCAAAAGCCGATCGGTCGATCGCCCGAACCAGCCCCAAAACTCACAATTTTCATCAACCATGCACAACCGCAACTTTAAGAGCACATCTTCCCCAAAGCCAGCACCGACAGGCTCAAGCCTCACCGCGCGCTGGATCTTAGCTCTCGGCACGCAACTAGCAGCACTGGGTTTGTTAGCGAGTGCAGTACCAATCTCGCCAGCATCAGCCATCACGATTAGAATCCCTCGCCTTAGAAATGCCTATCGCGTCTGCGCAGTGGAACTAATCGAAGCCGGAGTGGGAGCAGATGCAGCCGCCGCCGCTTGTGCTGACGCGCTCCACCCCCGCGACATATCGAAATGCGCCCTTCAAATCAACCGCAAAACAAATATTTCTGGTGTTGAAGCACTCTCTAGCTGTCGGCGGGTGAGGCGTCCCGTCGAATTGGCGAATTGCGTAGTGAATATCAACGCCAAAAGTCGAACTCAACCTGCCGCTCCCCTGTTAGTGCTCGATGGGTGCCGCCGCAGTTTACTGCCGCAACAATTTGCTGAATGCGTAGTCGGGCTCAGCGGCCGACTCGACTTTCCCACTGACAGGTTAATCTCCACTTGTCTCGATCCGAGGGACAAAGTAAGCCTCGACGGGCGTCCTGCACCAACGCCTCCTGCGGAGCTAATTGCACCGCCTTCTCGGCTCAATTAATTGGGAATTGGGAATTGGGAATTGGGAATTGGGAATTGGGAATTGGGAATTGGGAATTGGGAATTGGCAAATTAAAAAAGTTGAATTATTTTTCTTCCTTCTTCTTTCTATCCTTTACATCCGTTATAAAATCCCTCTTCCCTCTTCCCTCTTCCTTCTTCCCTCTTCCTTCTTCCTTCTTCCCTCTTCCTTCTTCCTTCTAATCAAATGTCAGAAATTTTCGCTCAAATTACAGTCGAAGAATTAGGTCGCCGATTAGCAGAAACTAATGCTGAAAAGTTGCAGCTTGTGGATGTGCGGGAACCTTACGAAATTGAACTCGCTGCGCTGCCGGGATTTGTAGTTCTTCCGTTGAGTGAGTTTCCTGAATGGTCTGGTGAAATTAACGATCGACTAAATCGCGACACAGAAACCCTAGTTCTGTGTCACCACGGAGTGCGATCGGCTCAAATGTGCCACTGGTTGACCGAGCGAGGATTTACCAACGTTAAAAATATCGTTGGCGGCATCGATGCTTATTCAATGGTGGTCGATCGAACTATCCCGCGCTACTAATATCAAATCCAGTTTTCAATTATCGTGTTCTTTGAGATCCTGTCCGGCCAATTACCCTTAATCAAAAATGTTTGTAGTGAAGACTTTAGTCCTCGGATTCATCAGGACTAAAGTCCTCACTACGAACCAATTTTCTACAGTCGGCGCAGGCCGACTTTGTATGTGTAGCCGCGATTTCCAATCGCCGGGAGATTTAATTACCTGGAGCTAATTATTAGTCCTCGGATTCATCAGGACTAAAGTCCTCACTACGAACCAATTTTCTACAGTCGGCGCAGGCCGACTTTGTATGTGTAGCCGCGATTTCCAATCGCCGGGAGATTTAAAGCTGGATCTAATTAACAGCAGCAAATCGAAAATTTAAGAGCGTGCTCATAGTCAGCCGATCGCGCCCGTGCCTTTTCGAGTCATAAAGAGCCTCATCCGCCGCCAGTACCAGCGTTGCTGCATCATTTTCTGGGCCTGGAACAACGCTGGCAATTCCCAAACTAATCGTTACCACATAATTAGGGAGACACTCAACAGTCTCCGGGTCAAAAACAATATTTAAAGCTTTAACTTTCGCTCTAATGTGTTCAGCAACAAGCACAGCGCCCGCCGCATCAGTTTGAGGTAAAATTACCGCAAATTCCTCGCCCCCGTAGCGAGCGGCTACATCAGCAGGACGCTGGAGCGATCGGCGAATTGCCTGAGCTACGGATCGCAAACACTCATCTCCAGCTTGATGTCCGTACGTATCATTATAAATTTTGAAATAATCGATGTCGCACAAAATTAAAGATATCGGAGATCCGGCGCGAGCCATGTGTTTCCACTCGGCTCGCAAGCAACTGTCAAAATGCCGTCTGTTGCCAATTTGAGTAAGTTCGTCCACATTCACCAAACCTTGCAGCCGTTCATTTTCTTGCTGCAACTCCTCAAAAACAACAGCCGAGAAATTGTCCTCGCACAAGTTTTGCTCTTGAAAATACAGGCGATATAATTCGCAAGACAAACTACAGTTATTGCCGTCTAATTTGACAAGTCCCATGCTGTCTAACTGATAAGCCATTAAAGGTTCGAGATGAATGCTATTTTTGGCATCGAGAACTTGTTGGAAGGCGGCGGCGAGTTCCGGCTGCTGTTGAATGGCGATCGACTGATTTCGCAAATAGTCGCTATAAATTCCGCTTTGAGTAGGAGCTGCTTTTAACAGTTCTTCCAACTCGGCTCGCCCCAGCTCATCTCCAGGCTCATCGGCGCTAGACAGGCGGTTTTGCTGCAAAATTGCCAGATGATAGAGCGCTAAATGTACTAAATAAGGATGCCCGCCTACCATTTTGATTAATTGCTCGATCGGATAACTATCGCTCCAGTTCAATCCGTGTCTGCTCGCCAAATCTTGGACTTGTTCGGCAGTAAATTCTGAGAGTTTAATCGGCAGTCCGACATTAAATGGAGATTGATTGAGACTCAAAGCAATATAAATTTCGGTCGAGTGAATGACGACAATGCGGAGTTTTTGCCAAATTTCGCTAGCGCGAGCTTGTTCGTACCAAAAACGGAGCAGCGGCAGGAATTCTTGGGCAATTTTGGCGCGTTCAAATACTCGGTTTACTTCGTTTAGTACCAAGACAACGGGACTGTCAATTTGTTCGAGCAAATAGTTTTCAAAGTAAAGAGAGCAGCTTACTTTGCTACCCATATCTTCATCCCAGAATTCATCGAGATTTGGTTCGAGTTTGAGTTGCCTGGCCACGTTGACACAAAGCCAGCGCAAAAATTTATCTAAACTACCAAAAACTGCTTCTTCGGCTTGCTGAAAGTCTACAGTTACTGTGCGGTATCCCCGATCGACCGCCGCGTCAATTATCCGCAGCATCAGAGAACTTTTGCCCATTTTCCTGGGAGCTTTAATCCGAATTAAACTCCCAGGCTTGCTAATTTCTGCGCAAGCTCGGGCTTCGGCGGGAGATCGATCGATATAAAATGGAGAGTCAAGCGGTATTGGGCCGCCGGGAAATTCTAGGTGCGCAACCGTTTCGATTAAGTTTGGTGATTTTTCGATTCCTGCCATAGTGATTCCGCGAGGCGACACCCTGACTGTATCTTACCCTTAAAGATTCCGGGGGTAGACCAGCAGTGTCGAATGACCGATCGAGAATCCTACAAAATGTAAGCTTTTAGGGACTTCCCACGACTGACTTTGCTATAGTGGTTTCACTTTACCCAATCTCAAACCCTGATTCAACACTTCCGCAGACCGAAACAAATTTTCCAGCCACCGAGACGCGATGATTCTTGGCCTTTACCTGAAAAATAACTCGTCCGTCGTTGATGTTGCACAGGAATATCCCCCATCACAAGGAGAAATAATCATTGTCACGCCGCTACCTGTTTACGTCTGAATCCGTCACTGAAGGCCATCCCGATAAAATCTGCGATCAAATTTCAGATACGATCTTGGATGCCTTGCTGACTGAAGACCCGAAAAGTCGCGTCGCCGCCGAAGTTGTCGTCAACACGGGCTTGATGCTGCTGACGGGAGAAATTACCACTAAAGCTCAGGTAAATTACATAGAATTAGCGCGGAAAAAAATAGCCGATATTGGCTATATCCACGCTGACAATGGCTTTTCTGCCAATAGCTGCTCGGTGTTGGTGGCTCTAGATACTCAGTCTCCCGATATTGCTCAAGGGGTGAATACAGCCCACGAAAGTCGGGAACAATCTAGTGAAGAGGAATTGGATGCTATTGGAGCAGGCGATCAAGGTTTAATGTTCGGCTTTGCTTGCAACGAAACGCCGGAATTGATGCCGCTCCCGATTAGTTTAGCGCACCGAATTTGCCGTCAACTGGCCGCAGTCCGCAAAACCGGTCAATTGCCTTATCTGCGTCCCGACGGCAAAAGCCAAGTTACGATTGCTTACGAAGATGGCAAACCTGTTGGGATTGATACGATCTTAATTTCTACGCAGCACACTGAGGCGATCGGCGATATCGTTGACACTGCCGCAGTTCAAGCCAAAATTAAAGCAGACCTTTGGACTGCTGTTGTCGAACCTGTATTTGCCGACATTGCTATCAAACCTAATGCAGAAACTCGCTTTCTTGTCAACCCCACAGGCAAATTTGTGGTTGGCGGGCCTCAAGGAGATTCGGGTTTGACGGGCCGCAAAATTATTGTGGATACTTACGGCGGCTATTCCCGTCACGGCGGCGGCGCTTTTTCGGGAAAAGACCCCACAAAGGTCGATCGCAGTGCGGCCTATGCTTGTCGCTACGTTGCTAAAAATATCGTGGCTGCTGGTTTGGCCGAAAAGTGTGAAGTGCAGTTGAGTTATGCGATCGGCGTGGCGCGGCCAGTTAGCATGATGATCGAAACTTTTGGTACTGGGAAAGTTGATGACGATCGCCTTTTAGAAGTTGTGAAGCAGCATTTTGAACTGCGTCCTGCGGGAATCATTCAGGCATTTAACTTGCAAAATTTGCCTGCGGAAAGGGGCGGCCGTTTCTATCAAGACGTGGCGGCTTACGGTCACTTTGGACGCACTGATTTAGAGTTGCCTTGGGAGCAAACTGATAAGGTGGAATTGTTGAAATCAGCTTTGAGCCAGCAGTTGTCAGCCGTGGCGCGATAGTACATTTGTGGGGCGGGCTAAAAGCAACGCCCCACAAGAAATTTTATTGTTTGTGGAACGGGCTTCTAGCCCGTTGCTAGCCACTCATATCAATTCCCGCTGCGCCGGAATGATACAGAGGAGACGGCAGTGCCGTGTCCCTACCACGATCAATTGTAGGGACAAAAGCCAAGCCGTCTCCTCCTTATTATTACTCGTTCTCAGGCAGAGCCTGGAAACCAGTTAAAATAACAAATAACAAATAACAAATTCCTCTACTAAATGCCATTTTTGACAGCATTTCAGTCAGCTATCCGCAGTTTCAAATCTTTACTAAAACAGCATGGTTCTGTTTCAGTTAAAGCTAGAAGTAAAATAACGATTCCCAGAACCTTTACACCTCATAATACAGGAATTCGCGGCGTTTGGATACCGAGTACAGACTGCAAAGTTCTCACCTCAAAACAGCGAATTGCTGAGGCAATGGACTTTCTCGCCGATACGGGATTTAATACAGTTTTTCCGGTAGTTTGGAACCGGGGTTTTACGGCTTATCCTTCTCAAATTATGCGGGAACAGTTTGGGGTAGAAATTGACTCGCGCTATCAAGGACGCGACCCCTTGGCAGAATTAATTGTTGAAGCTCATAGAGTTGGTTTAAAAGTAATTCCTTGGTTTGAATACGGTTTTGTGAGCTCTTACAATCTCAACGGCGGTCATTTGCTGGCGAAAAAACCTGGGTGGGCGGCGCGCGATTGCAGCGGCAATTTACTTAAAAAAAATAATTTTGAATGGCTGAATTCTTTAGACTCAGAAGTGCAAGACTTTTTGCTGGGGTTGATGCTGGAAGTTGCTAAGAATTATCCGGTAAACGGCGTTCAAGGAGACGATCGCATTGGGCTACCGGTCGAAGGCGGTTATGACGACAAAACGGTTGAACGCTACCGAGAAGAGTGCGGTAAAGAACCGCCATCGCAGTGTAGAGAGCGACATTGGCTGCACTGGCGCGCTGATATTATTACGGAGTTTGTGGCTCGTTTGCACCGAGAATTGAAAGCGATTAATCCCGATTTGTTGCTATCGATGTCGCCGAGTCCTTATGAATGGGGATTGGTGGAATATTTGCAAGATTCTCAAGCTTGGATTGACAAAAAGTTGGTCGATATGCTTCATCCGCAGTTTTACCGCCGCGATTTTAATGGTTACAAACAATTGGTCGATCGACTAATTGGAGAGCAGCTTAAGGGCGATCGACTGCAATGCGTGTCGCCAGGTATTTTGTTGGCAAATCGAGGTGGTAATTATAGCATGAATCCCGAGCTATTGTTGCAAGTAATTGCTTACAACCGCTGTCGCGGCATTCAAGGAGAAGTGCTGTTTTTTTACGAAGGTTTGCGAGATAACGATAACGCTTTGGCTGAGGCTTTGAAAAATGGGCCCTACGCTGGCTGAGAAACAGTCGCTGAATCGGGCTGTTTTTGATTCTCTCTGTTCGGCGGAGTCGATCGATATATCCAGCCAAGTTGCTATAAAATCATATAGCGCAGAGCAGTCTCCGTTAAAAGCGCAGCTACGGCCAGCAGCAAGCGCAACTAATTGTTAAGCCGATCGCCCAAAAAAACAGATAATCGATCGTTGGGGAGTTGCAAAAATACTCGAATCGGACGTATTTTAAAGGCAGTGGTGCAAGTTTTTTTGAGAAATTAAGTTTTTTAGGTGCAGCCGTATTTTTTTAAGACAGCGAGTTTAAAAGAGCAATCTCACGCGATCGCCAAAATATTAGGATAAATGAATGAACTCAGCAGCAACCCTGATCCAACAGCTACCAGAGCTCAGCGATGCTCAATTTAATCAAAAATATTTGCAACAAAAACAAGGGATGCACGCGTTGGCAGAAATTTTGCCGCAAGTAGAAGAGCAAAGTCTGGCTTTGCGCGCCGTAAAATTAGCCCTAAAAGTAAATTTAAAACTAGGCTCGAAGCTAGCAGGAACGGTAAAGCCAGAATTTCAAGAAGCAACATTAAGATTAATCGGAAAAATCCAAACTTCGCCCCTGCTTAAAATTCAACTGCTAGCACTAACTTGTTCCGATGTGGCAATTCCGATGCTCGTCAAAGCGTTGAACCACTCCGACAGTTCAGTGCGCCTGCATTCCATTCGGGCGATCGGCAAAATTGGCTCTGCTGCTGCTGTAATTGAATTAGCCCGATCGCTAGAATCAGAAGATTCCCAAGTGCAAGCTTGGGCTGCTTGGGCCCTAGGAGAAATTGACTCGAAACCAGCCGCCGCCGCACTGCTCAAAGCCCTCAACCACAAATCCTCCGGGGTGCGCGCCTGGGCTGTCTGGGCCTTGGGCAAAATTAACCCGAAAACAGCCGTCCCCGCACTGCTCAAAGCCCTGAAACACCAAGACTCCGAGGTGCGCTGGCGGGCGGCGGTCAACTGCGGAAAAATCGGCGTGTCTGATGTGGTTCCTGGGCTGCAGAACGCCCTCAGAGATGAAAATCAGATTGTCCGCGCTAGGGCGGCGGCGGCTTTGGGGAAAATGGGCGATCGATCGGCAGTACCGCGTTTGATAGAATTGCTGCACGATCCCGACTCCTATGCAGTTTCTCTGAGGGCCGCCGAGGCTTTGGGACAAATCGGCACGGAAACGGCTGTGGCGGGGTTGCTGCAAGCTCTCAACCACCACGACTCAGACGTGCGCGGCAGTGCAGTTTCGGCTTTGGGGGAAATCAGCACTGAGGTGGCTGCGGTGGCGGTAATGCGATCGCTCTCGGATCCAGACATTTTCGTGCGCGGGAGGGCGACTGTGGCCCTCGGGAACATCAATACAGCCGGAGATGCTAGCTTGCAAAAAATGGTGGCGGCGGGACTGGCGATCGCGCGAGGCGACAGCGAATCCTATGTCCGGTGGAGAGTTGCTGCTGCTTTGGGGCAAATTGGGACAGATGAGGCTGTAGCTGGTTTGGTGCGGCTGCTGGAAGACGAAACCTCTGGAGTGCGCCAAAAGGCTGTTAAATCCTTAGCCCAAATTGGCTCGAAGGGTGCTGTTTTGGCTCTGGAAGCAGCTTTAAACCGCGAATTTAGTGATGTTCGTGCTCTGGCTGCCCGATACTTGCCGGATGTCAGCACTGAGCCGGCAGCGGTTGATGTTGAGTCTTCAGGGTCCACAAATTTCTGGGGCGAAAAACTGCCGAAAGTCCTGATTGCTTCGGAAATAGAAGCTAGCGAATACATTTTCGATCGCGCTGCGGGGCGCGAGATCGAGTACCTGATCTCGATCGGCAGTCCCGGCGTACCCGAACCCAAAACTTTTCACAAAGTCCCGAACCGACTGCGGCGGTCGTTTAATGACCTCGAAACTCCTGTTGACGACCCCGATCGGGTTTTGCCTACACTTGATGACGTAGTTCAAATTATTGATTTCGCCCTCAAAATGTCGGTGTCCCCCGGCAATTTGCTTGTCTGCTGTCAAAACGGCATCAGCCGTTCAACTGCCGCGGCTTTGACTGTTTGCGCTGCGGTTTTGGGCCGGGGGAAAGAACGGGAAGCTTGGGATCTGGTACTCGCGGCCAGACCCCAAGCCAGGCCGAATCGCTGGATTGTGGAATTGGCCGATGAAGCTTTGGGTAGAAATGGCAAGTTAGCAGGAGCGATCGAATTCACTACCGCCGAGAAAAGAAAGCTCGCAGTTGCCAACAGTTGAGCCCCAGGAACCAGGTTTCTTTTGGTAAGTCATAAAGTTATACTCAAGTTAATCAGACTTCGCCTCAGATTTGTCTTTGCGGGGCAGGGATGCCAAAAGTCGATCGCCAGGGTGCAAAAGTTCGATCGGCGAGCGCATTTGTGACACTCTGTGGTGTGAAGTCGGATGCTCAACAAAAACCGTCAAGCAATCGTCGCATTGCTGGCAGCAAAACTCCAAAGCTGAGGAATCGGGTGCATTGTCAGCAGACAATATCAGCTTTGGGTCGATCGCAGGCAAAACAGATCGGACATAATTTTCTGCCTGTAACATTCCATGCGGGAATAATTTACTGCTGGAATAAATTTTTATTTTTTGCCTGTGGCAGACTTTTATGAGTCGAACAAGTAATTTGGCAACAGCCATCAACAGCCTAATTATCGATCGGACATCAAGCGAATTTAAGTTTTCACTCTAACTCGACAAGAGTAAAAGATACTTTTTCCCAGATGTCTGCTGTAAAACAAACAAGCTTTTCCCTTTGGAGAACTTAAGAGCGTGGTAGATTTTAACAGAATACAGTGGTTGCATATGTCAAAAATTAACTTGCTCAAAAAAACAGGTAACGAAGCAAGTTTATCGCTTGCAGTTTTGGAAAGCAACGGCGAGTTTCATCCAGAGTTAGCAGAATTAAATCACTCGGAAAAAACAGCAAACACTAAAAGATTTAACCCAAAAAACCGCAAAGAAGGTAAAGAAATGCGCGTCTTTATTTCCGAACAAATGGTTTCGGGAGAAACCGCAGTAAAAAAGACATTAGTCCATAATTTTGTACAGAAATCATCCTTGATAATTAGCAAAATTTTCCCATCTAAAATTGCTCGTTGGCGCATCCATCAAAAAATTGGCGGCGGGTATTTCATGGCAATCGGAATCGGCTTTATTGGCTCCCTGAGCGGATTGGCGATCGCCGACTACTACCAAGGAAAAGGAGTAACGCAACTCAATGATGCTCACCAGCAAGCCCAATTGTTGGGCAATTTTAAAGATGCAGCGCTGGCGGCACAATTGCAGGGAGCACAGCTAGATTCTTTTGCCGACAATCCAACTCAACTGCAATTGCAAAAAGCACAGTTTGTCGGGAGTGTCGCTAAGGCGAAAAAGCTGCGCTTGGAGATCGAAAAGTTTGCCGACAGCCAACCAGCTTGGCTGGCAGCAGAACCAGCGATTTTCAAGGCTTTATTGCAAGATTGCATGGCAGAATTACAATCCTACGCCGATACTCTCAACTATACTTTGCAGCAAATCGAGCGATCCTCGAAGAGGGCTTCGCTAACGCAATTATCACCGCAAGAGATAGAATCAGCCCGAAAAATGCTGGCAATCGCCAGCGGATCGGGCGCACAAGAACTCGACACGAGCCTTCAGGAATTGAGCAAAATCCTCGACATAGCCCAGCAGCAGGAACGGCAAGGCGGCGAAGTGATGGAGGACGCGCAAGGCCTCGAAAAGGGCATCATTATCATGAGTATGTTGGTGTCGGTAGCAATTGCGGGAATTTTGGCTTGGCGCACCAGTCGGGCGATCGCCCAACCAGTCATCAGCGTCACTCGGGTGGCCGAACAAGTAGCCGCCGAGTCGAATTTTGACTTGCGAGCCCCCGTCACCGGACAAGACGAAATAGGCTCGCTGGCTGTCTCTCTCAATCACCTGATCCAGCGAGTTTCGGAACATACAAAAGAATTGGAGCAAGCTAAGGAAGTCGCCGTCGCCGCGAACACTGCTAAAAGCCAGTTTTTAGCAAATATGAGCCACGAATTGCGGACGCCTTTAAATGCGATTATCGGCTACAGTCAACTACTTGTAGAAGATGCTGAGGATGTGGGGTTGGATGATTGTGTATCCGATTTGCACAAGATTGAGAAAGCGGGCGTGCACCTGCTATCTTTGGTTAACGATATCCTCGATTTGTCTAAAATTGAAACGGGGCGGACGAAACTCGAAATCGTGGAATTTGACATCGAATCCCTGATTGAAAATGTGGCGAGTGCCGCCAAACCGTTGGTAGCGAAAAATGGTAATGTTTTGGAGATAGAAGGCGATCGAACTGCAGGTATCATGCACGCAGATTTCAAAAAAGTGCGACAGGTTTTGATGCACTTGCTGAATAATGCTGCTAAGTTCACCAAAAACGGCAGCGTGACACTGAGTGTCAGCCGGATTGCTGGAAGTGGCAAATTTAATACAGCAGAATCGGGTGTTGACAATTCAATTGCTGCGGGTGAAACTGATTCGGCTGTCATAGCTTCTCCCCTGCTGAATGTTCAAGAGTCGGATTGGATTTGCTTCTCTGTTAAAGATACGGGAATTGGAATGTCCCAAGCACAACAGCACAAGTTGTTTGAAGCTTTTGTGCAAGCTGACTCTTCGACGACGCGAGAGTATGGCGGCACTGGATTGGGGCTGACAATTAGCCGCCACTACTGTCGGATGATGGGCGGGGAGATTTTGGTGGAAAGTGAAGAGGGGAAAGGGTCTACGTTTACTGTGCGGATACCGGCTGGAAATGGGTGATAAAGGCTTTTAAATCCCCGAGTTCTTTAAGAAGTCGGGGTTCTGGCTATTCTATTTTTTCAGGTGAGGTTACTTATCAAATTCAGTCGATTGCCCAGGCCCGAGAAACTAAGTTATTCATTTGATAAAGTTGCACTTAGCCAGACATCAAATATTTCTTGAAGAGCCACTTGGAGTTGTTTGTCTAAAAAATCTATTTCTTTAAAACTTATTTTTTGGGAATGAGATTTAGTTTTTCTGTCTACTGGATGCTCAACACGATTCCTCATCGAATTAAGTTCTTTCCAAATATCCACACCACGAGGGAAAGTATCTCGGAAAATTTTTCTATCGATAAGAGCAGCATAATTTGATTCATATATTCCCAACTCGGAAGGAAGAAAGTTTTCATAAAATGCAATAAAAGTTATATGTGTAAATTGATGAAAACTACTAGCATATTGACTAGGAGACTTTTGAAAATTAATTACAGATTCGCGCAAACTTTCAACAGCTTTATTATAGTGAGCTGCATACAGTAATCGAAGATCATTTTGCGGCAATAGAGAAACTTGATAAGGCTTTGCCATAGTTTGAGCTATGAAGCATGGTTTTGGTGCATCTTTCGATAAACCTAACTTACAAACTAAAGATGATAGCGTACTCAGATTACTGTGGTAAGGCTTAAGATCATCCCAACTTACTTTGCATTTAGGTTGTTGTAGGAGATAAATAACTAACCGATGAAGTATGGGACTTTTATCTGAACAAATAAGCTGAAGTAATGCTAACTGCTTTCTCGATGACTTGATTCTTTGAAAAGCACTATAAGCTAATTCTTGTCGCAGTATAGCAGTTGCCTCAGCATCACCCTTTATCTCATTTTGCTCTTTTTTAAAGCATTCAAATAGATAAGCATGTTGACTTGGAACTTCTGCTAATATTTTTGCTGCAATTGTTCTTGCATACCAATCAAGTTGAGTATCAGCTAACCATTCTCGACATATGAACGCCATATTACTGGCTTTACTGACTTCGTATAAAGCCCAAAGAACATTAGCACGATGCCAAGAATAAACTTTATGCTCGAATATGAATTTCTTCAACTCTTCAATAACAAAAGAATCATCTTTAAAGCGCCCTAAGAAAATAGATATTGCTTCGGATCGCCAAGGCAATTTAGATAGTAAGTTAACTCCTTGATTACGTATTGTTTCATGCGGCTCAAGCCGATACAGGCAAAATGTCAGGTGAGATTCTGCTTCTTTACCTCGTTCAGGGTCATTTAATAATTCAAATGCTTCTGAAAATTTACCACGTAATTGTTCTTGTAAAGTTTCGGATTTATGTTTATCTATATCCACATATTGATTTAAAACATCTTCTTCATCCTCATCTTCATCTTCAAAGTGATTTTGATTGGAATCGCTATTCTCAAATTCCGTTTGCTCACTCGGTGTACTTTCTACATAATTTGCAATTGATTCTGCCTGTTCGCTCACAGGTAGAGAAGGAGTTTCAAGAAGTATATAATCACCTGTTCCAGTTGGATCAGTAATGAAAAATTTTAGACGTGAAACTTCCTTCTCAATATCTTCAATTTTATGAACGCTTGTTTTTGTAACCTGTGCAACTAAACCAGCGCATTTCAATTCAAGATCAAATAATATAAGTCCCCGTTGAACTGTTGACTTATCTGATCCAAGAATTCTAACGTCATCAACATAGCGAATATAGTGATATCCATTGTAAATTAACTTGCGATCTATCTCATGCAAATATAAATTGGCAAGAAAGTCCGAAGCATTACTACCTTGAGGAATTCCTCGACCCATTGTAGAAGTTGCATTATGTGCAGACCACTTAGATAGACATTGACTAAAAAAGTTTTCAAATCTACAATCTTTACCACAATGTTGGCAGATGATATCTAATAACCGTTTGTGATCAATGGTATCATAAAAAGCCACGATATCTGTTGAAGCAATCCAAGAATTACCAATATTGTATAAGCTTTCCACACGCTTTACAAACCTAGCATATTGTCGTTTCCAAGGCTTGAGCATCCAACGTTTTCCAGAACCGGCATAGAGATTTCCCAAAATATGCTCATTCTCATGACTAACAAGACACAGATGAGATATATCAGCAATCACATTAACTAATGCTTGATAAACAATCACATCCGGAACAGCCATCAGTGACATGGTTCGAAGAGTCGTTGATGGCTTTGGGAGGTAAACCTTATGATCAGCTAAAGGTAAGTAAGGGAAGTCTTCTGCTTTTATTTGTTGCACTAAATCCTCAAGATTGGCTTGGAGATTATATGCAAATGTTTTCATTCCTAACTTGTCATTTAGCATTCGACTTGTTACATTTACAGTCCTTTGCCAAGCAAGAAGAAAATTTTCATAATTTGCAAATTTGCTCCAAAGATGATCGCTTAATGTCATTTCATTTTCTTTTACAAAACTTATGAAAACTGCTCACGATGATTGTAGCATTTAATTGGCAATACACCACTTATCTTAAATAACGCGGTTGTACTGGGGATTGAGAATACAGTGGCTAAGGGTCTAACTTATTATTAAACTGCATATGTATTACAAACGTCTAACTTTTCTATCAAACACCGCATATTTGTGCGTTTTGTCAAGGCTACTAAAAAAATAAGATTTTTCAGCATTTGTAGTTTGCAAATAACCTCGATCCGATCGCCCTTATCGATTTCTCATCTCGGGATCGCAACCAGCGCCACTGTTATATATATATATATAATCACATAATTTTACCTGCGTTATATTCCTGTTTTAACCATTTCCAGTAGTTGTCTATCTATACCTCCTCTTTACCTTCCATCGCCCGTTGGTCATATTCTGCAATGATGCTCCGAAGGTCATCTGCTGCAATATCCACTTGTTCAGATTTTGTGTAAATCGTCAGCAAAATGATTGCTATTGCTGTTTTGACGTAGTAAATCAGACGGTAGCCACCGCTTTTACCTTTCTGAGTGTCGCTATTTCGGACTCTCAGCTTGAAGACTGCATAACCAACCTCCGGTATTTGGTCACCGGGCAACTCCCCCTTTTCGAGTTGTTCGATGACGGGTTGTATATCATTCCGAATACTACGATATTTCTTGGCAAGAGCGCGTAGATTTCGGTTGAACGTTGGCGAAACTTCAACTTGAATTAAAGGCTGCTCAGACATCTTCAAGCCCTTCCCAAAGCTGAGCAACTGAGATAGTTTGTCCGGTCATGGCTTCGTGCCAAGCTTGCCGAAAATCTGCTAATACTTCTGCTTGATATCGATCGTCTATGTCTGCCTCTTCTGGAATTATAACTATTGCACCCCTTGATGCCAGTTGATTCAGAAGTGCGTTTTCAAAATCACTATTTTCAGCAGTTTCTAGGCTGCATCCTTCCTCCTTAGCAACTGCAAGCAGCAAAAAATGGATGAGTCGCAGTTTGTCTTGATGAGATAGTTGACTGACAGTAGGTAGAAGTTCAATGAGAGGCATATCAGTTATCCAAAGAGCTTTGATACACCTCTAGTTTAGATTATTTTCCCACACCAGCCGGCTGCTTGCGGTTTCGCACTTCCAGAAAAATCAACAAAGCATTAACATCAGCCGGATTCACCCCACCAATTCTCGACGCTTGTCCAATAGTCAACGGCCGGATTTTTGTCAACTTTTCGCGCGACTCCTTCGAGAGAGTTGTAATTGTCATATAATCCAAATCCGCAGGCAATTGTCGGCGTTCATGTCTGACAATTTAATCAATTTGATTTTGCTGTTTTTGCAGATATCCAGAATATTTGATATCGATTTCTGCACCCTCTTTTTCAGCCAACTTCAGACTAGAATCGCCTAAATTGTAGCGTTCTAAATCGACATAATGAAAACCAGGACGACGCAACAAATCAGCCAGAGTAATCGAACCTCTAATTGATTGTTGACTCTCAGCCAAAATCTGCTTACCAAGATCCTCATGCTCCTTCACCCGCGTCGAGTACAAGCGTTCCTTCTCCGCTACGATATTAGCTTGTTTCTGCTCGAACAACTCCCAACGCCGATCGCCAATCAAGCCAATTTCCCGTCCGAGCGGAGTCAAGCGTTGATCCGCATTGTCCGATCGCAACAACAACCGATATTCCGATCGCGAAGTCAACATCCGGTAAGGTTCCCGCAAATCCTTCGTACACAAATCATCAATCAAAGTCCCCAAATAACTTTGCTCGCGGGGAAACACAATCATCTCCTGATTCTTCGCGAATCTAGCAGCATTAATCCCCGCGACAATGCCCTGTGCAGCCGCCTCCTCATAGCCCGTCGTACCGTTCACCTGACCAGCGCAAAACAGCCCTTCGATCTTCTTAGTCATCAGCGTCGGGAAACACTGAGTAGCCGGCAAATAATCATACTCCACAGCATAAGCCGGACGCATCATCTCGCACTTTTCCAAACCGGGAAGAGTCCGCAGCATTTGCAATTGCAAAGTTTCCGGTAAACCAGTCGAAAAACCTTGGATATAAAGTTCAGGAATATCTCTCCCTTCCGGTTCAATAAAAATCTGGTGGCTTTCTTTATCTGCAAACCGGACAATCTTATCTTCAATACTCGGACAATAGCGCGGCCCCTTCGCATCAACCCAACCGCCGTACACTGGAGAAAGGTGCAAATTGTCTCTAATTAATTGATGAGTTTCGGGCGTAGTTCGAGTCAGGTAACAAGGCATTTGTTCGCGTTCCACCCAAACTTCTGGATCGAAACTAAACCAGCGGACATCTGCATCTCCCGGTTGCGGTTCCAGGTTGGTATAATCGAGAGTCCGCTTGTCAACTCTTGCCGGAGTTCCAGTCTTCAACCTACCAGTTTCAAAGCCCAAACGGTTGAGAGTTTCCGTCAAACCGACGGCGGCAAATTCTCCGGCGCGTCCGGCCGGCATCGACTTATTGCCGACCCAAATTGTGCCACCTAAAAAAGTGCCTGTGGTCAGAATTACAGCTTTGCATTCAAAGGCGACACCGAAGTATGTTTCGACTCCGATCACTTCTTCGTTTTTGCCCAAAACTAAGTCTGTCACCATCGCTTCCCGGATGGTCAAATTCTCTTGGTTTTCGACAATATTGTTCATAACTGCGGCGTATTCCCGCTTGTCTGTTTGCGCCCGTAGCGCCCACACAGCCGGGCCTCGCGAAGAGTTGAGGATGCGTTTTTGTAGGTAAGTGCGATCGGCCATTTTGCCAATTTCACCGCCTAACGCATCCACTTCGTTAGTCAGTTGAGTTTTAGCCGGGCCACCGACGGCGGGATTGCAGGGTTGCCACGCAATTTTATCGAGGTTGAGGGTGAGGAGAAGAGTGCGACAACCGAGGCGAGAAGTGGCGAGGGCGGCTTCGCAGCCGGAGTGTCCGGCACCAACTACGATGATGTCGAAACTGTCTTGGAATTGTACAGGAGTTTGTGCGGTCATTCGATTTTAGATTTTAGATTTTAGATTGAATAATTTACTTGAGGGATTAAGCCGGAGGGTTATTTATCTGATATCGCGTTTTTGTCTGTGTTATTTGAGTAAATTAGGCCTTATATAGTCTATTATAGACAATAGTCGATCGAGTAACAATATTTATGCAGACAATAATGCACGCACCCATACACCATGCACCAAGCGAGTGGGATATTAAATATTTGGAGTCGGATATTATGGCGATCTTGGGAGATGTGGTTTGAGCAACTAAAATAGAAATGGAGAGCGCGGGGGTTTTTGATATATGCAAATTACAGTTAATTTACCCGATACGTTAGTAGATAAGATCGAAGATAAATGGGGAAATTTGTCACGAAAAATTCTGAGAGATTTAGTCTTAAGTGCTTTTCGCGATGGGTTAATCGATTTGGATGAGTTAAAGGAGATGCTCGATATTGGCGATGAGGCAGGCTTGAAGGAATTTTTCAGGCAAAATAATATGCTGCATTCTTCAGGATTGATAAATCTGTCTGGGAGTTGTGCGGATATTGATTTTGATGATGGCGGGGGAATTTCTGATGAAATGGATGACGATATGATGGGGTTTTTTGATGAGTAATAGCTCTTTGGTTTATTTGCTAGATACTAATGTTTGTATCATATATTTAAAGGGTAAATCGCCCAGTATTGACATTCATTTTAATAGTGTGGTAGCCGATAAAATTGGGGTTTGTTCTGTTGTAAAATCCGAGTTATTTTACGGAGCGATGGGTAGCAATAACCCCCAAAAGAGTTTAAATGTACAAAAATCTTTTTTAAGTCAGTTCGTTTCTCTGCCGTTTGACGATGCTTGTGCGGAAGTATATGGCAAGATTAGGAGAGATTTGGCAAGTTTGGGAACTCCGATCGGCTCAAACGATCTGCAAATTGCTGCTATTGCTTTGGCAAATAATTTAATCTTAGTCACTCATAATGTTAGGGAGTTTAGCAGAGTACAAGGGCTACAGATTGAAGATTGGGAGGCGGGGTGATGAGTAAGTATCAGGGTTGTGAAAAGTATAATGCAATTATATCAAAATTTTTGATAACACTCAGACCGTTCATCCAAAAAAATCGCCCTGTTGCCATTATCTCCCGCATCCAAAAAAGTAAACTATCGCCCTTCGGATCTGCCAAAGATAGCGGCCAAATTATCGGAGATATAGTCGCTCCAACCTCTAACCTCGTAACTTGGGATGTCCTGTGATGAAACTGTTACTAGATACCGCATTTGGCTTTGGTATCGTCTCGGAAATCCTCGCCTATCAACTACTTTACAAAGGGCGATCGGTTAACGAAAATCTAAAATATAAAATGGTATTACCTGCTATTTTATCCTGATGGCTATTAAAACGATCGCCCGCCTAACTGCCACCCTCAAAAAAGTCCCCCTGCGCGCGGTGCTGATTGTCCCTTTTATGCTGCAAATTGTGGGGACTGCGGGATTGGTTGGGTATCTTTCCTACAAAAACGGAGAAAAGGCCGTTGACAACCTAGCAAACCAGCTATCAGTACAAATTGGCGATCGCGTTGTACATTACCTCGATACATATCTATCCGTGCCGCCTTTAATCAATCGCATTAACGCGGATGCAGTGCGACAAAAAACGCTAAATTTACAAGATTTAACGCAACTCGAACGCCATCTTTCGTTTCAACTCAAACAGTTCGAGTCGCCGACAACAATTCTTTTTGGTAGCAAACGGGGAGACTTCGTTGGAGGCGATCGCGCTACCGGACAGAATCTGATTATGCGATCGGGCGAACTGGATAAGGGCATCATAAATCTGTATGTTCCAGACTCGCTGGGCAATAAAACTAAACTATACACAACTTTTCGACAACCTGATGCTACAAAAAGACCTTGGTACAAAGCGGCTAAAGCTGCGGGGAAATCTACCTGGACTAAAATTTTTCAACTGGGTAACAATACAGGTTTAGTAATTAATAGGAATCGACCGATTTACGATGAGACGACAAAGGAACTGCTGGGAGTTTTTTCGGTCAATCTCAATATTACAAAAATCGGCGATTTTCTCAACAGCCTGAAGATTAGCAAGTCTGCAAAAATTTTCATTGTCGAACGCAGCGGATTGTTAGTAGCCAATTCCGGCCCCGAGAATTCCTATATTTTTAGCAACCAGCAGTTTAATCGATTAAAATCGACGGCAAGCCAGAATGCTGCGATCCGCGCCACAGGTCGATATTTAACCGATCGCTTTCCCGACTTTTCCCAAGTCAAAGATACTCAACACCTTAATTTTGAAATAGATGGCAAACGGCAATTAATCAAATTAATACCTTACCGAGATAATTCTGGTTTAGATTGGTTGATTGCGATCGTCATCCCAGAATCTGACTTTATGGCGGAAATTGACACCAACAACCGCACTACAATTATACTGTGTTTTACCGCCTTGCTCGGAGCAGTTGTAGTTGGTATTTTCACAGCTAAGTGGATAACTAATCCTATTTTACGCTTAAATAGTGCCGCCAAAGCTTTAGCTAACAATGAATGGGATGCAACTGTCGAAATTGACCGCGCTGATGAAGTCGGACAATTGGCGATTTCGTTCAACAATATGGCAAAAAAACTGCAATCTGCTTTGAATTCGCTGCAATCTTTAAATACTGCCTTAACCGAGAGTGAAAGCGGCATCAAACAAATGCTCGAAGCGATGCCAGCGGGAGTATCAGTTCACGATTTGACTGGGCAACTTATTTACGCCAATCAGACAGCACGGCAGTTAGTAGATATTCAGACTTTACTGGAAGCTACAACCGACCAACTCGCAGAAGTTTTTAGAGTTTACGATGCAGGAACTGATGAATTATATTCAGTAGAAAAAATGCCGATCGCCCGATCGCTCAAAGGAGAAACAGTGAGGGTTGAAGACCTAGAAATTCGTTTGCCCGATCGCACGGTTCCTTTAGAAGTTTTCAGTACGCCGCTGTTTGACGAAACAGGCAGGATTATCGGGGCGATCGTAGCTTCTCAAGATATCACCGATCGCAAAAACAGCGAAAAGTTACTGAAAGACTACAATCGCACTTTAGAACAAAATGTCAGCGATCGCACTGCCGAACTCCAAGCAGCCGCATTGGCCGCCGAAGTCGCATCCCGTGCTAAAAGCGCCTTTCTGGCTAATATGAGCCACGAGTTGCGCACTCCCCTCAATGCCATTCTCGGCTACACTCAAATACTTTCCCGACAGCCAGATTTTTGTCCCCACGACAAAGAGCGAATTCGGATGGTGCAGCAGTGCGGCTATCATTTGCTGACTTTAATTAATGATATTTTAGATTTAGCGAGAATTGAAGCTGGAAAAATTCAATTAACCGCCAACGATGTTTGTTTGCCGGATTTTCTCAGAGATATCTCAGAAATTTTTAGGCTCAAAGCTGAAGAAAAAAACTTAGTTTTTGTATCCCAAATAGCCGTAAATATTCCTAATTTTGTCTCAATTGACGAAAAGCGGCTGCGTCAAATATTGATGAATTTGTTAAGTAACGCGATTAAATTTACCGAAAAAGGTAGCGTGAATTTCAAAGTAGAGGTAATAGAGAACAGTCAATCTATTGCAGAACTATTGGAGACTAGCCAAGAACCCAATTTTGCATCCGATCCAACCCTCACCTTCCCAATTACAACAAAAATCCGCTTTCAAGTTAAAGATACAGGAATTGGAATTGCTAGCGACGCGATAGAAAGAATATTTTTGCCTTTTGAACAAGTGGGCGAGCTCGGACATCAAACAGAAGGTACCGGTTTGGGATTAAACATCGCGCAAACCTTAATTTCTCTGATGGAAGGTGAACTCAACGTCGAAAGTTTTTGGGGCGTTGGGAGTACGTTTTGGTTTGAAATTGAACTGTCGATTCCCTATGGGATAGCTTCGCTTCACGCCGATTTTGCAGCATTAGTTTCGCCCCCGCAGCAACAGCCTCTCATCATAGGTTATGAAGGCAAACGGCGCAAAGTTTTAATTGTTGACGATAGCCCAGAAAATAGCTCTTTGATGGTGGATATTTTAGCACCGCTGGGTTTTGTGTTAATTGAAGCCAATTGCGGTGAAATCGGTTTGGAAATAGCTATTTCTGAGGAGCCGGATTTAATTATTGCTGATTTGTTGATGCCCGGAATCAGCGGTTTTGAACTCTGCGCTCAACTGCGCTATTTGCCTCAGTTTCGGGAGACGCCCATCTTAATTGCTACTAGCGGGCTGTTTGAGTTGGAGTTGGAAAAGCAAGAGGAAATAGGCTATAACGATTTTATCAGTAAATTTTTTCAGATCGATGATTTTTTGGCTAAAATACAAAATTATCTGGGACTGTCTTGGATTTTTGAGGCCCGGTTCGATTCCCTGCGGGATAGCTTCGCCGCGCGTACTTTTTCTGAATTGGCGATCGGCTCAGAAGACTTAGAAATGCCTCTGGGCGAAGAGTTACTCGATTTGTACGAAGCCGCTCAAATCGGTAATTTCGAGCAAATTAAGCACGAAGTGCACCGCCTGGAAGAGTTGAATCCTCAGTATGCCCTATTTGCTCTTAAAATTTTGCAGTTAGTCGATCGCTATGACGATGACGCGATAATTCAACTAATTCAGCCTTGTTTAAATACGGATAAATAGAACTCTTGCAAAAATATAATGCACCCCACCCCAACCCTCCCCGCGAGTTCGGGGAGGGGGCAAGATTATTCTTATTTCCCCCCTTAATAAGGGGGGACTAAGGGGGGTGAATTTGACTTTTCCAAAAGGTCTAATAAATCAACTCGCTCGTATCTGCTAAAACAACCGCTATAAAATTAAGCTGTTATGCACCTACCAAGCATCTTACTAAAATCCTCACTACAAACATGGTTATTAGGAAGTAACTAACCCAACATCATCTTATTTAGCAATAAAATGGGATTATCAAATAACTGTACGCCACCTAAAAATACTTAAAAAATTATAAAAATAGCTCCTAGCGAACCAACTCAAAGTATAAATAGTCGGGAGGTGAGGCGGAAAATACTTAAGTAGGTCGATGCGAGTCAAACGCAAGCTGAGCGATCGGTCTCGAAAGCGATTGCTGGCATTTATGACAGTTGTACCTCACGCCCGAATCAACCCGGTTTTTCGCACCGTAAAGTTGATATAATCGAGAAAATTTGAAGTAGAATTTAGTATAATAGGTTGCAGAGCGGCGCTCTATCTCCTACATCAGATATGTTGCACCAATTTCAACCAAACTCAAGCAATTGGGTAACAGAGGCGCAACATCTCGGCTCTCAGGTTGAGTTGGCTACCAGCAACTCGGTTTATTTACGCGCACTAACGCTGCATTTTATTGTAAGTTTGGTTAGCGCAATCCTACCGAAGCTAATTTTTTTTAATTGCCGATTTTTTGTATTTCAAAGAGCCGAAAAAATATGCACTCTCAGCTAAAAAGTAAAGTATTAATCGTAGACGATCAACCGGATAATATTAATATTTTATCATATTTCCTGGTGGAATACGGATTTGAGATTTTTGTCGCAACGACCGGAGAAAAAGCGCTGCAAAGAGTCGAAAAAATCATGCCCGATCTGATTTTGCTAGATATTATGATGCCGGGAATAGACGGATTTGAAACCTGCCGCCGCCTGAAAGCAATCGAAGAAGTTAAGGACATTCCCGTAATTTTTATGACTGCTCTTTCCGAGGCGGCGGATAAAGTGAAAGGGTTGACTTTGGGAGCAGTAGACTACATCACTAAACCGCTGCAACACGAAGAGGCGATCGCCCGCATCAACGTACACCTGAAACTGCGAAACCTCACCAAGCAATTAGAACAGCAAAATACGCTGCTGCGATCGGAAGTGCGATCGCGCCAATTAGCCGAGTTAGCCCTGCGCTTTTCCGAAGAAAAATTTGCCAAAGCTTTTCGCAGCAGCCCCGCCGCCATGACAATCGCCACCTTTGAAGAGGGATACTTGACGGAAGTCAACCAAAGCTTTTGCAATCTCACCGGCTATTTTCCCGAGGAAATATTGGGAAAAAGCGATCGCGAAATCAATTTATGGGTGAATCGGGGGGATCGCGATCGTTTCTGCCAAATCTTGCAACTATCTGGCACTATTTACAAAAAAGAATTTCAGTTTCGCACCAAGTTCGACAAAATCAAGTTTGTCCTCCTATCTGCAGAAATTATTAGTATAGGGGACACCAACTGCATTTTGATGATGACTTACGACATTACCGAGCAAAAGCAGGCCCAAGAAACTTCATACCGCCGCGAGCAAGAATTTAGGGCCTTAGCGGAAAATTCCCCAGATACGATCGCCCGATTTGACCGCCAACTGCGCCACCTTTACGTCAATCCAGCCGCCGAATTAGCCTTTGGAATCCCCGCCGAAGCATTCCGAGGTAAAACCCATCGAGAGTTAGGAATGTCCGAGGAAGTGGTGATGCTCTCGGAAGCAACTTTGTGCACCGTGTTCGCCAAAGGCACCGAAGAGTGCTTTGAATTGAATTGTCTCACCAAGTTAGGCACTAAATTCTATCAAGTTTGCATGGTTCCTGAATTTAAGCGCGATCGGACAATTACATCAGTCTTATCTGTCAGCCGCGATATCACCGCTGTCAAACAAGCCGAAATCGAACTGCGAAAAAGCGAACTGCGCGAGCGAGAAAAATCAGCTCAATTAGAATTAACATTAAACAATTTAAAAAGCACCCAATCCCAACTGATTCAAACCGAAAAAATGTTGAGTCTCGGGCGAATGGTAGCAGGAGTAGCCCACGAAATTAACAATCCCAACAGTTTTATTTTGTGCAATATCAATCCCGCCCGTCACTATTTCCAAGATATCAACAATCTCCTGGAACTTTACAAAAAAAAATATCCAGATCCCGGAACAGAAATACAGCAAGTAGCTCAAGATATAGACTTAGAATTTTTGCAAAAAGATTGGTCGCGGCTGATGACATCAATCGAGTCGGGAGCCAAGCGCATCCAACAAATAGTTGACTCGTTAAAGTTTTTTACCAAACTCGATCAATCCGGTCTCAAACAGGTAAATATAAATCAAAGTATTGATAATACTTTGCTGTTCGTCCAGCACCGAGCGCGAGGTAAAGGTGTGAGCAAAAAAATCAACGGCAGCATTATTTCCCAAGAAATTGAGGTAATTAAAAATTATGAAAATTTGCCGGAAGTGGCCTGTTACAGCAGCCATTTGAATCAAGTGTTTGCCAGTTTGCTGAATAATGCCATTGATGCCCTAGAGACTCAACCTTACCCGAGAATTGTGATTCAGACTGAGCTGGAAACAGTAGAATGCTCCGGCCTCTTAAGAGAAGGAAGAGGTTACAATCAGTTATCAACAACGGCTATTCACCATCACAATCCTCCTTGTCTATTTGCAGTGATTCGGATTTCTGACAACGGGATTGGTATGAGTGAAGAAGTGATCGAAAAGATGTTTGACCCGTTTTTTAGTACAAAACCTGTAGGAAGCGGCACGGGATTGGGTTTATCGATCAGCCACCAAATTGTTGTCGAACAGCACGGCGGTCAAATTAGCTGTATTTCTGCTCCGGGCGAAGGGACAGAGTTCGCTGTCAAAATTCCTTTACGATCGACAACTTGCGCGCCCGAAGCCCGACACCGGGTTCGATCGTGACAAAACGCGCTCTTTCCGGGGATCCGTTTACCTTCTCACGAATGCTATAACCAAAAATAATTAACAAGCGTACACAACAAATGAAATATTTTTTCTTATCCGACGGCTGGAAAGTCGGGCGCGTCTGGGGGGTAGGCGGCGAGTGGACAGCAGCGGGTTGGAGGCGCCAGCCAGACATCCAACAGCTCAACCTCTGCCTTTTGGATCGAAGCGAAAAAATGTGGCTCTACCGCGTTGAAGACGCTGTACTCATGGTAGAAGTAAAACCCGGAGCTAACCTCGATCCCGCCGATCGGGCAAAAAATATCGGCAACGTCACGCTTACCAGACTGATCGATGCCGAGCAAGTCCTCGAACGGCTTGGAACGATCGCCGCTCGCTGCGAAATGGGCAATCCGCAACTATTGTAATGCCAGACATATTGCAATCGGTTCTAACACTCGATACACTTCTTTAGATAACTTTCATTTTTATGCCACCACCTTTGAAGGTAGAAGGCATTCGGCAAAAAGCAGAATTTTAAACCCCGCAGGCAACTGCTCGGAATTGAGAAGCTGATTTTTCCGTCAAAATAGACATCATCCCTTACACGTTGGAGAAGCGCAGTCAATGGGACTACCCTGGTATCGCGTACACACAGTCGTCTTAAATGACCCAGGTCGATTGATTTCTGTACACTTAATGCACACTGCCTTAGTGGCAGGCTGGGCCGGCTCAATGGCCCTTTACGAACTAGCAGTTTTTGACCACACAGACCCAGTTCTGAACCCGATGTGGCGTCAAGGGATGTTCGTACTACCCTTTATGACTCGCTTGGGAGTGACCGGCTCTTGGGGCGGTTGGAGCATCACGGGCGAAGGTAACGTCGATCCGGGCTTCTGGTCCTTTGAAGGCGTCGCTGTTGCTCACATCATCCTCTCTGGTTTGCTGTTTTTAGCAGCAGTCTGGCACTGGGTATTTTGGGATTTGGAACTTTTCAGAGACCCTCGCACCGGCGAACCCGCCCTCGATTTGCCAAAAATGTTTGGCATTCACTTGTTTTTGTCCGGCCTGCTCTGCTTCGGCTTCGGCGCATTTCACCTTTCGGGACTCTTCGGCCCGGGAATGTGGGTGTCCGACCCCTACGGCTTGACCGGTCACGTCCAACCAGTGGCTCCTTCCTGGGGTCCTGAAGGCTTCGATCCGTTCAATCCGGGTGGCATCGTCGCTCACCACATTGCAGCGGGCGTAGTCGGCGTAATTGCCGGTTTGTTCCACTTGACAGTGCGGCCGCCGGAACGTCTTTACAAAGCCCTGCGGATGGGGAATATCGAAACTGTACTTTCTAGCAGTATCGCTGCCGTGTTCTTCGCAGCTTTCGTGGTTGCGGGTACGATGTGGTACGGTTCTGCTGCTACTCCGATCGAGCTTTTCGGCCCGACTCGCTATCAGTGGGACGGCGGCTATTTCCAACAAGAAATCGACCGCAGAGCTCAAGCTAGCTTGGCCGGTGGCGCTAATTTCCAAGAAGCTTACGAGCGAATTCCCGAAAAATTGGCTTTCTACGACTACGTAGGCAACTCTCCTGCTAAAGGTGGTTTGTTCCGCGCTGGCGCAATGGTCAACGGCGACGGTATTGCTAAAACTTGGTTGGGCCATCCAGTATTTACTGACAGCGAAGGTCGGGTATTGTCGGTGCGCCGCCTCCCGAACTTCTTTGAAACTTTCCCAGTAATTTTGACGGACAAAGATGGCATCGTTCGCGCTGACATCCCCTTCCGCCGCGCTGAATCAAAATACAGTTTTGAACAAAGCGGAGTTACAGTCAGCTTCTATGGTGGCGAACTTAACGGTCAAACGTTTAAGAATCCTCTAGATGTTAAAAAGTATGCTCGCGGTGCTCAAAGGGGTGAAGTGTTTGAATTCGATCGCGAAACCTTGAATTCTGACGGGGTTTACCGCACTTCAACTCGCGGTTGGTTCACTTTCGGACACGCTTGCTTTGCTTTGCTGTTCTTCTTCGGCCATATCTGGCACGGTTCTCGGACTATTTTCCGCGACGTGTTTGCTGGAGTTGAAGCCGACATGGAAGAACAAGTCGAGTGGGGCTTGTTCCAAAAGCTGGGCGACAGAAGCACAAGAAAAGAAGAATCTATCTAGATTTTTGTCACCATCGGGCATCGGGAATTTTTCCCGGTGCTGCAAAAACCCGGTTTCTTCAAGAAACCGGGTTTTTTTGGTTGATCAAAAAACCAGCAATAAATAAGATAAAATAATACAGCAAGGGAAGATAAGGAAACTTTAAACATGGAAAGCGTTGCTTACATTTTGATGCTGGCTTTAGCATTAGGCGTGATATTTTTTGCGATCGCCTTCCGGGAACCTCCCCGCATTGGCAAATAAGCCGATCGGTATTTCTAGTCCAGCAATTCATCTGACTCCACCAGGGTCAGATGAATTGCAATTTTACGGCAACGCCTGTTAAAATCAGCAATCATGCGCTGTTCCTCCTGCCAACACACCAATAGCCGCGTTCTCGAATCGCGCTCAGCCGAGTCAGGTCAAAGTATCCGTCGCAGGCGCGAGTGCTTGAACTGCCAGCACCGCTTCACAACTTACGAACGCATAGAATTTGTAACGATTACGGTAATCAAGCGCGACGGCAAACGCGAATCTTTCGATCGGTCAAAATTAGTCCGGGGACTGGTTCGGGCCTGCGAAAAAACAGGTTTGTCTTCGGGACAGCTCGAAACCCTCGCCGAAGAAATAGAAGCGCAACTCCAAGGTCGATCGCTCCGAGAAATCGCCAGCTCAGAAATTGGGGAACTTGTCCTCTCGCACCTGCGGCCGCTCAGCGAAGTGGCTTACGTCCGTTTTGCCTCGGTATACAGGCAATTTCGAGGCATCCGAGATTTTGTAGATACCCTAAATCACCTTCAGAATCCCCTCAGCGAAACTCAAGAGCCAGGAACTACCCCAGATTTTGACAGTTCTGTGCCGGATTCCGATGCGTGCGATCGAGAAAGCCCCACATCCTGCACTACTGGCAGCTAAACTCGCTTAAATTAATTTTAAACCAGTATCCCGGTAAGTTATAATAGTCCACTGGACTCTGAATGTTAAAAATCTAAACGCTTTAACACAGAGTTGGAATTAAGAGCAATGGCAAGCGCCGGTGTACGATCGCACCGGGCAAAAGTTGGCAACCACTGACTTTCGTAAAAGATTTTGCAAGAAGCTAACTACTTTTTTCGCAAAATCTTTGTTATCTGCCTGCAAACGAAAAACATGAAGGAGAGAAATCCTAGGAAACTATTCGCATGGTCAATACCAAAACATCAGTCAAAGATATCGGCTTTACTCACGAAGATTTTGCGGCCTTACTTGATAAATATGACTATCACTTTAGTCCCGGCGACGTAGTAGCGGGTACAGTTTTTAGTATAGAACCGAGGGGCGCTCTGATTGATATCGGTGCTAAAACAGCAGCGTACATTCCTATTCAGGAAATGTCCATCAATCGAGTGGAAAGCCCTGAAGAAGTATTGCAATCAAACGAAACCAGAGAATTTTTCATCCTCACCGATGAAAATGAAGACGGACAATTAACCCTGTCCATTCGACGCATTGAGTATATGCGCGCCTGGGAAAGAGTACGACAACTGCAAGCAGAAGACGCTACAGTTCGATCGCAAGTATTTGCCACCAACCGCGGCGGCGCACTGGTGAGAATAGAAGGGTTGCGAGGCTTCATTCCCGGTTCTCACATCAGCACCCGCAAACCGAAGGAAGAATTAGTCGCCGAAGAATTGCCCTTAAAATTCTTAGAGGTAGACGAAGACCGCAACCGTCTAGTATTAAGTCACCGTCGCGCCTTAGTCGAGCGCAAGATGAACCGCCTCGAAGTCGGGGAAGTGGTCATCGGTACAGTGCGCGGCATCAAGCCCTACGGTGCATTTATCGACATCGGCGGCGTCAGCGGCTTGCTGCACATCTCCGAAATTTCGCACGATCACATCGATACGCCTCATAGCGTCTTCAATGTCAACGACGAAGTTAAAGTCATGATCATTGACTTGGATGCTGAGAGAGGCCGGATTTCTCTCTCCACCAAACAGTTGGAACCCGAGCCTGGAGCGATGGTCAAAAATCGCGAATTGGTTTATGAAAAAGCTGAAGAAATGGCAGCTAAGTTCCGCGAGAAAATGCTCGCTCAAAAGCAAGCTAAAGCAGGCATAGACGTTCCTGTAGACTCGACTGATGCTGATGATGACATCTCCGACGAAATACTCGAAGACGTGCCCTCAGCAATGGAAGAGGATGCGCCAGACGAAGTAGCAGCCGAAGCCGCACCGGAAGTAGCAGCCGAAGTCGCACCCGAAGTTGCACCCGAAGTCGCACCCGAAGTCGCAACCGAAGCCGCACCCGAAGTCGCAGCCGAAGTCGCACCCGAAGCCGCACCCGAAGCCGCACCCGAAGTAGCAGCCGAAGCCGCACCAGAGGTAGCAGCCGAAGCCGCACCAGAGGTAGCAGCCGAAGCCGCACCCGAAGTAGAGGAAGAAATCTCTCCTGTGACGGTCGAATAACATCGCAGTCACTGCGATTAAAAGAGGGGAAATCCCCTCTTTTTTTTTGCCTTAAATGTCCCAATTACTAATAATTAATTACCAATTGTATCAATCCTGAAAAGTACGCAAGCATCCGTAGGGAAACGGCACGGTGCGGTCTCCGGCGCGGGGAGTAGGACACCGCACCGTGCCTTTCGTCGTGTCAACAAACACGTTAAACCCAGTCAGAGACTCCGGTTTGACTATTAAGCCTAGATCCGAACGAGCCCCCCTTAGGTCGGGGGGAACCGGAAATGGCTCAAAGTCCCCCTTCTTAAGGGGGATTTAGGGGGATCGGGCCTGGGGTAAAAGCGAGATTTCTCAAGGTTTTTAGCCTTAAGTTGTCATCAATGGGCTCGCTTGAGTTTCCCTACGGTTCCGTTTTAATAATTGGTATAAGTATCAATTCCCAATTCCCAATTCCCAATTCCCAATTCCCAATTCCCAATTCCCAATTCCCAATTACCAATTCCCAATTACCAATTACCAACAATTTAATATCTTTCTGTAGACAGATGCAACGATCGCCCTTTTAACTAATACAAACAATAGCTCTGTCTAAATAAACATCGCCTTCCGTCTGTAGATTTGTTAAGATTTGTGAATATCGGGGACATCCGCACAAGTGCAAACTGATCAGAATTTTCAGGGAAGAAGAAAGCAGACGATCGCAAAAGTATACAACAAAATGCTGATAAATTTCTTGCCCTGACGCTCAAAGGCAAGTGGATAATGAACATCGAACTATTAAAAGAAAAGTTAGAACAGCTTAAAAAACGTCCCAATTCGAGCAAAGGAACGATCGACCAAATCGAAAAATGGTTAACCGGTTCCCACATTTTGCAGAGATTGCGGATTAACCCTTACTACGTCGCAGGCGATACTGTCAAGAATGTTAAAAGAATTACTTCGGAATTTCTGCACGGAGTAAAAGCCGGTGCTTTCGATTTGCATTGGGATATTCACTGTCCGCACTGCAACATGATAGCAGACGAATTCAAGGATTTGGCAGACACATCAGAAATGTCTTTTTGCCCGATGTGCGATCGCGAGTTTAAAATTGATTTGCTCGATCGCGTCGAAGTTACTTTTTCCCTGAACAAAGAAATCGAAGACCCGCAACTGCGGCCCGTCTGCGCTCCTCCTCCCGTACTCCAGAACAAACTGCAATTGGTGACTCCTTTATACTGCACCGAATCCGAGACTGTCACCTTAGAAAACGGTCGATATCGGTACTGCTGTCCCCTCACTTTAGCTAAAGGGATTTTAAAGGTTGAAGGCGAAGAAACAGAAGACATACAAGAAATTAAACTCAAGCAGTTGGCGGGCAAAGATTTTGATAAAAAAGAGCTTTTCGTGCGTCCGGGACAAGTTAAGATCGAACTAACTAATACCGAACACAATTTGTCGGGGCTGATTTTACATTCAGATGAATTGCCTTCGGAACTAACATTAGAACAACTCCCCCTGCGGCTGTCAGGAATTCAATTGCTTCATCACCCGGATTACAAGCGTTTGTTCGGCGATCGAGTAATATCGGAAAGAGAGCGAGTCAAGATTCGGGCGATTACTATTATGTTTACTGATATTACCGGTTCTACCAGAATGTACGAAACCCTGGGAGATACTAAAGCTTACAATATTGTGCGCGATCATTTTGAAATTTTCTTTGAGTCGATCGAGCAATTTGGCGGTAAAGTGATTAAAACCATCGGCGATGCCGTTATGGCTTCTTTTATCAGCAACGAACAAGCAATTATGGCTGCGGCCGCTGCTGTGGCTCGTTTCCGGGAGTACAATTCAACTCGGAAACAAGCAGAGTGGATTCAAGTGAGAATTGGCATTCATCGAGGTACGGCTTTGCTGGTAAATCTCAATAATTCGATCGACTATTTTGGCTCGACAGTCAACAAAGCCGCCCGGATTCAAAATCTTTCTAAAAGTGACGAAGTTTCGTTTTCCGAAGAAGTTTATCATGACCAAGCATTTTTAACGGCATTAAAAGCTGCTGGAGTCTCCGAAATTCAAAAACGAGTTGAAGATTTAAAAGGAATACAAGGCGCACAAGTCGCTTTTACTGCTAGAATAAACATGGAATCCGTCATCGCGCTGTCTGCGGAACGGGTCGCTGAAAAAAGCTAATTAGGTAAACAAATATACCTGGTTATTCCTAGCCTTTGGTTGCGATCTCTGCAACAGCAAACGGGTAGGGACATGGCATTGTCTTTCGTCGTGTCAACTTAAGCATGAAAGCCTTGGTATCTCTCGTTCATAACCAAGTCTAGATCCCCCTAAATCCCCCTTAGGTCGGGGGACTTTGATCGGACTCTTGTCCCCCCCTTCTTAAGGGGGGCTAGGGGGGATCTAGGGTTAATAGTCAAACCGCAGACCTGTACTACGTTTGACGTTAAGTTGACACTCCTTGGGCTCTTGGAGTTTCCCTACTTAAAAGCCACACCTCATCCTTAAGCGACTTGCGTTCTGGTGGCAACTTAAGCTCTAATAAAAATAGTCCAAATTACTTAGCCGCACGCTTACCAGATATCTATACTGCTATAAATAATAACTGAAGTCCAGGACTTCACATCATGACTTCTAATCAGCAATCTCCAGAAAATACACCTGACTCGATCGCCCCAGTCGCCCTCGACATCGAACAATCAGCCGAAACCGATGCCCCCTTTCCGATTGTGGGGATTGCCGCCTCAGCCGGAGGGTTGGAAGCATTCACGGGGTTACTCAGCCATTTACCGATAGATACGGGTATGGCGTTTGTGCTGATTCAGCATTTAGCCCCCGATCACAAAAGTCTGCTGAGCGAGATTCTCGCCAGACAGACGAAAATGCCTGTGAATGAGGTACAAGACGGTATGGCTGTAGAGCCAAATCAAGTCTACGTGATTCCGCCCAACGCCAAGATGGTGCTATCTAAAGGCGTGCTGAAACTATCCCCGCGCGAGAAGATTTATGGCAAATATATGCCGGGAGATGCGTTTTTTACCTCATTGGCGATCGATCGCGGGCACAAAGCAATTGCCGTAGTTTTATCCGGGGGAGACGGAGACGGTTCGCTGGGACTCAAGGCAATCAAAGCAGTCGGAGGCATGACTTTTGCTCAATGTCAAGACACGGCAAAATTTGATAGTATGCCGAATACCGCTGTTGCTACAGGGAATGTCGATTTTGTGCTGCCGCCGGAAAAAATTGCCGAAGAACTGGTAAACTATAGTCGCAGTCCGCTTTTGTCTGGCCTGATTTCCCTGACAAAAGTTGAGGAATCGTCCGAAGCCGGAGATGCCCTGACAACTATTTTTGCGCTGCTCAAATCGACCACAGGCGTTGATTTTACCCACTACAAACGCACCACGATCGCTCGACGCATCCAGCGGCGGATGGTGTTGTACAAGCTGGAAAGCTTGGATGATTACGTCGAACACCTGCGAAAAAATTCGGCTGAAGTCACAGCTTTGTATGAAGAAATCCTGATCCACGTTACCAGTTTCTTCCGCGATCCCGAAGCCTTTGAAAAGTTAAAAGAGCTGGCTTTCCCCACGATTACCCAAAATAAATCGGCAAGTGCTCCGATTCGGATTTGGGTGGCGGGATGTTCCACAGGTGAAGAAGTTTATTCGATCGCCATTTGTTTGTTAGAGTTTTTGAGCGATCGAATCATCCCGCCGCCGATCCAGATTTTTGCCACCGACATTAGCGAGCAGGCGATCGGCAAAGCGAGGTCTGGCGTCTACTCAGAAAACCAGATGGTAGATGTTTCACCACAGCGACGTACTCGTTTCTTTATTCCCGAAGAAACTGGTAGCTATCGAATCAGCAAAGCAATCCGCGAACTGTGTGTATTTGCCCGACAAGACTTAGCCAGCGACCCGCCTTTTTCCAATCTCGATTTAGTTAGCTGTCGCAATGTGCTGATCTACCTGGCAGAGTCACTGCAAAAAAAAGTGATCCCGATTTTTCATTACAGTCTTAACCCAACTGGCTTTCTCCTGTTAGGCACTTCTGAGAGTATCGGAAAATTTGCATCATTATTTACGGTAGTCCATAAAAAGTCTAAAATTTATGCCAAAAAGTTGACTGATACTCGTTCCATTTTTTCGTTTACGCCGAGTTCCTATCCCGTCGCTCAAGCTGCTCAACAACCGGGAAGGAATGCAGAAAATTTAATCGATAGCTTTGACTTAGAGCGAGAAACTGACCAACTGATTTTAAATCGCTATGCCCCAGCCAGCGTGCTTGTCAACGAGGAGATGAAAATCCTGCAAGTGCGCGGAGACATCGATTTTTACTTTAGAATCGCAGCAGGGATGCCGGACTTAAACTTGCTAAAAATGGCAAGGGCAGGATTGCTGGTTGATCTTCGCACGGCGATTTATGAGGCACAAACGCAAAACGTGACGGTTAGGAAAGAAAGGATATTGGTTGAATCGGGCGGACGATCGACTACCGTCAATATTGAGGTGCTGCCGTTTCAGCCCCACACCGCCGCAGCACGCTATTTTTTGGTGGTATTTCAAGAAGTTTTACCCGTCGTAGCGATCGACTTGTCCACCCTCACTTCTGAAAGCGGCGAAGGTGATTTAGATCCTGAAAACTCGCTGCTGAGGCAGGCACTTGCCACCGCTAACCAATAAAAAACGGCGGCTCTAGTGCACCTGCAATCGCTGATTAAAGAGCAGGAAAATCTCAACCAAGACCTCAAAGTTGCGAACGAAGAAATCCTATCGAGCAACGAGGAGTTGCAAAGCACCAACGAGGAGTTAGAAACTGCCAAAGAAGAGATTCAAGCCACTAACGAGGAACTCACCACCACTAACGAGGAACTTCGCAGCCAATATCTGGAACAAAGCCAGCTCAATAACGATCTGACAAATTTCTTTGCGAGTATCAATATCCCGATCTTAATGCTGGCAAACGATTTACAGATTCGACGCTTTACGCCAACGGCGCAGGGACTTTTTAATCTGATTCCGACAGATATTGGACGACCTTTTAGCGACATTCGATCGACTCTTGACGTTCCCGACTTGGAACAGATAATTTTGCAGGTGATTGATACTCTCCAAACCAAAGAACAAGAAGTCCAAACTTTATCGGGATATTGGTACAACATCCGCATTCGTCCTTATCGCACCACGGAAAACCAGATTGACGGTGTGGTGATGGTTTTGATCGATATTGACGCGCTCAAACGCAGTGCCGCCACCTTGGAGGATGCCCGAAACTACGCTGAAACGATCGTGGAAACTGTGCAAACGCCTTTAGTCGCGCTAGATGCTGATTTCCGAGTGAATAAAGCAAATCGATCGTTCTATGAAACGTTTCAGGTTTCATCCCCAGAAACAGCGAAATCTTCGCTGTTTGAATTGGGAAATGGGCAGTGGAATATCCCGCAATTGCGATCGATATTGGAAGATATTTTGGTTAGTGAGGTTCAGCTTCACAACTTTGAGTTGGATCACGTATTTGAGCAGATTGGGCAGAAAACTATGCTGCTGAATGCTTGTAAACTTGAACGAGAAGACAAAGCTTTAATGATTTTGTTGTCGATCGAGGATATCACCGATCGCAAGCAGTTGGAGATAGAGCTAGCGCGGTTATTGCAGCAGGAACAGTTGGCCCGCCAACAGGCAGAAAACGCTAACCGTGCTAAAGATGAATTTCTGGGGAATCTCTCCCACGAACTCCGCAACCCCCTGACTCCGATCCTGGGATGGGCACAAATTCTGCGCTCCGGCCAGCTTCAGGAAGCAGCCGCCGATCGCGCTCTAGAGGTGATCGAACGCAGCGCGAGGGCGCAATCTCAGTTAATCGAAGATATCCTGGATGTTTCCCGGATTACCAACGGCAAGCTCACTCTCGATCGCAGTCCAGTCGATCTGGTTGTGGTGGTACAAAGTGCGATCGACGGGGTTCAATTATCAGCCGATGCCAAAAACATCCAAATTGTTTCGCAGTGCAGTTCTGCGACTGTTTTAGGCGATGCTGGTCGCTTGCAGCAAGTTGTGTGGAATCTGCTATCTAATGCCATTAAGTTTACTCCAGCGGGGGGACGAGTGGAAATTGGCTTAGAGGCGATCGACGATCGCGCTCAACTTCGAGTCAGCGACACCGGAAAAGGGATTCGGGGAGAATTCTTGCCTTATATTTTTGATCGTTTCCATCAAGGCGATTCCAGCAGCACTAAGGCGAATCAAGGGCTGGGATTGGGTTTGTCGATCGTGCGTCATCTGGTAGAATTGCACGGAGGAACAGTGCGGGCGGATAGTCCGGGTGAGGGACAAGGAACTACAATCACTCTGAGATTGCCGTTGCGATCGCTACCTCAAGAGGTGACACCGGCGATCGATATAGAGTCAACTGCTTTGGTAGCGCCTTTAAACGCCTCAAGCGAGATTGTCCCCTCTCTCGAAGGTTTGCACATCTTAGCTGTGGACGATCGGATCGATACCCGCGAGTTAGTGGAATTTGTGCTCGAAGGCTACGGGGCTGAGGTTTTGACGGTGGTATCGGCCAGAAGTGCGATCGAGGCTTTGACTGAGAATCCCGGCAGATACGATGTGCTAATCTCGGATATCGGAATGCCAGAGGAAGATGGATATTTCTTGATTCGAGAAGTCCGAACCCTTGCTGCGGAAGCCGGAGGACAAATCCCAGCCGTTGCGCTGACTGCCTATGCGAGCGATAAAGATCGGCAAAGGGCGATCGAAGCTGGTTTCAACGAGCATCTTGCCAAACCTGTGAAGCCCGTTCAATTAGGATTAATTGTTGCCAATTTAGCAGGACGATTTTAAATATTGTGGACCCGGAGATCCCCCTCGCATCCCCCTTAAGAAGGGGGACTTTGAGAACTCTCTTGTCCCCCTTAAGAAACGGGAATTTGAGAACTCTCTTGTCCCCCCCTTCTTAAGGGGGGCTAGGGGGGATCTCCGGATCGAGATTAGGAGGATTATGACCAAATACGCTGGCGTTAACAATTTTTCGGGTCCGGAGATCCCCCTCGCATCCCCCTTAAGAAGGGGGACTTTGAGAACTCTCTTGTCCCCCCCTTAAGAAACGGGACTTTGAGAACTCTCTTGTCCCCCCCTTCTTAAGGGGGGTTAGGGGGGATCTCCGGATCGAGATTAGGAGGATTATGACCAAATTAAACGACTCCAATTTCCACCTACCTTACAACCCAAAACTCATCCCTATCGCCAAGGAACTTCGGCAAAATCCAACTCCAGCCGAAAAGAAACTTTGGGAAGATTTTCTGAGAAATTTCCCTTTTCGAGTTTTGAGACAGCGACCGATCGACAATTTTATTGTAGATTTTTATTGTGCTGCTTTAAGATTGGTAATTGAGGTTGATGGCGAGAGTCATTTTACCGAACAGGGGAAACAATATGATGCGGAAAGAACAGGGATTCTTGAGGGGTATGGACTGCAAGTTGTCAGGTTTACGAATGTTGATGTGTTGCAGTGTTTTGAGGGAGTTTGTCAGGAGTTGTTGGGTGCGTGCGATCGTCATTCTTAGGGCCCGATCGTAATAGTTAAGGCCAGATCCCCCCTAGCCCCCCTTAATAAGGGGGGGACAAGAGAGTTATGTTGCGCTAAAAAAAAATGCCAAAAATAGCGCAATATGGGAAGATAGAAAACAATATAAAAATTAGGGAGTTATGATTCTTGGTAACTATTAAATGTCGGGGCATTACCTTCTCAAATATTCAAGCCGTAATCTTTGACAAAGACGGCACTCTAGAGGATTCTCAGCAGTTTTTGAGATTGTTGGGGATGAAACGATCGCGCCTCGCAGACGCTCAAATTCCGGGCGTTGGAGAGCCTTTACAAATGGCTTTCGGTATCGAAGGCAGCAGCCTCGATCCCACAGGTTTGCTAGCCGTCGGTAGTCGCCGAGAAAATGAAATTGTGGCGGCGGGATACATCGCGGAAACCGGCAGGGCATGGTTGGAATCTTTAACTATTGCGCGTCGCGCTTTTGACGAAGCTGACGAAATGTTTAAAAATAGTGCGACTTCTCCTTTATTTGTCGGCAGTTTGGAAGTATTAAAATCTCTTTCGGAAGCGGGTTTAAAACTGGGAATTCTTTCGGCGGCTACAACAGAAGCGGTGCATAAATTTGTGAAACATCACGCATTAGCCGACTACATTCAGTTAGAAATGGGAGTCGATTCAACGCTTCACAAACCCGATCCGAAATTGTTTTTGCAAGCTTGCGAGAAACTGGGAGTAAATCCCGCAGCAACTTTGATGGTGGGAGATTCGGCGGGCGATATTCAGATGGGTAAAAATGCGGGCGCGGCTGGCTGTATCGGGATTTGTTGGGGAAATGCCGAGGTTAGTCATTTGGAAAAGGCTGATGTGGCGATCGCATCTTTGGATGAAATGACAATTTTAGCAGATTGAGCAAACATCAAAGCCTTGAAAATCTCGCTTCTACGCCAAGTCTCGATCCCCCTAAATCCCCCTTAAGAAGCTATGCTTTATAAACATCTTTCTTAACAAGAAAGTTGACAAAAGTAACTACTTGTGTAAGAGCTATTGGGGCGATCGCTTCTGATCTAATACGAATTATCCTGCCTCATAGTGTTCA
>JANNOR010000076.1:0-11200 GCA_031399265.1 Cyanobacteria bacterium SOY_34_metabat_3 | reverse complement strand
TAGCTTCTCGCGGCGGAGTCAGCCACGCAGAAGATGAGTATACTTCCCCAGAAGAGTGTACTCGGGGAGCAAACGTGCTGTTGCAAACCTTCTTAAAGCTCGATCGGCTTTACAGCTAGGGCGATCGATCTATGGGAGTTGGAGGGCGTCATTAAAACGCGATAATAAACCAGTGCTTCGCTAACGTAGCTGTGCCCGCACTACATATATTGTGTCTGCGTAAGGACTGTTAGTTAAAAATTTTCCTGACAAGTTACCAAAAGAATAGTAATCTAGACAACAGTCTTGGCTAAATATTTTTTAGTGATGAAATTAAATCTGTCAGGTATTTCTAAATGGATGACAATCCTATTTGCTAGTATTTTAATCACTTTCGCCTTGCCTTTGCTGGCGAGGGAGATTCAACTCCCTGCAAGTCGCTGGGTAGAAGTACGGCAAATTAGGGGAACCGTAACGTATCAAGGAAAACCAGCAAAAGTGGGCGATCGCCTGACAACAGCCGGCCAGCAAATCTCCACAGGCAAACAATCTAGCGCAGTTTTAGCCGTAGACTCTGGCATCGCTACGATTAGTGTAGCAGAATTAAGCACCGTCAGAGTTATTGGTCTGTCCGTTGCTGTCAGCGGAGGTAGAGTCACCCTGCTGTCAGTCCCCGCAGGATTGGCAAGAGTTTCTGCCCGACGCTTGACTAACCCCAATTCGCGCCTAGAAATTAACAGCCCAGCGGGAGTTGTGGGCGTCAGGGGGACTGAGTTTGCCGTGGGTGTTGGCCCAGAGGGAAAAGCCGCAACTGCTTTATTTGAGGGGAAGGTTGAGGCTAGTGCTCAAGGGCGAACTGTGAAGATAGAAAAGGGCTATGCTTCCGTCACTTTTCCCGGCATTCCTCCCACTCCACCCCAGGCATTCAAAGAAAATCTGCGCTATGAATTGATCAGTTTATCACTCATCAGTCAAAACAAAGTTCGATGCATTTGCAAAGTCGATCCGCTGAATTTAGTGTACTTAAACGACCAACCGTTAAAGATGGATAAAACAGGTAAAATCGATGAGGTAGTGCCGAGGCCAGCTAATTCTGACTACTGGCTAGTTGTTCGCAGTCCACTGGGAAATCAGGACTCCTATGAAATCGGTTCAGCTTTAGTTAAGTAATGGTAATGACTAAATTAATAATCCCTCGTTTGCGAAGTTTTTTTGCCCGCAGCCAATCCTTACTGCCTGGAGTTGTTGCCGCTATTATTTCCTTGACTGCGCTGCATTTTGATAACTGGAAACCGCTGGAACAACTCGGCTATAACAGCCTGTTTCAACTTCGCGAAAGTGGAATTTTACCCAAACCTATTTGGGATAAACGAGTGGTAGTCATTGCAATTGACGAAGCAAGTTTAAGGAAGTTGGGGAGATTTCCGTTTTCGCGCGATCGCTACACTCAATTATTACAAGCCCTTTCCCCTGCTCAACCCGCAGTCGTTGGTTTTGACATTATTTTTGCCGAACCCAGTCCCCAAGATGACCAACTTACAGACGCTATGAGTGCAACAGGTAATGTAGTGTTAGCTAAGGCTTGGGATGACCGAGGAAAACCGCTACCAATTGTACCAACATTAGATGCCGCAGCCGCCGACCGAGGTCATATTTTCCATAAGTCAGACACAGATGGGAGCAGTCGTCAAGCCACGCTGTGGTTGCGAGATATTCCCTCATTGGGAATTGCCATGCTGCGCGTTTACAACGCCGACAAGCAACCGCAATCTGGAGGGCTAGAAAAGTTTTTATCACCGCCTAGTAACGGCAATCTAGAATTTCAACGCGCTTGGATAAATTGGCCTGGAAAAGCGCAATTATTACCGACTTATTCGTTTGCTGATGTTCTGGAAGGTAAAATTCCCAAAGATGCTTTTAAAGACAAATTGGTATTAGTAGGTATCACGGCGACAGGTTTAGATCCCTTGCGGACTCCTCTAAATCAAATTTCACCCACCAGTGGGATTTACCTTCATGCCGCAGTTATTGATAACTTGCTAAATAACCGACTGCTGCAACCTTTAGCTGAATGGACAAGTTGGCTGATATTACTTTTAATTGGGCCAATTACTAGCGGGATATTATCGAAAATTGGGCCCTGGGGACGAATTGCGATCGCTATCCTTTTCCCTCTAACTTGGTACGCAGTTTCTTTCTTGTTATTTACGTTTAATTCTCTCCTAATGCCCATCGCTGCACCGATTGGTACGATCGTCTTAGCTGGAATAGGACTGCAACTGCGAGAACAACAAGAGAAACAACAATTAATGAGCCTGTTTGAAAAATACATGGCAAAAGAAACTGCTGACTTAATTTGGCAGCGCAAAGACGAAATATTTAAAAATGGCGAAATGCAACCGCAAGAAATGGTCGCCACTGTTTTATTTATGGATATTCGAGGGTTTACTAGCATTTCCGAGCAACTATCTCCGAGTGAATTAATGCCTTGGCTGAATCAATATTTAAATGCCATGAGTGAGTGTATTATGGATCGCGGCGGCGTTATCGATAAATATATTGGCGATGCAATTATGGCAATATTTGGCATTCCTTTTCCTCATACTAAACCTGAAGAAATAAAACAGGATGCTCAAAATTGTATTGCCGCTTGCTTGGATATGTCAGAACGATTGAAAGAATTAAATCAGCAATTTCAAAGGGAAGGAAAGCCAACAATTGAATTCGGAGTTGGCATTCATACAGGGTCGATTATTGCTGGAACTGTCGGCGGCGGAAAGCGATTAAACTTTTCAGTTTTAGGAGATACTGTGAATGTTGCCGCCAGATTGGAAGCAATGAATAAAGATATTAAAGAAGACAATCCTTATCGGGTACTAATAACAGAAGAAACCTGGGAATTGGTGAGCGATAGCTACGAAGCAAAACCAGTTAAAAGTATTCAATTAAGAGGCAGAAAACAAGAAACAAATATTTGCGCGATCCTTGGGCAAAAGTAAAGGCATACCAGCAATATAAAAGCCAATGATAAAATCAGCAACAATTCGATATTTCACCGTTGGGCTACAATCCTGATTCAAATGACAAATAATACAGATAATGCCCAATGTCCTATTCCCTATTTCCAATAATATCCTGAAAAATCTTACCTGCCAAAACTCTAGCCAAATTCACAGGGACAGCATTACCAACCATTTTGTATCCGTCAATGATATACTTATATTTGAAAATGAAGTCATCGGGGAAAGTCTGAATTCTCGCACATTCCCTGACAGACAATCTGCGGTAAGGTTGAGGTGAATTAGGATCGAAAATGCGTTTATCCTTATCTACCAAAATCATTTTACTAGCTTGAGGGTGGAGAGGTGCGTGTCGGCCACTAGCCTGAATTGTAAAAGAAGGTTCCGACCAAGTTCTAACTCGATTCCGTGACATATAAATACTCGAAAATCCCAAATCAGCACATTCGTGATTGGGAATAGATGGGTGATAATCATCTACTTTACCCTTAACTGGAATTGGTACAGTCTGCAAATCAAAAATCGCATCCTTCAATGTCAAAACCTCATCCCCAGCTTCAGGAAACTCAAAGCCAAAACCGAGACTTTCCCGATAACCAACCACAATCACCCTTTTCCTATCCTGCGGTACGCCAAAATTTCTAGCATTCAACAACTTGTAGGAAACTCGATAGCCAATTTGCTCGAATTGCGATAATATATAAATGAAGGCATCCCGATTTCTCGAAGACAAAATGCCACTGACATTCTCAGCCAAGAAAAACAAAGGCTGCTTCTGGCGTACAATGCGGATATAATCCCAAAAAAGTTGACCGCGACTATCATCAATTCCCCGTTTCGCACCAGCCGCACTCCAACTTTGACAAGGAGGCCCACCGATTATCCCGATACAATCAGGAACTTGATCAGAATTGATTTTTCGGATATCTCTGCGATCTAACAGAGTGTCAGTATGGTTAAATTGATATGTATCCCAAATAGTGCGATCGTACTCATTAGCCCAAACCGGATTAAATCCAGCCAAACGAAAACCCAAATCCAACCCACCACAACCGGCAAACAGAGAAATAATATTCACAGACTACTCGGCGATTGAAATCGCTACTACACAAACTAAGTCCGCCTACGCGGACTGGGAATCAATGAATGCAGAATCCATCCTCAAATCATACCAACACTTCGGCGTCCACCTCGGACTAGAAAGAATCAAACAACTTCTAGATAAACTAGACAACCCCCACCAAAAAGTCCCCATCATCCACATTGCCGGTACAAATGGCAAAGGTTCAGTCTGCGCTTATCTATCATCCATACTCACAGAAGCAGGTTATCGAGTCGGGCGCTACACATCCCCGCACTTAATCGATTGGACAGAAAGAATTTGCATCAACCAAAAACCTATTTCTCCAACTGAACTACAAGAATACCTCGAACGAGTCATCACCGCCACCCAAAACCACACCGAAACTCCCACCCAATTTGAAATCATCACCGCTGTAGCTTGGCTGTACTTCGCCGAACAAAAAGCAGACATCGCCGTCATCGAAACCGGATTGGGCGGTAGACTAGACGCGACAAACGTTTGCGAAAAACCCCTGGTTAGCGTCATCACATCCATCAGCCTCGAACACTGGCAAATACTCGGCCCCACTCTCGCCGACATTGCTGGCGAAAAAGCCGGAATTCTCAAAGCAAATTGTCCGGCAATTATCGGAGAATTGCCACAAGAAGCTAAAATGGCGATCGAGAAACGCATCCAAAAATTAGACTGTCCCGCAACTTGGGTAAAACCAGCCGCAGATTTAGGACAAGGATGGGCAGAATATCAGTTAAATCAAAATAGCGCTAAGGTAAGATATGAATTGCCGCTGCTGGGAAAAATCCAACTGATGAATTCAGCAATTGCGATCGCAACTATCGAAACTCTCCAAAACCGAGGATGGCAAATATCCGAAACTGCGATTCAAAACGGCATCGCCAAAACCCAATGGCTGGGAAGACTCCAACAGACAACTTGGAAAAACCAGACAATATTAATAGATGGAGCCCACAACCCAGCGGCTGCGATTGCGCTGCGTGAATATGTCGGTAATTTCAGTAACTACCAACCAATTAACTGGGTAATCGGGATTCTGGCCACCAAAGACAGCGATGATATATTAAAAGCATTGCTCAAAAAGGGCGATCGACTTTATCTAGTATCAGTACCCGACCAAAATTCCGCATCACCCGCCGAGTTAGCAGCCATCGCCCAAACAGTTTGTCCAGAATTAACACTCTGTCAAACATTCCCCGACTTAACCACAGCCTTAGACACTGCTGTTGCAGACAACAATAATTTAACAGTCCTTTGCGGTTCCCTTTACCTAGTCGGTCACTTTCTTCAACAACAAAAATCTCAAGTTTAAAAATATCTCTCTTCTATCTGCGTCCATCCGCGTCAATCTGCCATCATCTGCGGTTCAAATCCTTTTCAAACTTATTGCAGAACTAGCTTATATGCGCCCACAGATTCCCATGATGCTATGCTATACCAAATTCATCTAAATAGCAATAGGAAAAGCGAAAAAAGTTAGGCAATTTGCGATCGCACATCCCAACCTAAAACATCCCGAATCCAGCCGTTGACAAAATTATTCATTTCTCTCTACTCCTCCTCTGCGTTCTCTGCGCCCTCTGCGGTAAAAAACTCTTAAATTCCCCTATCTTTCCCCCAATTCTTGATAGTTGATATTTTTTGTCCTATACTGAAGTGTATGATATTAATGTAACGGTATATATATGGGCGCACAGATTTCTATTATTCAATAATACGTCAAGTCACAAAAAAAAGCAAGGGGCGATCGGCAAAAAACATTCCCGCCCCAGCTTCAACTCAAAACTACCTCTTATCCCAAGTCGCAGCCGCATCACCCACAGCTTGCTCTACCGACTTCTCCCCCAACATTGCCGCCTGCAAATTGTCATAAATCGCCTTTTGCAACTTCTTAACATCCTTCAGAGGCGGAATCAACAGTTCGGCGGAAGTCAACCCAGAAGCACTGACAATCCGAGCTCGATCGGCAGCAGCAGCATCAGCCGGAACGCTTTTAAAATAAGAGTCCTGCAAAGCATCAAACGTAGAAGGCAAAACATTAGCAGCCTTAGCAAAAGCCAATTGATTTTGAGAATTAGTCACGTACAAAGCAAACTTGACAGCATCGTCAGGCCGCTTGCTGTCGCGAGGCACAACCAAATTCATCACCGCCACAGTCTTCTTGCCGCTTTCCCCGGTAATTTGAGGAGCAACAGCCGAAACAGCGCCTATACTAGGAGCATTCTCGGCAATTGCCTTCAAAAACTGAGGCCCGGAACCCAACAAAGCAGTTTCCCCAGCTTGATAAAGTTCGATCGCCCTGCGGTGGCCTTGCACCAAAACATCCTGCGGTAAAAGTCCGCCCTTGTACAGATCCACCCAATACTGAAAAACAGCCTTGCCTTTATCGGTATTAAAAACCGCCTTGCCTTGAGCGTCCACCAAAGGCACGCCCATCTGCACAAAAGATTGCAAAACTTCTGCCGAATCCTCCGGCACAAAAGTCGCAAAAAAAGCAAATTTACCAGTCTTTTCCTTCACCTGTTTGGCAACAGTAGCTAACTCGGCATAGGTAGCGGGAGGCTTGGCAATTCCAGCCTTTTTAAACAAATCGGTATTGTAAATTGTCACCCCAGTTGTCAGATACCAAGGAATGCCAAAAGTTTTACCGTCGAGGACACCAGCTTTCCAGATATTTGGGAGATAGGTCGATCGAACTTGTTCCGGAATCCGGGAATCCAAATCCAGCCAAGCATTGCGCCCAGCCAACAGCGAAGCAAAATCGGGATTGAGATTTACCACATCCGGGGCAGTTTTCGCCGAAACAGCGCCCAAAATCTTGCTTTCCATCGCCGACCAAGGAACGTCCACCCAGCGCACCTTCACCCCCGGATTTTCCTGCTCAAAACCGGCGATCGTCTTGGTGAAATAATCAGTAAACTGAGGTTGAAGCTGCATAGTCCAGAATTCGATTTCGGCAGAATTATTTGCTTGGGAATTAACAGCAGGCTTACTGCAACTTACCACCGCAGCCAGCAGCATCCCTACCAGCCCAAAAACAGCAAACAGTTGCCAAGATTTACGTTTCATAGAAATAAATTTGATAATCATGGGAACCGTTACAGAAAAAAGCATCGAGTTGGAAACAGAGTTTTGTGCAAGTCGGGCCGAGAGAGAGTCGGTTTTGATGCAGAAGCCATCGGTTTAAGGTCGATCGAGCTAAAATTTGTTGACATTTGCAGCAGAATAGCTATTGTCAAGTAAATTGGATAGCATAAAGTCGGAACGGGCGATCGCGGCACACAGACAGTTCCGCGCAGCTACGGCAGGATACCGAGATTACAGCACTCCTGTGGCAGTTGGAAATCAACCCTCCAACACGCCTGCGCGCTGAATCAGGCTGGCCAACCGCAAAATCAAAAATAGCAATTACTGGCGACCCAATCACATGGTTAACTTTTTCAAAAATCTACTTTCCCCACGCCAGCCTGGAATCGGGATCGAAATAGCCCCAGACCGCATCAACATCATTCAGCTCGAAAAGAAAGCTCAGACCTTAAAATTAGCCACGCTAGCCTCAATAGAAGTTCCAGAAGACATCATACAAGAAGGACAAATAGTCGATCCGCCGGGAATGGCAGAACTGATACGCGCCGTCATGGCAGAAAACAAAATCAAAGCTAAGCGAGTAGCCACAGCCATTCCCGGCCGAGAAGCCGTCATCCGCCTAATTCCAGTTCCAGCAGAACTCAACGAAGAAGAACTGCGGGATTACATGAACGCAGAAGCAGGACTGTACTTGCCGTTTCCCCGAGAAGACGCCGACGTAGACTATCAAAAAATAGGCCTATTTGTAGATGACGACGGCGTAGAAAAAGTGCAAGTCGTATTAGTGGCAACCCGCAGAGAAGTTACCGACACATACATCGAAACCTTCAAAGAAGCCGGACTGATTATAGACGTGCTAGAAGTAACCAGCTTTGCGCTGATCCGCACCCTCAAAGACCAACTGCAACAATTTTCGTCTCAAGAAGCCGCCGTCTTGACAGACATAGAATTTGACAGTACCGAGTTAGCTATAGTAGTGGACGGCATACCTCATTTCAACCGTACCATCCCGATCGGCACATACCAAATCCAGACCGCCCTCAACCAAGCCATGAACCTGCCGCCAACCCGAGACACCAGCGAACTGCAAGGCATGACCCTGCCTGTCACAGATACAATGGGCGCATCGGGAGACGCGAATCCCGGCACGAGTGCGATGATTAAAGTATTGGGAGAACTAGCAGACGAACTGCGGCGCTCAGTAGACTTTTACCTCAACCAGAGCGAAGAACTCGAAGTAGCGCAACTGCTGCTAGCAGGGCCGGGAGCTGCGATCGGCAAACTAGATGAATTTTTCATGCAAAGATTAAGCTTGCCCGCATCTCAAGTCGATCCCATCGAAACCCTAGGACTCGAAATCAGCGAAGAAATTACCCCAGAACAGCGAGCAGGTTTAGGAGTTGCGTTAGGTTTAGGATTGAGAGAGGTGCTTTGACCTAATAGTTTTAGATAGAAAAATCAATTTGAGAATTTTAGGTAAAAGCGGCAACAATCCCTTCCGAAAGAGTAAGGCAGAAGACAGGAGGTAAAATATTCGAGGTAGAAGGTAGAAGGTAAAAGGTAGAATATCGGAGGTATAAGCAGCCCCTTCCTTCGATATAAGGCAGAAACTAATTTTTTTCTTCCCTAAATAAATCCTTCACTTTTACCAACAATCTGGCGCTCCCTCTAAAATCTAAAAAAATCTCAAATTTAAATCTAAAATCGAGTGAAGCCATGTACAGCCTAGATATTAATTTTCTCAACGACCGCCCCGACTACAAACCCGTCACAGCAGCCAAAAGCTCAGGCAAAAGAAGTTCCGGCGGAGTCAAAGACCAAATGCCCCTAATTGGGGCGCTGCTGTTTGCCTTCGGCCTCAACGCCGCAGTCATGGGCGCGTGGTGGTGGGCGACCAACGAAAATACCGGCTTAGCCGCAGAACAAGCAGCCATCGACCAAGAACTGGCAAAGTTGAACACTCAAGCCAACGTCATCAAAGCCATCAACGCCGAAACCGACAAAGTTACCGCCGAATACAAAGCGTTAGCTGGAGTATTCGATCAAATTAAACCTTGGTCGGCGATGCTGCAAGATTTGAGTGCCCGCACTCCCGCCGGAGTCCAAATTTCCAAAATCGAGCAAATCGACCCCAGTCCCGCCCCCGTTGCAGCACCCCCCCCTCCGCCTGCGGCAACTCCCGCCGCCTCCCCCGGCGCGAGTCCATCCCCCGGCGCGAGTCCATCCCCAGCCAGCCCCACCCCGGTAGCGGCTCCCCCCCCAGCCCCCCTCCCGCAGCAGGCAGCAAAAGTACAAATTTCAGGCGTTGCCAGTACATTTGCTCAAGTTAACGACTTTATGCTGCTAGTCGAGCGCTCTCCTTTCTTCCTCAACACCGATACCAGACTGATAGCGGCCACATTAAAAAATAACGCCACACAATTGCAAGTGCGCAATCCAAGCGCATCAGCAGCAGAACTTCCCAAACTGCGGCCGGTGGTGGAATATAAAATTGAAACCGCACTCAGCCCGACTGGGGCCTCCGAGTTGCTCCCCGAACTGCGGAGCAAGCAAGCAGACGGGCTAGCAATACGGATAGAAACACTTCAAGAAAAAGGAGTGCTAGAACCACAAAAAACAGAGGTGAAAAAACCATGACAGCAGCAAACGAGTTTATTCCCAGTGGGGGAAAAGCAGAAGAAGCAGGGACTCAGGAAATATTCGGGATTAAGCTGACACCCCAAGTCCAGGCAATCAGCATCGCGGTTCTCGGCCTCGGAATTGCCGGCTACCTCGGTTCTCAGTTCGTACTGCCAGAATTCCAAAAAGGCAGCGAAATCAAGCAAAAAATTGCCGAAAGCAAGCAAACACAAGTGCAACTGACTGCTCAAATTCAAAAAAAGGCAGAAGCAGAAGCAAAGCAAGAAGAAGCAAAACAGCGCCGGGCCAACGTAACGGCAATGTTTGCCAGCGACTCGGGCGCAACCACGCTGCTGCTTGACATGAACCAACTGGTTAATAGAATCAACGCAGGCATCCCAGGAGACGAACTCAAGGCTAAAATTACCAAATTCGAGCCGGATATCCCGCTCGCAGCGGCAGCAGTCGCGCCGGGATCTCCAGACCCAGATATTCTGGCCGATACCTCCTTTGGCCCGTCCCTGGCTGGGAAGCTCAGACGCAAAAAATATAAGGTAGAGTTTGAAGGCAATTTCGCTCAAACCCGCAATTTTATGCGTAGCTTGGAGTTGATGCAGTCGCTGTTGGTAGTGAGAAATTTGAAATCTGAATTGCTATCATCAACTGGGACACTGAATATCGATTTCTTGAAAGGGAGAATAGTCCCTGTGGATCAGCCGATAACTAAAATTAAAACAGCTTTCGACTTGCACGCGCTGCTGCCGTTGAAGCAAGAAGAAAAACTGCCAACTCCGGCTCCGAGTCCTGCTGCTAAATAGGCGTATTATTGCTGATATTAGCTATTGTTTGAAAGTCGCTTTTTCAGGAGGAGGTAGAAGACAGAATAAAAAAAACATGAATGCCATAAAAAATCTATATGGCAGTCTTGAATTAGGCTTGCTGCCGAATTTATTCTAACTTCTCCCTTCAAGCACAGGCTCGAATCGAGAAGATATAGCATTTGTCTCAGTAACAGTGCGGTACGCATAGGGCATAGGGCATAGGGCATAGGGCATAGGGCATAGGGCATAGGGCATAGGGCATAGGGCATGGGGCATGGGGCATAGGGCATAGGTAGAAGTCCCCATACCTCACAACGCTTCAGAACCGAAGAAGCAGTTCTCAAGTAATTCAGGTACTCACGATCGCAATTGGCAATTCCCTTCTACGAAAAGAAACCAACAATGCTATAAAAGCCCCATGCCCCATGCCCATGCCCCATACCCCCATGCCCGATGCCCAATGCCCAAAACCCGATGCCCCATTCACCATGCCCCAAGCCCCATGCCCATAAATTAAAAAGTGTTAGGGTGGTGGGAACGGGGAACAGCAGCGACGGTTTATGGGTGGTGTTTTGGGG
>JANNOR010000072.1:0-9591 GCA_031399265.1 Cyanobacteria bacterium SOY_34_metabat_3 | reverse complement strand
TCTTCCTTCATAAAAACCCGGCGGGGTTGAATATGAAAATACTCATCTTCCAAAGACAAATGAGGACTGTAAAAACTGTCATTTCTCCCCGCATACTTGCGCCGAAAAGCCGCAACTTCTTGAGGATTATCAGTAAAACCTCTCGAAGTTCCCTCCTTGTGCAACAACTCCGCATCGGGACAATATACGCACCGATAACCCCGTGCTAACAGCCGATATCCGTAATCGACATCATTATAAGCAACCGCAAAATTCTGCTCGTCAAAACCACCCAATTCTAAAAACAATTGACGCGGAGTAATCGTGCAAGCGGCTGTTACCGCAGAGTAATTTCGCGTTACCATCGCTTGAGAAAGATAGCCTCGATTATGCTTATCCATCAGCTTAAAAGCGTGACCGGCTAAACCGTGATGGAAGCCATGAATTACGCCCGCGTGCTGAATTCTGCCGTCGGGATATAACAGTCTCGCGCCGACAGCACCCACATCTGGAATTTGAGCGTATCCCACCATTTGACTCAGCCAGCGCGGGTTAATTACTTCAGTATCGTTGTTCAAAAACAAGACATATTCGCTATCAACTTGTTCGACAGCGCGGTTGTTAATTGCGGCAAAACTAAACTTGCCATCAGGATTTTTGATCCGCAAGACTTGGCAAGTTAATTGCTTTAAATATTCCAGAGTTTTCGGATCGTCGCTTTCGTTGTCGATGACAGCAACTTGATAGTTTTTGTAGGTGGTATTTTCCAGAGAATCTAGACAGGCTTTCAATAATTTAAGCTGATTTTTGGTGGGAATAATCACCGTTACTGATGGGCCGCTATCTGAAAAATCCTGGGCAAATATGCCTAAATTTTCTTTAGTTGCCCAGGCGTGCTGAGCGACATTGCCGTTAATTTTTCGGCGGTTTAGGGCGTCTTGAATTGATTTTTGACCTGCAGCAAAACTAGCTGGTTTTGCGGCACCAGATATGGCTGTAGAACCGGGCGCAGTTCGCCAATGATACAGCACTAGCGGTAGGTGTGCGACGTGGCGAGAGATTTCGGTTGCTCTTAAGGCAAAATCGTAATCTTGCGAGCCTTCAAAGCCGATTCGCAAACCGCCTATTTGTTCAAAAATTTGTTTTCTGACGGCGCACAAATGACCGAGATACATATAGGAAAGCAGCAGTTCGGGCGACCATTGCGGTTTGAATTGTGGGGCGAATCGGCGACCTTTGGTGTCGATTTTGTCGTCGTCTGAGTAGAGAAAATCGGTGGTTGGATGGGTGGCAAAATACAGCGCGACTTCGCCTAATGCGTCGGGAGTTAGTTCGTCGTCGTTGTCTAAAAATAGGATGATGTCGCCTGTGGCGAGGGCGGCGGCGCTGTTGGTTGCTGCGCTGATGTTACCGTTTTCTGTGCGAAATTGGATGCAGATACGATCGTCCTTTGCGGCCCAGTTTTTCAAAGTTTCAGCAACCGCGAAATCGGTGCTGCAATCGTCGGCAATGCAGAATTCCCAGTTGGTATAGACTTGAGCGATTACGCTGTCGATCGCACTTTCGAGAAAATCGATCTGCGGGTTGTAAACTGGCATTACCACCGAGATTTTTGGTAGCGGTTCCCGACAGGATTTTAACCGAGAAATCAAGTAATCGCGCGATCGTACATTCCACTGATTCACCATCAGCCATGCGTCATACCTATCAATCGGTTGAGGCACCACAAAACCCGCAGGTGGTAGCAAATCCCCCGGCGCAGTAAACTGTTTTTGCTGCTGGTAAATCTTCCCCAACTGGCGAATCACCTTCACAATTTCCCAAGGCATTGGTACAATTCTACCTAGACGCTGTTTTCTCTCCTGCGCCCGCTGCCGAATTGCCTCTATAAAACTCGAAAACTCCTCAAATTTATCAGCACTTCGCTGCCAAATATGATATCGGCGCACCGTCAATATTTTCGGCGCTTGAAAATACAAAATTTCCCCAGTTTCTAACTCAGCTTGCAGAGAAACGTGCCATTCCCCAGGAGGCAAATCGACAAGGGCTTCAAAGCCACTTTCCGAACTGTTAACCCAGTCGGGAAACACTTCGCCGACATCTTTTCGGCGCAAACCGTAGGCGCATTCTACAGAAGTATCGCCGCATAAAAATGTTAATTTCGCAATCTTGCGATCGTGGTGGCAACACCAACCTGCAAACAAAATTTGACCCTGACGCTGTTCCCACACCACTGGTACGTCTAACGATGCTTGAATAGTGGAAACTAACAGCGGATAAGCGGCCAAAAGATGCCATTTACCGCCATCGTCTTGGGCTTCCAGCAGCACTTCGTGCCGTCCCGCAGGCGCTTCGACTTCAATTGTAAAACCCGAATTTGCTGCACCCGCAATATTAGAGTGTGCTACTGCTATATCGCTTCTTTCTATGCCATAAATAGCCGAAAAATTCTGGTTTTCAATTCGGGCGCGGACTGCTTGAATCTGTATTTTTGTGTTAAACACCCAGCCCACAATTAGTAGATTTGAATCACAAATTTGCCAAGTAGTGGGTTTGTCTAACGAAAACACAAATTTTGGGAACAAGTCGCGGATTCGATGTTGGAACTCCGAGAGCTTTTCTTTTATTTGCCACAATAAGGAAGACTTGATTGCAGCCATTTCTAGCTGAAATCTTGCTGCTTCCTGGCGCGATTGTTCTAAATCTTCCTGAGTTTCGGTTAATTTTTCCTGAGTTTGACTTTGTACTGTTTCCAACCATAATAACTCAGCTAGCTTCTGCTCTAACTTAAATTCTTTTTCTTCAAATCGTACCTGAGTTTTTCCTAATTTTGCTTCTAATTCTAAGACTTTTACTAAAGCTATTTGAAATTGCGATTCTTTACCGGCAAGCTGTACCTGAGTTTGTCCTAATTCTGTTTCTAATCCGAGCAGTTTTGCCAAAGCTTTTTGAAATTGCGATTCTTTGCCGGCAAGCTGTACCTGAGTTTGCCCTAATTCTGTTTCTAATTTCAAGACTTTTGTTAAAGCTTCTTGAAATTGCGATTCTTTACCTGCAAGCTGTACCTGAGTTTGTCCTAATTCTGTTTCTAATTCGAGCAGTTTTGCTAAAGCTTCTTGAAAATTTGATTCTTTACCGGCGAGTTTTACTTGTGTTTTTCCTAACTCTGTTTCCAATCCCAACGCTTTTGTTTGGGCTTGTTGGAATTGCTCTTGCCACTGTTTTAGTTCTGAATTGCTGGTTTTTTGCTGTTTTTCCAGCAAGCGGATTTTTAGCCAATCTTCAAAAGGCCAAACAGGAGATGCTGGGAAATGAATCACTCGATCGATCGCCAATTTCGACTCGCTACCCAGATTACCAGCTTCGGTTTCCAAAACTTGATAGAGTTCTAAGGCTTCGGGAAAATATTTTTCTATTAAACTTGGTCTGTGACTTTTGACAAGATCATTGACTAATAAAGATGCTTCAAAATTGTCGCCTGGTATCGCATCTAAGTTAACGTTAAATTTGTCATTGACTCTAGAAATAAAAAAGTCTGGAGTGTTGCCGATCGGGTAAACGTTCGCTAGCAGACAGCGATCGGGAAAACGTTCCTGAAGCTCTAGAACCTGTTGGTTGTAGTGAATCCACATTTTTACTGCCATCTCGGGGTTGTGCAGCAAGCTGACATCGGTTCCACGGCGGTATAGGGAATCGACGACTTCCCAGGGCGATCGATAAACGCAGATAAAATTGGCTTCGGGAAGTAGATTTAACCAAAAATCCCAAAACAGGGCGGTTCGTGGGTCTTTCCAGCCCCAATGGTTGTTTGTTTCTTGATTGTCGGCAATTAATTTTTTAGCAATTTCTACAAATTCCCCTGTTACCGGAATCGTTTTTTCAGACGTACAGCCGAGTTCATCGATGCCGTGCGATCGCAAAACACTTTTGTGAAACTCCACAAAATCAACATTCTCGAAATGACCTTTTACATTTCCGTCGGCTGGGCCCACTAATTTTTTGCCAATGTCAACCCCGACTTTCTGAAACAAAGAAGCTGTTAAAGACGTACCGGAACGGTGCATTCCGGTAACAATAAAAACCGACGATTTGCTGTCATTTGTACTCACAATTTCTCTCTCTCCCCCTAATTCCCACACCATATTTACTCGTTATTCTCCAGTTAAGCCGATCGACCGCCTGACTTGAAACCAAGCACTTCTCAGCTTCCAGAATTTGCTGCTTTCCATTGCCACCACTCGACAGTGCGATCGTTCTAGTTCTTGCTTGACATTAATGAGTTGATTTTCAGTTGTCTCCAACTGTGTTTGTACAGATACTAACTGATTTTGAGTTTGCTCTAACTGCGTTTGAGCTGAGATTAATGCAGTTTGAGTTGCTTGCAAATCCGTTTGAGATTCTTCCAACTTCGTTTGAGTAACCATTAGCTTACTTTGACTTAGTTCCCATTCTATCTTAGCCGAAGCTAACTGAGTCTCGATTAATTTGAGCTTGGTCTGAGTAGAACCCAACAAAGACTGCGATTGCTTTTGACTAACCAGCGATTCCACGGTGCAGGTTTCCAGAATCCACTGCCAACCGTAGTTATTGATTGCTTTGACTGTTAACACATCCTGTGGCTGCACAGTGTTTTTCGGCAAATAACAGTTCCAACCAGACTGCAAAGCCACATCAGTTTCAAAATATCCAGCTACATCCGGGCGATCGTAAAAAGGCTCGCACTTCTGCACAACCTCGCCGTTTAACAACACTTGCACCTCCTCAACTCTACCGCCAACATTCATATCAGCGGCCCATCCTTCCAGATACAAATTCTCCTTATTTGTAAAAGCAGCAACATCAATATACCCTTCCGGGTGGTGATTGAATTTCAACTCCGAAAAATCTTTCGCTAGCTTATTTGTGACAACATACAAATCCTGAAACCTGCATATGCCTTTTTTGATGCGGTGGACAAAAGCTTTGCCTCCGCTAACTCGATCGACAATTTCTCGTACAAACTTTTCAGTTACATAAGTTGTGCCGTATTCTTCCTTGTCTAAAGACTGACTTTCGCTGTTGGCGCTGAACAAAATACCATTGGCAGGCATTTCTACATGAGCAGCCCGCAAACACTCATCATGAACGCTGAACATCAAAATGCCATCAGGAGTCAATAAATCATACAAATTTTGCAGCCAATTTGTAAAAGTTCTTTCCGGCATATGGCTGAAAAAAGAATTAGCCAAAATACAGTCAAATTTGCGATCGATTAAATAATTTTCTGGTTTTCCCGTCGAGACAATACCAGTGACGCCCAAGTATTCAGTTTGAAACTTGACCGCGTTAGCATAAATATCAGAAACCCAAATTTTTTCGGGCGGCATTTCCTGAATCAAAAACCGGGTAAATCTACCGTAACCGCAGGCAAAATCTAGAAAAGACGGCACATTCTCAAAACTGCCAAAATGCCAATCTACAACTTGTTTAACCGTATCGAGGATGCGACGCCCGATCGCATAATAGCGCACCAAAGCTCGATCGCGATCGTCCTTGACATTGCTCAAGCTAAACAAATACATTTCATCATCTTCGCAGATATTCAGTTTAAAATCTTCGGGAAACTTAGCTTGCTCTCGAATAAATGCTTTGATGACCGGATTTTGGACTAAATCTAAATTGATATCGCTCATTTTTTTTTCAGAGTTTTAAATAACTTCGGTTGACTGCTCTTTCACCAGAGCATCAGAATTAACCACAGTTAAACACGGTTCGATCAGCAAGTCAACGATGCCATTACCGCAGGACTCAGTACAAGACTGAACTCTAAACATCGCTACATCAACGCAGCGATCCAAATAAGTTAAATCTCCATCTACCGTTCCCACAACCCCCGCATTCAAAAAATAGACCCCCGGATTCAGCAAACATTTAAACTGAAACTTGACAACAATTGTCGTTCCCGCTTCCACATACCTAACTGACTGAGTAGAAGCCTTCAAAGAAGCACCAGCCAACTCAAAACCGCTAATCGTTTTAATCAACATTCCAAACCTGACTTTGGAAGTTGACCGCGAAAAAGTAACAGAATAAGTGTAAACATAATCTTGACGACCGATCAAGTGATTTACCACAATTCCCGACCGAGTCTCGATGCGCGGGTTGATAATTTCCGCACCGCGAGACGGATACCTCACGGTATTCGATGGTATCATCCCCGGATCGTAAAATTCATCATAGTATTCCTTGATTTTCGAGATATATTGTTCCGGTTTAACTTCCCCGTTTGTACTTTCTAAATTATTAGCATCCTGAAGATCGTTTTCACTTTCCTGCTTTGTCAGTTGATTTAGCGATCGAATATCTGATTTCAATCCCAGAACCTGATCTGGGTCGGCATAAATCAGCTTTTGATACTTAGAAATTACCACTTTCGGCGTGTGAGACAGCAGCAATTCCCCGCTATCCATCAAAATCGCCGACGTACAAAGTTGCACCACAGAAGTAGCAGCGTGAGACACAAATAAAATCGTTCCACCACCTTCCTGAATGCTTTGCAACCGGGCAAAACACTTGCGCTGAAAAGCTTCATCGCCCACCGAAAGCGCCTCGTCAACCACCAAAATATCCGGCTCAACGCTAGTCGCAACGGCAAAAGCCAGCCTGACAAACATACCGCTCGAATAAGTCTTAACCGGCTGGTCGATAAAATCTCCAATATCAGCAAAAGCAGCTATTTCGTCAAATTTTTGTTCAGTTTGTTTGTGATTGAATCCCAGTATTTGAGCGTTGAAAAACACATTTTGCCGCCCGGTAAATTCCGGGTTAAACCCGCTTCCGAGTTCCAACAAAGCCGAGACTCGCCCTTTAACCTCGACACTGCCTGCGGTAGGAGTCAGCGTTCCCACAATTATTTGCAGAAGAGTGCTTTTTCCCGAACCGTTGCGGCCAACAATTCCCAGAGTTTGTCCTTGACGAATTTCCAGATTTATGTCGTGGAGAGCCCAAAATTCATCAGCAAGTTTTTTGCTGGGATAAATCATTTCCTTTAAGCGGTCTCCTGGACGATCGTACCGCTTAAAGCATTTGGAAACATTTTTTAGTGAAATTACATTTTCTGTCATTGGCAGGAGTCAATCGATTTTAGATTTTAGATTTTAGATTTTAGATTGACTTTATATCTAAAACATATTTACAGCACCATCGATTAAAAAATTCAAGAATTGACTTTGGATCTAAAACAAATTTACAGCACGTCAGCAAAAGCGGGACGCAAACGTCGGTAAACTGCAAAACCTCCACAAAATATAGCAGCAGAAATTAGGGTGGCTACACCCCATTCGCCCCAGTGCTTGACTTCTCCAAGCAGTATCAGGTCTCGATAAACCTCTGAGATAGCGGCCATTGGATTCAGCCAAAATATCCACGCTCGCCACTCTTCGGGGATGATTGATGACGGATAGACGATCGGCGTTAAATAAAACCAAAAATTTAGAATAACACCTAATGTCTGAGGAATGTCTCGCAAAAACACCGTCAAGCCCGCTGTCAAATATCCCAAGCCAGCAGTGATCAGCAACTGAGGCATCCAAACTAGCGGCAGCAAACATAAAGTAGCGTTGAGCTTTTGTGAGGAGACTGCTACTATGACAATCAAAGCTGCTAAACCGAGAGAACTTTCAATAAAAGCTGTCAAAATCGGCACTAGCGGCAGCAAACCGAGGGGAAATACCACTTTTTTGACCAAATTCGGCTGCCCCACCACCGATACTCCCGACTTGATCAAACCGCTGGTGAAGGCACTCCAAGGCAGCAAACCTGCAAATAGCCAGACTCCGAATGTAATGTCGCTATCTTCGGGGAAGCCTGCAAGCTTGAGCTTTACCTTAAGGACGATCGAGAATACGTATGTGTAAATCACCAATTGCGATAGCTGATTCAGCAGCGGCCACAAATTGCCGAGAATCGAGCCTTTGTATTGAGCTTCCAAGTCTCGGCGCACCAATGTTGCTAGGAGATTCAGATTCGCCCACCGCCGCTGGCTAGTTGCGGGCAGCCTGCCGCGAGCCCTTCGGGCTTTTTGGGCAAATTCTTTCACCGTTCTCTGCAATTTTTTCGCCCTCGTTCACTACCTTCACACCTAAATCAACTCAAGCTACAGTTGTGCAGCTTTTGCTAAACCGCAATTATTCCACACCCGGGCCGCTTCGATCAAGGATCTGTCACTCTAGCCCAGGAGGTTACTTTAGCCGATCGCCGATCGCACTGCCGAACCGATCGCTAGTTTTTGCTCGCCATCGTAGCCCCACCGCACAAAAAATTGCTCGTACTCGCCCTCACCGCTTTGCAAACTGGCTAGCATTTGCGACGCTATAGTTTGACAGGCGGGAAGTTGCAGGAGTTGAATCAAATTGCGCGATCGCTCCTGAACTCTAGCAGAACCGGCGGCCATCTCCTCGCTGCGATCGCGCGAATGATGTACAACCATTGCCGCCGACATCGCCAAATTTTTCACCAACAGTTCTGCTACGATCTCAGGAGCCGATCGCAGCGCCTCAGTAACTCCGAGTGACGGTCGATCTGCATCCTGTCCATCGCCCGTCAGATAGGTGACAAAAAACCCCCTAGCCCCGTTCTGTGTTTTCACCAGAGAAGCCACTGCTTGCTCGATCTGGGCTTGTGAAAGTCGATCGGCCTCAATTTCCAACAACAAAGATTGAGTCAGGGCGATCGCCTCCTCAAAAGTTATGCTTTCCGATGCTAATAAAGAAGATGGAATACTCATCGCGTGTTCAATAATTCTAAGAATTCTGCTAATAATTGTAAACAATTCTCGCCGCCCGATCGCAAATAAATATGGCAATTATCTCCTCCAAACAACAGCCGCCCGACCCAAATCTACCCGAAGACATCGCCCCAGCCCCCCGCAAACAAGCCGCCAAACCTAAGACAGAATCCCTCTTAGAATCCCAAGAATTACCCGACGAAATCAATAGCAAACAAGACGACAAAATCCGCCCCCAGCGGTTAGCTGAATACATCGGGCAAAAAGACCTAAGAGAAGTTTTGGCGATCGCAATTGCAGCAGCCAAATCTCGCGGCGAACCTATGGATCACCTGTTACTGTACGGCCCACCCGGGTTAGGCAAAACCACAATGTCGCTAATTCTAGCAGCAGAAATGGAAGTTGAATGCAAAATCACCACAGCCCCCGCCCTAGAAAAACCCCGAGACATTGTCGGATTGCTGATCAACCTGAAAGCAGGCGACGTGCTGTTTATCGACGAAATTCATCGATTATCTAAAGTTACAGAAGAAATCCTATATCCGGCGATGGAAGACTGCCGTTTAGACATTACGATCGGTCAAGGAAAAACCGCTAAAATCCGCAGCATTCCCCTGAAACCCTTTACCCTAGTAGGTGCAACCACAAAAGTCGGTTCCTTGACAGCTCCATTGCGCGATCGTTTCGGCTTAATCCAAAGATTGCGGTACTACGAAATAGACGAACTTAGTCTAATTGTCCAAAGAACCGCCCAAGTTCTAGACACTAAAATCACCCCAGAAGGAGCCACAGAAATTGCCCGCCGAGCTCGCGGCACACCTCGGATTGCTAACCGCTTGCTGCGGCGA
>JANNOR010000042.1:0-2319 GCA_031399265.1 Cyanobacteria bacterium SOY_34_metabat_3 | reverse complement strand
GATCCGAACGAGCCCCCCTTAGGTCGGGGGGGACAAGAGTCCGATCAAAGTCCCCCTTCTTAAGGGGGATTTAGGGGGATCTGGACTATGGTAAAAACGAGATTTATCAAGGCTTTCAGGCTTAAGTTGACACTAATGGGCTTGGCCTTTGTCCCTACCCCATTAATTGTAGGGAAACGGCACTGCCGTGTCCTCCGTTTATATCATTCCGATGAAGAGCGGATTTGATATTAGTAGAAACCCAGAAAAATGACTAACAACTAATTTAAGATTGTTGCGCGTACATTTCCCGGAGTACCAAAGCCGGATCTACCCAGCGCCCCCCGTACTTCAAGCCCCAGTGCAGGTGAGGCCCAGACGTGCGGCCAGTCATCCCGACTCTGGCAATTCTCGCACCGGCCGGCACTGTTTGACCTTGCCAAATTTGCAGCGTACCTTCGCGATCGGTATAATAACGCCCGCCGTTAGCTGTGAGCACCCGGCCTCGGAGGTGACAGTAGATGTGTTCCCAACTTCCCGATCGCACGATCATACCAGTGCCGCACCTGCCATCTTCCCAAACTTCCACAATCTGTCCGCCCCACCAATTCCGAATGTAGCTACCTTCAGGCGCCGCCAGATCCAAACCGTAATGAAAATCCCCGCCGCGGGGGCCGAACGGGGAAGTGTATGTTTCAAAATTTTCGACTGGAAAAGAAGCTTCTTGCCACAAATTACCCGTCGCTACTTTGCTGGGCAAGCCAGACTGAGCTGTGACCAACTGCTGCTGTAAATAAGGGCCGATCAAAACAATGCCGATCGAAAGTGCCACCAGCAGCATCTGTCTGAAACGAAAAAAGCGTTTTGCCGTCAGCGGGCCTCTAGAGTCTTGCAGGATTTTTTTCACGGCTCAAAATTGAATGTGTGTGTGTGAGTATGCGTTGAGGAGTGCCAATTCGCTGCAAGATGGCGTGTGAGTTCTACCCTTCCTTCGCGAATCAGTTTATCAACAACGTGTATCTTACTCCATCCAAAACCCGTGTCAAGGCTTCCGGGTAAATGCCGGGGGTGAGGCCTTAAAAAAATTGGCATAATTTCGGCTGCGGTTGAATTCGATCGAGCCTTTGTTTGACACTATAGTAGTTCGGGGATTTTGGATGTCATCCAAAATCTCAAATTCATAATAAATATCAAGCAATGCTTACTGAAATTTTCCCCTTTAGTTTTGCCATAGATGCAACTGCGATCGCCGGTGCGTCATTATGGTCTTTGGCCCTGTATTGGGGCTTCTCACCCCTCAGCGAATGGGTGATGCTGCAACTAACCCGCTGGATGAATTTCGCCGAAAGATCCCTCTACACCTCGGAAGCGGAGTTTGAGAAGACTCGCCAAGCTAGAGAAGCTCAAAATTCCTTTTACGCTTCGCTGTTAAGCATTCTGCCCTTTTTGATCGTGGGCGGATTTTGCAACTGGGGCGTAGAATTGTCTCTGGGCACCGGTTGGGCTGTATCGATGGGTACGATCGCCTGTATTGGTTGCGCCGTCTACGAACTCGGCCGCCGAGACGGCGAGAATTCTTAGGCGATTTGAGATTTTGGATTGCACGCGGGTGTTCAGAAACCGGGTTTTTGCGACAATATTTCGCACTCACCCGCAGATTAGCCAAAAAACCCGGTTTCTTTTGTCGAAGCGCGTCCAGGAGTACGATCGTTGCTCAAAAATATCGCATTAACCGTAATTTGACTCAGGATATTTGCCTAAAAGTCGCAGTTGCCGTTTAGTTATTAAATTAACACTCATTGTTTAAAATTCCAACTAATTTATCAAATAAATTTCATGAACTTTCCACCACAATTAACATCATTAAATCAAGCCCGCGCCACCTTCCAGGAAATATGGGGCTACGACGACTTTCGACCACCGCAAGCAGAAATAGTCAGTAGTTTATTAGCCGGAAAAGATACAATTATAATTATGCCGACTGGCGGCGGCAAATCTATCTGCTTTCAACTGCCAGCTTTGTTACAAACAGGCTTAACTCTCGTAGTTTCGCCATTAGTCGCACTGATGGAAAATCAAGTGCAAGAATTGCGCGATCGCCATTTACCCGCTTCCCTCCTTCACAGCCAATTGCCAAAACAGCAGCGCCAGCAAACTATGCAATCGCTGCAACAAAATAAGTTGAGATTGCTGTACCTGTCTCCCGAAACATTGCTTAGCAAACCAGTCTGGGAAATCATCAGTCAACCCCACATAGAAATCAACGGTTTAATCTTAGATGAGGCTCACTGCTTAGTCCAGTGGGGCGATACATTCCGGCCAGCTTATCGGCGTTTGGGT
>JANNOR010000018.1:0-10012 GCA_031399265.1 Cyanobacteria bacterium SOY_34_metabat_3 | reverse complement strand
CCTACAATTGATCGTGGTAGGGAAACGGCACTGCCGTCTCCTCTATATCTCTATATCATTTCAGCTCAGCCGGAATTGACATTAGTCCTACAAACACATTTTGAGTAATCGATCGTAGATGATATAAGGTCCGTCGCTCCGTTCAAACCAGAAGTTTTATCGCACAAAAATTCTCCAAACTTTTTAAAATATTGTCCTGAAATAAATTAATTTAATAGAAACATATAGCTTAACTATTGGTAGCGATTGCAATCGGCGATTGCCCTTATTTTCTGAATCGAATAAGTATTAATTTTAATTCTAAAATATTTAGATTTTTGGGAACATTTCTCTAACCTCTTCATTCTCAACAATTAATAGGACATTAAAGCGGAAATACAGTTGTAAAAACAGCCCGACAGCAGGAAATTGCACTGGGCGATTACTTGGTGAAAAAGTCTGGTAAATACTGACATAACTACCCGGTCTATTTCGAGTCATCTGTCAATTAAAACCGCAATATTATCCTGAATAATCTCTACAGGTGCTTCTACCAAAAGCAAAAATAATTAACCTGTGGAGTTGAAAAAAATGGCAAATATAACAGGAACTCTCGGCCCCGATGTGATGCCTGGACTTTTACCAGACGGTCGCATAATTGGGCTAGGAAACTTGCTAGGTGACGACACCATCAGCGGGCTAGATAGAAATGATGCGATCGTCGCACTAAGCGGAAATGACCTGATTTTTGGCGACCCCGGCAATGATATTCTCAACGGCAATGAAGGGAATGACACTGTTTTTGGCGGCAAAGACAACGACCAAGTTTACGGTGGCAAAGGCGATGACTTGGTTAGAGGCGACATCGGCCGCGACAGCGTATTCGGCAACGATGGCAATGATAGTTTGTTTGGCGGCAAAGATAATGACACGATGTTCGGCGGCAAAAACAACGATTTGCTGCTAGGCGACCTTGGCGATGACGTACTTTACGGCGACTTCCTCTTTTAACCGCTCTGTTAAGGGCGGTTTTTTTTATGATAAATTTAGGTAAGTTTCCAACAAGGAGAATAGTTATGTCTGTTCAGACGCAAAGACGGCTATTTACAGTCAAAGAATACCACCTGATGAGCGAGGCTGGCGTTTTTGGTGAAAATGACCGAGTAGAACTCATAGAAGGAGAAATTATCGAAATGGCTGCAATTGGTACTCGTCACGCAAGTTGTGTAAAACGCCTGATCCGACAGTTTCGCCAAATTCCAGAAGAGATTGCTATTCTGGGTGTTCAAGACCCAATTCAGTTAACTGAACGTACCGAGCCTCAACCGGATGTTGTATTGCTGGAACCTCGTGCTGACTACTACGCCACAGCACATCCAATACCGTCAGAAGTATTGCTTTTGGTAGAGGTTTCTGATAGCACTATCGATTTCGATCGCGATGTAAAAGTACCTAACTATGCTCGTTCTGGGATTCAAGAAGTTTGGTTGTGGGATCTTGAGGCTAACTGTTTAGAAGTTTACCGCGAGCCAATGGCAAATGGCTATAGTTCAGTACAAAGGTTGGAACGGGGAGAAATAGTTGCACCGCTGGCTTTTCCTGATTTTCAAGTGAGTGTAGATTCGATCTTGGGTTAGGCTGATTTTTTATATTTAGGACTCACGCATCAAGGGTTATAAACCGGGTTCTTTACCGAATTCAAGGCAATAATCGGGTATTTTCGTAAAAAACCCGGTTTCTTGGGTCGCAGTGCGTCCAGGACTAAGATTATTAAACTTTACTGATTTACCGGGCAATTGTAACTCGCGAAATTTCGCTTCTTCGTTCTTCCTTCTACTATAATCAGTTTAATTCCTCAAAGAGCGCAAGTTCTATGACTGTTGCCAAATCACAGGGTAAACGCATCTAAATTAATTTGACAAAAACGTAAGTTTTTGCATTCCTAAATAACTCAAAAAACCTTCTTAAAATCCTTAATTTTAACCCACTTGAGCCGATTAAACCAGAACCTTAAGATTTTATAAACTTCTTAAAGCCGGATAGTTTTTATTCATATATTGGGATTAGATTTCGAGCGTTAACTGGCAGAGTTTAAAATTGGAACTAAATAATTATTATCCATTGCCGCTCGATACCGTTTCATTTTTAGACTTTGTTTAGAAGTTTTTTCTGGTTTCATTAAATTTATAGCTAATCGACGTAAAATTGCAAAATTTTCGGGAGATTTCTGTTTCCGAATCCGCCCTTCATCTTCACGAAATGTAACATCTAACGTCCAATGTAAGCTATTTTAAATGCCCCAATGACTGCGGATCGAATCGGCAATTGTCTCAGCATTACTGCTTAAACTACTAAGCGTAAAAACGAGCTTCAGTGGTGGTTTTATTCCACAGCCGTCCTTCACTAACTATCATGACAACTGTTTTTAATCCAGTCCATAGTGATTGATTATGCAGAGGTGTTAACTCGGATACATCAACCGTCCATACTTTTCTTTTTTCCCCTCGATGATGTCCAGCTTCTATTTATTCATAATAATTGTAGTTTTTGTCTAAAAAATCGGTTTTTTGGGCGACTTCAAACCATTTTTTCACGGCTTTGTGCAGGAGTTTTTGATGCCCTTTTAAAGCTAAAATGTAATCTCCTTTTTCTTGACTATCAGAGATGTTATGTCTTTTTGACACATAGCATCTATGGTTATTACACTTCACACAATTTCTAACAGTTCTATTAGTTCCGGGATTCCTGTCAGATTATTAGACTTTTTATGGACTTTTTTTTGACCTAAAACTAATTGATGAGATGAAGACCAAGCACTAACTATATGTAGAGCTTTTTGCTAGTCGTTTCGGTCATAAGATTATTTCATTGTTTTGCCATCAATGGCAATCACATTTAGTTTTAATTCCCCGACTATCGCATTTACCCAACTCAAAAAACATTCTTGAAACTGTTGAGGTTTAATTCTGGCCAATAAGGAGACTAAATGTGTCATGAGATGGTATGCCATTCCGTAATTCTAGGAAGCTTTTTAGCCATTCATATTTGGCATTACCATAGGCTTCTATTCCGGACCGCTCCTCTGCACCGCTGAGCGCAGCTAGAATTGCAATCGCGATAATATCTTTCAGTAAATGTTCTTTACTTCTTTCTATTCTTGGGTCATTCAAGTTGGCAAAATGTTCTAAAAACTGGCATTTAAAATATTCATTGAAGGCAATGAGTCTGTTTCTTTTTGTTGGGAAGTTACAGCTTTACTAAAACCTCTTGCCATTGACAACACCAATAAAATACAACAAACTACATTGAAATATAGTCGGATTTCACTGTAGCATATTTTGGGTTAAAGTTAAGATGCGTTTACCCTGCGGGCAATGTTAGAGTTTTAGGAACGCCTACAACGGTCACTTACGCAGGCATTGTCACGACTGACTCAAAGCTTACTCTCGCCTATGAGTACGAGTCTGAGTCTGAAACTGTGCCAGAACCTACTACGATCGCAGGTGTTGGTTTAGCTTTTGGCTTGGGGTGCTGCTGGAAGAGGAAGGTGGAGAAAACCTCCCTTAATTAAGATGTATAAGATACGATCGCCCGATCGATCCTTTCAGCAATTAGACTTTCGGGTTTTGAAGTCAGGTGAAGAAGGTGTCACCTTTAACGTTTAGCCCTCTGCCAAATAGGGGCTACTCGCAAGTTTTTTCAGGGGCTTAATTTCCAGATTCGTCCACCGCACAAAAAAGCCCTGCCGGAAGCAGGGCTAAATTTAGCTAGAGTTGGCAGCAGAGAGCGTATGACCCGCCCTGCCTCATCTAATCGGCTCTTAGAACGTGAAAGTAGTTCTCAGAGTACCAATAATGATGTCCTCGTTGTGCCTATTTTGGTTGGGGTTGGTAATCCAAATGACGCCGGGAGTCACTGAAATATTATCCGTAAACTTGAATTTGTAGAACCCTTCAATGTGATACGAAGTATCATTTCTGAAGCTTCCCAAACTGCTCGGAGCCTCAAGTTTATCCAAGTAAGGCTCCCGACCTAGCACAAAGCCCAGCAAGTTGCCTTCTTTCCCTAAATCAGGGAAAGCCAAGGTGACTGCGTAGTTCCAAATTTTCGCATCGCCGGTGCCGATGATGCGAGCATTGGTTAAACCTCCCCAGCCCCCAATTATAAACCTCGGGCTCAGTCGGAACGAAGCCTGAGCGCCGTAGGAGTTGCTAACAACTTTTCGAGCATTAGCGCCTTCACTCAAACCGTTGAGGGAATTAGCCACACCGGTACCGGTGAAACCGCCGAGATTATTGGGCCCGTTCCCCAAACCGTTGTCAAATCCAAAGTTTCCTCGGCTAAAGTAACCGTGGTTGTAGTTGAAAGCAACTTGCAAGTTGCGTCCCGGGGTAAAAGTTAACTGGCCCATCGCCGCATAGTCGCCGTTGAACAAGCCCGCGCCTCTGGAGGGACTGGCTGCATTTGACGCCAAGTAGCCGAAGGACAGAGAAGTCGGGCCAAACACGCCGCCCAGCAAGCCCCTGCCGCCGAAAGCGTAGTCAAAGCCGATACCTGCACCGCCACCCAAGCGATAAATCGGGTTCCGCTGTCCGAAGGTGCTCAATGACCCGTTACCGCCGTCAAAGTCTTCAAAGTAAGGGTTGACAGTCGGTATGATGTCGTCCCAAACGCCTGCGTTGGCTGCGAGGGTAACGTTCAGTCGCTGACCGACGGGGAACTTGTAAAGCAAGGTGTCCAGGTGAAAAACGTTGTCGTTTCTGCCGACAAAATTCCAAGTTTGATTTGCTTCGCTGGTAGCCCCAAAGTTTCGACCGTTGCCCACCTGAAGCCTGGTTAGCAGCAAGTCTCGGCCGGTGAAGCTCGTATTTAAATTGAGACGCACCCGCTGTTGGAAGACAGCCTCGTTTTGATTGCTGCCGATTCTTCGGTTGTTTCTGTCAAAAAGCCTAGTGTCGCCGCTAAAGTCGTCGCTGAGGGCGAAAATCGCTTCCCCAGTCAGCTTGGTAGTAGTTGAGAACTGGTTGGCTTCGAGTTCGGAGGTACGAGCTTCCAAAGCATCGACGCGGCCGCGCAGGGTTGCCAGTTCCGCTGCAAATTCTTCTTGGAGCCGTTGGAGGGCTGCCAAGTCATCTTTTGTCGCTAAGTTGGTGGTGCCTGCTTTAATTAGCTCGGTAACTTTATCTAAGCAAGCGTTGAGACCAGCGGCAAATTCGTAGCGGGTCATTGCCCGGTTGCCGCGGAATGTGCCGTCGGGATACCCGGCAATACAGCCGTAGCGCTCGACTAGGGATTGCAGTGCTTGGAATGCCCAGTCTGTGGGCCGCACGTCGGAAAGTTGAGATACTGAGGTAACTTGACCTTGAGTTTCGCCGCTGGCCGCACCTTCGCTGCTGTATTGATTGAGCTGTTCTAAGGTGGCGGCTGGGTTTTGAGCTTGTGGTGCAACAGTTTGGGCTACAGATTCAGCGGGTGCGGGCAAATTTTGCTGTGCCGGCGCTGTCACTGTCGGGGCAGTTGTTTCTAATTGAACTGCGCCGAGGATCTCTGGCACAGCGGTAGCTGCCGCTGAATTTTCTACTGGTTGAGCGACTGTTGGCTCAACTGCTGCTAAAGATTCACTTGCAGGTTGTGATGCCTGTTCAGGATTTGCCACTGCTGGGGCACTGTTGCCGGGGACGATCGCACTTTGTGTTGCAGCCGTGGTAGAAGTTGCAATCGCTGGCCCGGTTTCGCCAGTTACGACTTGGGAAATTGCTTCGACTGGCTCCGAGGCTGCGGTTGTTTCGCTCACAGCAGAAGGAGCATTGAGTTTCGCTTCAGAGGTTTCAGCTTTGGCAGCTTGAGGCTTTAGCGCATCAGCCCCCGGCTGAGCGTCTGCTGCCATCGCACTCGCAGAAACTACTAGGGTAGCTCCTAAGACTGCTGGGCTGATTAGTAAATAACTCCACAAAAATTTAGACATGTTCTCTCTCATCCTCACACCGATTACAAAGAAACTTTTTTAGTCTTCTATGTGGTCAGTATTTGCCACACTAGGATACTTTAAAACAAGAGCCAAAATTTACTTTTTCTTGGAATTTTTTAGGGCTGACTGAGTGGAATGATGTTCCTGGCTGTTAGGTTTGCTTGTTTTTTTATCGGTACTCTACAGTGTGAAAACCTGACAATAGATAGGCTATTGAGTGGTTTGGCGAGTGACACTTTTGATGCCAGCTCGATCGCCTATTTAATTTTTAGCACAGCGCGCCCGACTCGTCTAGGCTGATTCGACTTTATTAACATCCATGCTGTGTCCCAGAACTCCAAAGACTTGGCGGTGGTCGAAAAGTTCCAATAAATCACTATTAATTTTGTTGTGAGCTGCTTCTTGCCGCAAAATTTTCATCGCTGCCTCTGTGCGCAGAGCTCGTTTGTAGGGGCGATCGCCTGCTGTCAGGGCGTCGTAAATATCGGCGATCGTCATTAATTGGGCTTGAATCGGGATTTCTGAGTGTTTTAGACCTCTGGGATAGCCTGTACCGTCGAGTTTTTCGTGATGTCCGTAGGCGATGCTGGGAACATTTTTCAGATCCTTTGTCCAAGGAATTTGGTTCAGAAACTCGTAAGTGTGAATTACGTGAGATTCGATTGCCGATCGTTCTTCCGGCGTGAGATTTCCCCTCGACACCATCAATTGCACGATCTCGTCTGGGGTTAGCAGCGGTTTAATTGCCCCGTCTATATCTCTGTAAGTTTGCCGAGAAAGTTCTCGCAGTTGAGCTAGGGGTTCTTCTGCCAAGATGTGAGGCTCGTTTGCCTCGATCAAGACTTCCCAGTATTCTGCCAATCTAGTTTTTGCGCCTGCTAACGCCGTGTCTAGCTGTTCGATTTCCTGGCATTGAGCGCACTCTGGCTCGTCATTCGGGTGTTTTCGGTAGGCTGAATGCTCCAGCAAGTATTTATATTTAGACTGGACGCATTCCATTTCCATCGTCCGCTGAGCTAGGGCGAAACGGTGGCGAATGATTTCTAGCTGTGAGGGGTAGAGCTTTTTCTGCTTGGTCAAAACTGCTTCGGGGACTCCGATTTTGCCAAAATCGTGCAGCAGGGCGGCGTAGCGAATTTCTTGAATCTGGCGGTTGTTAAAGTAAATATTGCGCAGCCATCCGCTGCTGACGGCGTTTACTTCTTCTGACAGGCGTACTGTCAGGGCTGCTACTCGTTCTGAATGGCCGTAGGTACAGGGGTCTCTGGCTTCTATGACTTGGACTGAGGCTTTGACGAAGCCCTCGAACAAATGTTCTATGCTTTCTTGAAGTTGATTTCGCTCGATCGAGATTGCTGCTTGAGATGCCAGCGATCGAACTATCCTTTCTTCCCACTCCGAATACTGCTGCGTCGATTCCCAAGCATTCTCGGCAGTCAGCACCGCACCTGCCTTTGTTTTGCGGTTGATCAGTTGCAGTATGCCGATCGTCTCGCCTTGTCGGTTTTGCATAGGTAACACCATTACCGAGCAAGTGCGGTAATTAATATCCCTGTCAAAACTGGTATCTAGCTGGTAGGGTACGCCCGGGGGCAAGTCGTAAGCATCCGACAAGTTCAAACTTTGACCTGTAATTGCCACATATCCCGCCAAACTTTTGTCTGTCAGCGGCAGCGCAAATTCCTTAAACGACAGTCTGGGTTTAGAAGCATTTTGGGCTACTTTGAACAGTAACTTAGATTTCTCGTCGGTGTGATCTACTAAGTAAACGCTGCCTGCATCGCTGTAGGTGATTTCCCTACTTTTCGATAAAATTAAGTTTAACAAGCCGCCCAAGTCTTGGGCGCTCGACAGAGCGGCGCCAATGTCCAAAAGCTTTTCTATCAGATCGGTTCTTTCAGCAGACTCGTTCAAGAACTCTGGCTTTTCAAATACGATCATGGTCTGAGGATGGCGAATAGCCTTTAATACATTGGACTTTTTGCATCTCGACTTTCTCACATCCAATTCTAACCCAGAGTCGATTTTTTATTTGCCAGCTTACCGCGTTCGGGGACTGTGGCTAGATGCAGTGAATGCTTTGCTGTACCCGCGCCAATTCTTTTAATCAAGCGCAGAAATATCTTGGGCCATAGCAAAGTCTTCCTCAGTTAAGCCTCCTAATCGTAAGTTGTCAAGTTAACTGTTACTTTATTGCAAGAGATTACTATGTCTGGGTGATGTGCTGCTGCCTCTTGCGTGATCTACCAATTTATGCGCTCACGGGCTCGTTCCTACAAAATCTTTAAATTTCCCGGTATGCCGAACGGGCTTGCCTTCAACCGTCGAGCCTAATAATTGACTGGGGCGATCGTTAATTTCAGTATCGTTAAGTATCTCAGCGATAATTTTTTTAAACTTTGGGATTAGCAACGACAGATTCACAGCCCGCAACAGTCGAAAATCTCACCAAAAACTATCCGCTCTCACCAATAGTGTTGAGGCTCAAGCTTTAACACTTAAGATTTAACACTATTTGGGGTGAGAGCGGTCTAGCGGGTCTTCAGATTAGAACCTGACTGCCGGGAGATTCCCTAGCTCAGCCTGGTTCCCCGTGGAAGTCGTTTCCCGTTGGAAACAACGGCTGACTGCTAGTGAGCGGCCCCGGCGCACAGCCGGTAGTTTCCAATCTGATGACCCATGCGTTTACTACTTTCTATCATGAGCATCACCTCCAGTTTTTACTAAATGGTTTATATTTGAACGCACCTCATCTTAATCTGAGATTAAGTATGAGGATTTGTGTGCTACCCATTGGCAGCATTACCAGATGAACCTGCGTTCTGAGTCTCATTCCGGTATGCACAGTTACTAGAATAACACAAGGAATCAGAAGTGGGGGATGCTGGTTGAAAATTTTTCAAAATATCGGCAAATTACTGGCACTGCAAGATTTGCGATCGATCTCTACAGCCAGCGGGTGACAAGATTTTTATTCAAAAGCTCTGCTGTGGGGCGATCGGGTTTAAAGCGGGTTTAAATGTACGATCGGTCGATAACCGGGTTTCTAGATACCCATGTGTCCAGAAATACTCGATGCTGTCAGAAATGAAATAAAAAGCTCCTGCCAATTGGCAGGAGCTTTTTAAACATTCAGGGTAAAGCCTAAATTGCTTTATCTTACCCTTTCAAAATGTGGCAATTTTTGAGCTTTCGCGATGCTTACAGAGCATTACCACGAGGCAGAACTTCTTCTGGGAAGATGAAGTTTTCGTGAGGTTGGTCAGTTGGAGCCATCCAAGCACGAATGCCTTCGTTAAGCAGAATGTTCTTAGTGTAGAACGTTTCAAACTCAGGATCTTCAGCAGCGCGAAGTTCTTGTGATACGAAGTCATAGGCGCGCAGGTTTAATGCTAAACCGACGATGCCCAAGGAGCTCATCCACAAGCCTGTGACGGGAACGAACAGCATGAAGAAGTGCAACCAACGTTTGTTGGAGAACGCAATTCCGAAGATTTGCGACCAAAAACGGTTAGCTGTAACCATCGAGTAGGTTTCTTCAGACTGAGTTGGGTTGAAGGCGCGGAAGGTGTTTGAGCCTTCGCCATCTTCAAACAGGGTGTTTTCCACGGTTGCACCGTGGATAGCGCACAAGAGCGCGCCGCCCAAGATGCCTGCAACGCCCATCATGTGGAAGGGGTTGAGCGTCCAGTTGTGGAAGCCTTGCAGGAACAATAGGAAGCGGAAAATTGCTGCGACGCCGAAACTAGGGGCGAAGAACCAGCCTGATTGACCCAATGGGTACAGCAGGAACACGGACACAAACACGGCGATGGGGCCGGTGAATGCTAGGGCGTTGTAGGGGCGGATGCCGACTAAACGGGAGATTTCGATCTGACGCAGGCAAAAGCCGATCAGTGCGAAAGCGCCGTGGAGGGCGACAAATGCCCACAAGCCGCCGAGTTGGAACCAGCGGGTGAAGTCCCACTGTGCTTCGGGGCCCCACAGGAAGAGGAGGGAGTGTCCGAGGCTGTTGGCTGGGGTGGATACTGCTACGGTGAGGAAGTTGGCTCCTTCGAGGTAGGA
>JANNOR010000310.1:0-11189 GCA_031399265.1 Cyanobacteria bacterium SOY_34_metabat_3 | reverse complement strand
TTTTGAGATTTTTTAGTTCAGATCAATTCCGGTGGCATCGGAATTAATATTACGCAGCGTCAGGACACGGCGAAAGCCACTCGTCCGTACAATTAATCCAGCCTAGGGAAACGGCACTGCCGTGTCCTCATTATTCCGGCGCAGCCGGAATTGAGTTCAGTCTAAAATCCCAAATCCCAAATCCCAAATCCCAAATTAATTGTGCAGTTAAAACAAGTAATTATCGCTCACAAAGCCCGAGATCCGCTGGCTCAGCGCTGGGCCGAACAATGTGCCCGGCAGTTAGAAAGTCGCGGCTGTCATGTTTTGATGGGGCCGAGCGGCCCTAAAGATAACCCGTATCCAGTGTTTTTAGCTTCTAGCAACAGCCCGATCGATCTAGCTGTGGTGCTCGGTGGCGACGGCACTGCTCTGGCTGCGGCGCGAAATTTAGCTGCTGACGGCATCCCGATTTTGGCGGCGAATGTGGGGGGACATCTGGGTTTTTTAACCGAGTCTTTTGAGGATTTCCAAAATACTGAGGAGATTTGGGACAGACTCGCCGAAGATAGGTATGCCGTGCAGAAGCGGATGATGTTGCAGGCGGCGATTTTTGAGGGGAATAGAACTAATCTTGAACCCGAGAGCGATCGATTTTTGGCCCTCAATGAAATGTGCATCAAACCCGCTTCTGCCGATCGAATGCCGAGCTGTATTCTAGAAATGGAAGTTGACGGCGAAGTCGTCGATCAATATCAAGGCGACGGCTTAATTGTCGCAACTCCCACCGGTTCGACTTGCTACACCGCATCTGCCAACGGGCCGATTATTCACCCAGGCATGGATGCGATCGCCGTTACTCCGATTTGCCCTTTGAGTTTATCCAGTCGGGCGGTAGTTTTGCCCCCCGGTTCAGTCGTCAGCATTTGGCCTTTAGCCGATTACGAACTCAGTACCAAACTCTGGACGGACGGCATTTTAGGTACTGCAATTTGGCCCGGACAGCGCGTAGACGTGCGGATGGCAGACTGCGAAGCCAAATTTATCATTTTGCGAGAAAACTATTCTTATTACGGCACTTTGAGGGAAAAACTTCAGTGGGCAGGAGCCCGAATTCGGTATCACAACAACCACCGCAATTAATCCCAAATCAACCGCCGTTAATTATTAATAAATTCTGCTGTCTTACAGATAAAATCCAGCTTACCCAAGCCATAAAAACTCTGTTAAGATAATTCAATATCTTGACAAGCAGCCCGCTCCATGCAAACTCAGAAAAAATCCACCAGACCTTTCGATCCTCAAGATACCTATCCGTGTCCCGTCTGCCGCACGGGTAAAATTGCTACCATGCCGATGATGGAAGCCCTAGCTTGCAACTTCTGCCAGCACATTTTTACCGCCAGCGTAGAAAGACAATCGCTCCAAATGGCCGATCGCCAACCGCCTGTAAATTGGCACTGGAACGGCAAGCAGTGGATCGGAGCTCACCTCGAAGGCGTAGAATTCGGATGGGCCTATTTTGCAGCGGCGATCGGTCTAATTTTCCTTCCCACTACCTTGCTGGGGCTTTCAGCCTACTATTTTCCTCCGGTTCCCGGAAGCCGCTTGTCGTGGCTACCCTCCGCTTGGACAGGCTTAGCTTTTTTGTCCCATTTAGGCATTGTGGTGTGGTTGATCGGTGAATTTTATCAATTCCCCCTGCTGACATATTTCCGAGCTTGGGGGCGGCGGATAGCCAGACGCTGAGAGATCGAAATTCAATGCAGGGTAAGGGGTACGGGGCAGGAAGCGGAGGTTAAATTAAAAGCGATCGCAAAACTAAACTGCAAATAAGCCCTTCTACAGCTATAATCGTTAGCTATTCTAAAACAGTCAGATACAAACGCATAGCGATTTGTGAGGAGAGGGATGAACATACTTGGAATCTCGGCGTACTATCACGACAGCGCCGCAGCCTTAATTCGCGATGGAGAAATTATCGCCGCAGCGCAGGAAGAAAGATTTTCCCGCAAAAAGCACGACGCCAGATTTCCCAAGAATGCGATCGCCTATTGCTTGAAAGAAGCGAAAATTGATCTACAGGAAGTCGATCGCATCGTTTTTTACGACAAGCCTTTAGTCAAATTCGAGCGCCTCTTAGAAACCTACTTAGCCTACGCACCGCACGGTTTTCGCTCTTTCTTAACCGCCATGCCAATCTGGCTAAAAGAAAAGCTTTACCTCAAAACCATGCTCAAAAGAGAACTCGCAGAAATGGCAAACTGCAAAACCTCAAAGCTAAAGCCATCTCTGCTCTTTACCGAACACCACCAATCCCACGCAGCCTCAGCATTTTTCCCCAGCCCCTTTCAAAAAGCCGCCGTTTTGTGTCTCGACGGCGTGGGAGAATGGGCGACAACTTCCGTCTGGTTGGGAGACGGAAACCAACTTACTCCCCAGTGGGAAATCGATTTTCCCCACTCTTTGGGTTTGCTTTATTCCGCTTTCACCTACTATACCGGCTTTAAAGTCAACTCTGGCGAATACAAACTCATGGGTTTAGCGCCTTACGGCGAACCCAAATATGCAGACAAGATTCTCAACTATTTAATCGACCTCAAAGACGACGGCACTTTCCGTTTGAACATGGATTATTTCAACTATACTGTTGGCTTAACCATGACAAACAAGAAGTTTGACGAATTGTTTGAAGGCCCGCCGCGCCAAGCTGAAGGGAAATTGACTCAGCGGGAAATGGACATCGCAGCTTCCATTCAAGTTGTCACCGAAGAAGTTGTTTTGCGGCTTTGCAGAACAGTTAAAAAAGAATTGAATGTCGATTATCTTTGTCTCGCGGGCGGCGTTGCTCTCAATTGCGTTGCTAACGGCCGCATTTTGCGGGAAGGTATTTTTAAAGATATTTGGATTCAACCGGCCGCAGGAGATGCTGGTGGTGCTTTGGGAGCAGCTTTGGCGATTTGGTATCAGTATTGCGAATCCTCGCGCGATGTTGCTGCGGACGATCGTACAATTGCGAATAATAATGTAGAAGATGAAACAGAAGTCCTGACTGGAAACCAGGCGGTGGCTACTGTTACTAAGTCTACTGCTCATTTAACTTGCCGCGACAAAATGCGCGGTTCGTATTTGGGGCCAAAGTTTAGCGATGCAGAAATTCTTGAGTATTTGGATGCTGTCAAAGCCAGCTATCATCGATTGGACGATGCTGAATTAATGCCGCAGTTGGCTGAAATTTTGGCACAGGGAAATGTGGTGGGATGGTTCCAAGGGCGGATGGAATTTGGCCCCAGAGCTCTCGGAGGTCGATCGATCATTGGCGACCCCCGCAATGCTAAAATGCAGTCCGTGATGAACCTGAAAATTAAATATCGGGAATCATTTCGACCTTTTGCGCCGTCAATTTTAGCCGAACGAGTGGCCGATTATTTTGAGATCGACCATTCCAGCCCTTATATGCTATTGGTAGCTCCTGTCAAAGCCAGTCTCCGAATTCCGATGACTCCCGAACAAGAACAACTTTTTGGGATTGAAAAGCTCAACGTTCCGCGATCGGAAATTCCCTCTGTTACCCACGTCGATTACTCGGCGCGCATCCAAACAGTTCACAAAGAAACCAATCCTCGGTACTACGATCTAATCAGCCATTTTGAACAGCGATCGGGATGTTCGATTGTAGTTAATACTTCTTTTAACGTCCGAGGCGAACCGATTGTTTGTACTCCAGAAGATGCTTACCGCTGTTTCATGCGAACCGAAATGGACTATCTGGTGTTAGAGAATTTCTTGCTTTCCAAATCCGAACAAATTCCTTGGAAACAAGACGACTCGTGGAAAAATGAATTTGAACTCGATTAGTTAGTGGTTATTTGTTATTAGTTATTTGTTATTTAACAACTAACAATCCGGGTAAGGTGCGCAGTGCGCACCTACGACTAAAAGGGTAAGGTGCGCAGTGCGCACCCTACGACTAACAACTGGTAACGAGTAGTCTTCCTTCTTCCCTCTTCCTTCTTCCTTCTTCCTTCTTCCTTCTTCCCATGAGCGACGAAATTAAAAAACTCGATAAAAAAGGCCTGCGCGATTTCGGGCTGCTAGTTGGCGGCTTAATTGCGGTGCTGTTCGGTTTAGCAGTACCGTTACTGCGACGCGGTTCCATACCTTGGTGGCCCTGGGCGATCGGCGCTGTGCTAATTGTGCTAGCATTGACTGCGCCGAAATTGCTCAATCCCATTTACCACGGGTGGATGTGGTTTGGACTTACCCTCAACAAAATCGAAACGCCGATCGTTCTGGGGATAGTTTTTTACCTGATAATTTGGCCGATGGGAGCGATCAAAAAGATTTTCGGCGAAGATGCAATGCGCCGCAAATTGAATCCGAAAATGGATACTTATCGCGTCCCAAGCAAAGAAAGAACAAAAGTTAGTATGGAGCGTCCTTTTTAAGTGTTTGAAGCAACTTTAGATTTCCTCAAAGATTTGTGGGCGTTTATGAGAGAACGCCAAAAATACTGGCTGCTACCGTTAATTGTGACTTTAGTCTTTTTGGGAGCTTTGATTGTATTGAGTCAGGGTTCTGTGATTGCTCCGTTTATTTACACTTTGTTTTGACAGAATGAGCAAGTTGAAAAATTTGGGTGTCAATTTAGGTTTGACACTCGGCGGTTTATTGATGGGGGTGATAATTGGTGAAGTTGGATTGCGAGTTGCTGGAATTGAGGGTTATCCAAAAATAGGAAATTTTGTAGACTCAGCGCCGACTGGTTTCCACACTTCCGATCGCGATTTGGGTTGGAAGCTCAAACCCGGTGCGTCGGGTGAGTGGAAGGGGGAAGGCGGGAGTTTTGTGCGGGTGAATAGCGAGGGTTTGCGCGATCGCGAACACACGAAAGCCAAACCTACAAATACTTTGCGAGTCGCGGTTTTGGGTGATTCTTTTACCGAAGCAATCCACGTACCTGTCGAACAAACTTTCTGGTCAAAATTAGAACGAAAATTAGGCAACTGCGAAGCCGTTAAGGGACGCAAAAATGTTGAAGTCATCAATTTCGGAGTGCAGGGTTACGGTACTGCTCAACAATTAATCATGCTGCGAAAAAAGGTGTGGGATTACAATCCCGATATTGTAGTGCTTGCCTTTTTTATTGGCAATGATGTCATTAACAATTCCGCGAAACTCGAATACGATCGCTACCGACCGTTTTTTGTGTATGATGCTAGCGGCAAGTTAGTACCCGATATGTCTTTTCGCAATCTAGCGCCGATCGACCGCAACGACAAAGCAGTCTCATTTATAGACAGGATGCCCAGTCTTATTGTCAACAATTCGCGCATCTTGCAGGTAATTAAAAAGGTAGATTTAGATATGAAAAAGCGGCAGTTATCTGGCGATTTTACCGCTTTGAGTACCAAAAACTTCAATCCACCCCAGGATGCAGCTTGGCGAGAAGCCTGGAGGGTGACAGAGGGTTTGATTGTGACGATGCGGAATGAAGTCGTGCAGAAAAAGGCTGATTTCTTGCTTGTGACGATCGGCGATCCGATCCAAGTCGGACGGGATGTCAAGATCCGAAAAGATTTTACAACACAAAACAACATTCAGGATTTGTTTTATCCCGATCGCCGACTGGAACAATTGGGCGCGCGTGAGGGTTTTCGGGTACTGAGTTTAGCCGAACAGTTCCAAGGTTACACGGAAAAATACCAAGTTTGCGCCCACGGTTTTGACAATTCTGTACCTTGTGGCGGACACTGGAACGAACTCGGACATCGGCTGGCGAGTATCAAAATCAACCAAAATTTGTGCGAAAATTTGAACCAGTCTCAAATCCCCAAAAAACAACCGTAATCAATCAAATTTCATGAAAGATGCAACTGCGCTCAAAAAAAGCAAAAATATATTAACTTTAATCGCTGTTAATTTGGCAATCGCCTTTATTTGTCTGGAAGCTTTATCGCTAGCTTTTTATTATACTCAGCAAAAGCAGTTTTTTTATACCAGAACCAAAGCCAAAGAAAAAGTAGTAGAAGATATTGAACGGATCGGAATCAGACTAGATGAATCGATAGTTGAAAGACTGCACCCGTTTTTTGGTTACGTGCTCAAGCAAGGTGCTTTTACTAATGAAAAATTAAAGTTAAAAGTGAACAAGCATGGCTTTTTTTCCCTCTACGAATATCCGTTTATTAAGACCAATAAAAAACAATTTATTGTGGGCATTTTTGGCGGTTCTGTTGCTAATAACTTTGCATTAGATGAATATATAAATCAAAGATTGTCTGAGAAATTGCAGAGTTATCCAGAATTTGCCGATCGCGAAATTGTAGTTTTGAATTTTGGCAACGGCGGCTACAAACAGCCCCAACAATTGCTAATTTTAAATTACTTTCTGGCTTTGGGGCAAGAATTAGATTTAGTCATCAATATTGACGGTTTTAATGAAGTAGCACTGTCAAATTTAAATAATCAAGCTCAAATTGAACTTGGAATGCCCAGCGTTCAGCACCTACAACCGTTAACAGGTTTAGCAAGCAATGTGTCGCCGGAGGTGATGAGTGCGATCGTCCAAATTAACGATAACAAAAAACAGTTGAAAGCAGGTATTGACAAATTGCAAACTTGTCAACTTGCTTTATGTCACGCTGTTACGTCGCTGAGAGTGAAGCAATTAGTCAACAATTACCAGCAAGCAATCGTCAACTACGACGCACAAGTCAAAAACTCCAGTGCAGATACGGCAAATAACGGTATAGTATATGTTCCCAAAGCAGAGTCTGTTTTGCCAGATCGCGCTGCTTTTGAAAAAATGGCATCGATGTGGTACGAATCGTCGATCGGGATGAATCAAATTTTATCGAGTAGAAATATCCCTTATTTTCACTTTATCCAGCCCAACCAGTATTATCCCACTAAGCGATCGTTTACCGCCAAGGAAAAAGAAATCGCGATTAACAAAGAGAGTCCATATATTGAAGGAGTGAAAAAAGGTTATCCCGTGCTGTTGTCCAAAATCGATGACTTACAAAAAGCTCAGGTTAATATTTTTAGCGCCGTGAATATTTTGGACAATACAAAAGAAACGGTTTACAAAGATGCCTGCTGTCACTATAATGCAGTGGGAGAAGAAGTATTGGCAAACTATATTTCTAGTTCCATTATTAAAGTAGTAAGAAAGTCGAAATAGATATTCATGAAAGATTTTAAGTTGGTTAACCAAACCCAAGAAACCCTAAAACTTGCTTTGATTAACTTCGCACTTTTACTGGTTTTTCTGGAATTCGGTTCCCTGGGATGGTATTTTGTCAAGCACAAGCAATTTTTCTATACTAGAGAAAAGGCGCAAGATAAGTCTACTCTAGGAATTAATTTAGAAGGAGTGCGGCTGAATCAGTCTATTGTCGAAAGATTTCATCCCTTCTTTGGGTTTATTCAAAAACCCAGTGCTGACTTTCGACCTGGTTTTAAGATTAATAACTACGGATTTATCTCTCCTTACGATTACCCGTTTAAAAAATTTAAGAAAAATCAATTTATTATCGGAATTTTTGGTGGTTCCGTGGCTTCCGATTTTTCAATTTTTCAAATTCAAAACAAAGTCTTACCTCAATATCTCAAACAGGTTCCGGGCTTACAAGATAAAGAATTTGTAATTTTGTCTTTCGCTACCGGAGGCTACAAACAGCCGCAACAGTTATTAATATTAAACTATTTTTTGGCATTAGGTCAAGAACTGGATCTGGTAGTTAATATAGATGGTTTTAATGAAGTAGCACTTTCTAATTTAAACAATCAAAATCAGATTAATCTGGCGATGCCAAGTATTCAGCATATTTCGCCGCTGACTAGCTTGGCGAATAATAGCCTTTCGACGGAGGCTATGCAAGCAACTCTCAGAATTAAAGACAATAAGACTAGGATTAATCAGGGTTTGGAAAGTTTGCAACACTGCTCTTTAGCTGCGTGCGATGCATTGACTTCTGTTTACGTTCAAAATTTAGTCAACAATTATCGCAAAGATGTAATTGCATTTGAAAAAGAACGTAGCAAAAAGCAGCAAGATGAGGAGGGAAGCGTGATTTTTATTAATAAAAATAAGTCGATTTTAGAGGATTCAGCAGCTTTTGAGCAAATGTCGTGGAATTGGGCAAAAAGTTCGATTTTTATGCACAAAGTTTTGTCGGCTAGCAATGTGCCTTATTTTCACGTTCTCCAACCGAATCAATATTATCAGACGAAAAGGGTGTTTGGTGAAGCTGAGAAGCGAATTGCTTTTAACAAGGAGACTCCTTATGCTAAAGCTGTTGAACTTGGATATCCGGCTATTTTGAGTAAATTTCCTAATTTACAAAAAAATAATATCAATATTTTGAATGGGGTTAAGGTGTTTGACAAGACAAAAGATGCTGTTTATCTAGATAGTTGTTGCCACTACAATAAAGCTGGAGAGGTGGTTTTTAGCAATTATGTGGGTAGTTCTATTCTGGAATCTCTGCGGAAGGATGAGCGTCGGAATAAAAAGAAGTAGATATGAAATATCCGCTTGATTTTTGATGTAGGGTGCGCAGTGCGCACCTTACTACTGAGTTGGAATTTTAGTTTTTCGGATTGCTAGTGTGTCGATCGCCTATTGAGTCGATCGGCATTACCAAGATTTTATCAACTCGGTTCCCGTCCATATCGACTACTTCGACGCGCAAACCCTCCCACTCAAAATGATCTGCGGCTGCCGGAATTTTGCCCAAATGTGTAATCACAAAACCGCCCATTGTGTGGTAACTTCCTTTGTTTTCTGATGAGATTTCTTCGATTCCAAACAATTCAAGAAAATCTTCTACTGGTAGCATTCCGTCTAATAGCCAAGAACCATCTTCGCGTTGCACGGCTTGCGGATCTTCGGCATCTTGAATAGAGGGAAATTCGCCAACGAGTTCGACTAAAATGTCATTGACTGTCACTAATCCTTGAATTACGCCGTATTCGTCTACTACCAAGGCAAGTTGATTGCTAGATTGCTTGAAAAGCTCTAATACTTTTAAACCCCGCGTGCTTTCCGGCACAAATAAAGGTCTGCGTAAAGAAGCGCTTAAATCGAACGGTTGACCTGTTAAATTCCTCGACAGCATATCTGTAACGTGGACTAAACCGATAACGTTGTCGAGTCCGCCCTGACAAACAGGAAACCGAGAATGACCGCTGCCAAGCATTTTTTGGCGGTTTTCTTCAACTGAATCGTCGAGATCGAGCCAGGTAAGATCGGGGCGCGGCGTCATTAAGGCGCTGACTCGCCGATCGCCTAAACGGAAGACTCTTTCTACCATGTCTTGTTCGGCTTCTTCAAAGGTTCCGGCCTCGGTTCCTTGCTCTATTAAAACTTTAATTTCTTCCTCTGTAACTTGCGGTTCTGTTGAAGGGACAATCCTCATCATCCGCAAGATTAAGTCAGTAGAATGACTTAAAACATAAACGGCAGGAGCGCCAATTTTTGAGAGCATTCGCATGGGAATAGCGACACTAGAGGCGATCGGCTCCGGGTTGTTGAGAGCCAGACGCTTCGGCACGAGTTCGCCAATAATTATCGTCAGATAAGTTATGGTTAAAATTGCGATGACTGAGGCGATCAACTTAGAGTATGGTTCCAAAGCTGGAATCATCCGCAACAAAGGCTCTACTCTTTTAGCAATGGTCGTTTCTCCGAAAGCACCGGACAGGATAGCCAGTAGCGTAATCCCGATTTGAACTGTCGGCAAGAACTGATTTGGGGCATTAGCCAGATCCAAAGCTACACGGGCATTGATCGAACCCTGGTTTGCCATCTGTTGCAGTCTCACTTTCCGTACTGAGATGATGGCCATCTCTGACATCACAAACACGCCATTGAGGAAAACCAGCAGGAAAACAATCAGAATATCGGTACTTGGAGACATTTCTAAAATTATTCGGTAGTAACGGCGAAGCGCTCTTCCTGGTTAAAGGAGAAGCTTGCAAACGGAGAATCTCGATCGCAAAATCGAAATTGTTGTCGAGTATGTCCCTAGATTAACGGAACAAGAGAACCGCGATCGCAAGTTCTAGATATTTAGACAAGCCCAAGAGCAAAAATCTATCTATATAGTTAAGTGTCGCCGCCCAGCAGAGCCGTTAGCGCAGCCCTCGAAGAGGATCGCCATAATAATTGATGTTTGTCGTACAATCGAACTTACTAGGCATCAGGGAAGAGCCTTCGCCCATTGGGGATAAAAATTAACAGCCCATGACTTTCTCTTCGATAATTCGTATCCTGGGGCGATCGCCCCTAGCAACAGAACTCCTCAACAAGCTCAAACGGCATCACTGCGTGCAACTGTCCGGCATCGCCCGTTTGCCTAAAGGCTTAGTCGCTTCCGCCCTCGCCCAACAAGAAGGGCGAAACCTATTAGCCGTGACAGCAACTCTCGAAGAAGCCGGCCGCTGGGTAGCATCTTTAGAGGCGATGGGTTGGGAAACCGTACATTTTTACCCGACTTCGGAAGCTTCGCCCTACGAGCTATCTTACTCCGACGAGAACGAAATGACGTGGGGACAAATGCAGGTGCTGGCGGATTTGACGGACAAGGAAGAAAAAAGCGCCCCTGTGTCGAAGCCGATCGCGATTGTAGCTACAGAAAGAGCTCTCCAGCTTCACTTACCGCCGCCAAGTGCCTTTGAACCCTACTGTCTGACGCTGAATCGAGGCACGGTTCAAGACTCAAAGATACTCGATCGGCAACTTGTCTCGATGGGGTACGATCGGGTGACTCTGGTCGAAACGGAGGGCCAGTGGAGTCGCCGAGGCGATATTGTGGATGTGTTTCCGGTGGCGGCCGAGTTGCCGGTGCGACTGGAATGGTTCGGGGATAATTTGGAGCAAATTCGAGAATTCGATCCCTCGAACCAACGATCGCTCGATAAGGTCGATCGGCTAGTTTTAACTCCAACTAACTTTAACTCAATTATTAAAGCGGTTTTAGCCGAAAAAAATGTTGACGAAATCAACGCTATAGATCCTCTCGATTCAGAAAAAGCAGCAGAAAGATTTGTCCGCAGGCTGTTGGGTTTGGCTTTCGAGAAACCGGCCAGTTTGTTGGATTATTTGCCCGAAAATACTTTAGTTGTAGTTGACGAACCGGATGGGTGCGAAGGTCACAGCAACCGCTGGTTTGAGAATGCACAGGAACAGTGGGAAAATTGCG
>JANNOR010000302.1:0-8876 GCA_031399265.1 Cyanobacteria bacterium SOY_34_metabat_3 | reverse complement strand
AAAATTTCCCGCAGCACCACCATTATTTCAGATTCCGAAAACTTGCTTTTTACAGCTAGTTCTTCCTCCAAATTTTCACCATCAATAAATTCTTGAACCAGATAGAAAAACTGATCGTTTTTACCCGGCTGCAAACTCGGAACAGTCAGCTCAAAAAAAGCCAGCAAACTCGGAATTTGCGAATGTTCGTTTCCCAGTTCTTCCAAAACCGCCGCTTCCCGTTCAAACAGAGTTTGAGCGATTTTGAGCTGTGGCGGAGTCAGACTTACCGACGGTTGCAAAAGTTTGGCAACACACTGCCGCATCGCCGGAGTATAGCGGTCTCTGGCCAGAAAAGCAGCCCCAAAACCGCCTTGACCTAGCAACCTCACGGGCAAATAGCGGCCGCTCAAAATCAAGGGCATCCCGCAAGTCGTGCAAAACTTTTGCTGCACCGTTTTCAGCATCGAACTGTCATCGAGATCGGAAAAATAGTTTTGAGGGCGCGGGCAGCCCGGGCGGGTGCAATAAACTTCCATTTTGGTTTTGTAAGAAGAAGGAAGAGGGAAGAAGGAAGAAGGAAGAGGGAAGAAGGAAGAGGGAAGAAGGAAGAAAAAGTGATTGTTAAATCAGATTCCAATTTCTCAACTAACCGGGAACTGCTAACTGCCAGCGACCTAAGAAATTAACTTCCCGCCGAGTTGGGAGTTACTATTTCTATGAGTTCCAAATCGATCGCTGGGGGTTCTTTCTTGTCCTGGATAGTCGAATAAGTAGCAAAGGTTGGCAAAATTTCATTGCTGAAAGCTTCTGCTGCTTTAGAACGGTAGCGGTTGGGGTTGTAAATCAGCGACAAAATGCGAGTTACTAAAACTTCGTCCATTTTAGATTTGTGCAAGACGCCCATCAGCAACTCTTTTTCGATCGCCGAAACCGACACAAACGCAGCGCCCAGCCCCGCCTGAACCGCATTTTTAATGGCTTCGATCGAATTTAACTCCATCTCGATTTTCAGGCGGCGGGTGTCAATGCCGCAGCGAGTCAGTACCTGATCGATTACTTTGCGGATTGTAGACTGGGAATCCAGGCATATAAACTGCAATTTATAAAGGTCTTCTTTTTCGATACTTTCTTGTTGTACCATCGGGTGAGATGGAGGCAGAATCAAAGCCAGTTCGTCCTCAGCGTAAGGAACAATTTCTAAAGCTTCTACAAGTTCGGTGGGAATTTCTCCGCCCACAATTGCTAAATCGATTTGTCCGTTGGCCACACTCCACGCCGTGCGCCGAGTCGAGTGAACGTGAAGCTGTACCGCTACATCCGGGTATTTTTGCCGAAACATCCCGATCATTCGGGGTAGCAAATATGTCCCCGTTGTTTGAGAAGCGCCCACAATCAAAGTACCGCCTTGGAGATTTTGCAAGTCTTCCAGAGCTCGACAAGTTTCTTGACAAAGCGATAAAATTTTCTCGCCGTAACTCAGCAGCAGGTGTCCGGCTTCGGTGAGTTGAGCCCTGCGCCCCCCCCTGTCAAACAGTGGCACGTTCAACTGTCTCTCTAAGTTTTGCACCTGCAAGCTAACTGCGGGCTGGGATACGTAGAGGCTGTCGGCGGCGCGTTTGAAGCTTCCTTCAGAAGCGATCGCCTTGAGAATGCGTAACTGGTCTAAAGTGAAAGGAAGGTCAGACATATATCTAATTGTCAGTGGTCAGTTGTCAGTTAACAGTTGACGGTTGACGGTTGACAGTTGACAGTTAAGGGTTGATTGTGGTCAGCAAACAGTGAACAGTCAACAGCGAACAGTTAACTGACTGATAACCGCTGAATGCTCCCATAGATACTTTGTGACACAATTTGGCCGCGAATCAATAACTTTTCTTAATATTTGCAATGACGATCGACTTGGCGCTCGACTCCCACTTACTTATTCTGGGCCTGTTATTCGGTTTTGCGATCGCCCACAGCGGTTTGGCGGCCCTCCGCCCCAAAGCTGAAAAGCTGATCGGGGCCAGACTTTACCGCGTTTTATTTGCCCTAGTCAGTTTGCCGCTAGCCGTCATTCTGATTGTCTACTTTTTCAACCACCGCTACGACGGCGTGCAGCTTTGGCAGCTACAAGGCGTCCCCGCAGTCAAACCCGTAGTTTGGATACTGTCGGCAATTTCCTTTCTGTTTTTGTACCCAGCAACTTTCAACCTCCTAGAAATTGCCGCCATTCAAAAGCCCCAAGTTCACCTCTACGAAGCCGGGATCATTCGCATTACCCGTCATCCGCAAATGGTGGGACAGGTGATTTGGTGCATCGCCCACACCCTGTGGATTGGCACTAGCTTTACCCTCGTCACTTCCATTGGTTTGGTACTTCACCACCTGTTCGGAGTGTGGCACGGCGACAGACGACTTCAGGCACGTTTTGGCGAATCCTTTGAAACCATCAAATCTCGCACATCAATTTTTCCATTTTTGGCAATCCTGCAAAAGCGTCAAACCCTTGATTTGCTCGAGTTTCTGCGCCCTTCCTACCTAGGTGTACTCCTTTTTACGGGCCTGCTGTGGAAAATTCATCCTTTTTTGATGCGTGTCACTGGGAACATATACTGGTAGCATGATCCCTAGGATAGAAAAAAATTATTAAATTCTGAGGGCTCATGGTGTTGTCGGTTAGCGAACGCACTTTTGCACAAGAGGTATTTCAAGCCTCTAACCCCGTTTTAGTTCACTTTTCGGCGCCTTGGTGCGGTTTGTGCCGCGCGATCGACCCGACGCTCACAACATTTGAGGCAGAGTGGGCGGGTAAAGTCAAGCTCCTAGGGGTGAATGCCGATCGAAGTTTCAAGTTAGCCCACACTTACCGCCTGACAAGTCTCCCGACGCTGATTTTGTTTGAGGGGGACAAAGTTAGATTCCGATTTGAACAATATCAAGGGCGCGAGGAACTGCGGCGGACTCTAGACTCCTGGATGCTCGCTGTTGAGAATTCTCCCAAAAATCAATTGCTGCAACCGCAGGAAGCAGCCAATAGGTAACAACGGTTCAAAGACACTAGGCTCTTGCGTAGAAAGCATTCGGCTTTGATGTAGAAAGCATTCAGAATTCCCGATTTGTCGATCGGCCACACGACACCCAAATCAATACAGTCCTGTAAATTCAGGATTGTATTGATTTGTCAATCTATCTTTTGGCAGAGATTTAAGGCAAACTAGATCGATCGGGAAAATACAGAGCAATTCTCAAACGCTGTCGATCGGCAATTCTTAACTATTACAGCGAGTATTTTTGCCCAGTCGTGCAGGCGTGTGTCACAATTGTTTACAGTTTTGGCAATATCTAGTAGAAACTTTAAACTACCTATCAGTCATGGAACCGCTTTATCAATACGCCTGGCTGATTCCAGTCCTGCCGCTGGCAGGCGCAATGCTAGTAGGTCTCGGCTTAATTACATTTAATCAAGCCACCAACAAACTCCGACAAGCGAATGCGATATTAATCGTCTCCACGCTCGGAGGGTCAATGGTAATGTCTTTCGCATTGCTCTGGAGTCAACTTCAAGGTCACGCACCCTACACCCGCACGATTCAGTGGGCTTCTGCTGGCGACTTCTCGCTGAATATGGGCTACATCATCGACCCCTTGACATCGGTCATGTTGGCGATCGTCACTACGGTCGCCTTTTTGGTGATGATTTACACCGACGGCTACATGGCACACGATGACGGGTACGTGAGATTTTACTCCTACCTCAGCATCTTCAGCGCCTCGATGCTAGGTCTAGTAATCAGCCCCAACATCGTCCAGATTTACATCTTCTGGGAACTCGTAGGTATGTGTTCGTACCTGCTAGTCGGATTTTGGTACGATCGCAAACCCGCTGCTGACGCCTGCCAAAAAGCCTTCGTCACCAACCGCGTCGGCGACTTCGGCCTCCTCCTAGGCATCCTCGGCATTTACTGGGCCACCGGCAGCTTTGAATTTGACGTGATGGGCGAACGGCTGCACTCCCTAGTCGAATCAGGAGCCCTCAGCGCCACTCTAGCGACAATCTTCGGAGTCCTGATCTTCTTGGGCCCAGCCGCCAAATCCGCTCAATTCCCCCTCCACGTCTGGCTACCAGACGCAATGGAAGGCCCGACACCAATTTCGGCGCTGATCCACGCCGCCACAATGGTAGCCGCCGGCGTCTTCCTGATCGCTCGGATGTACCCAGTCTTTGAAGGGCTGCCCGCAGTCATGAATTTGATCGCCTGCACCGGCTGTTTTACAGCATTTATGGGTGCTTCGATCGCCATTACCCAAAATGACATCAAAAAAGGCCTCGCCTACTCCACCATCTCCCAATTGGGCTACATGGTAATGGCAATGGGCGTCGGTGCTTATAGCGCCGGACTGTTCCACTTGATGACCCACGCTTACTTCAAAGCGATGCTGTTCCTCTGTTCCGGTTCCGTCATTCACGGGATGGAAGATGTCGTCGGCCACAACCCCGTGCTCGCTCAAGATATGCGAGTGATGGGCGGCTTGCGGAAATATATGCCGATTACCTCTGCTTGTTTTTTGATCGGAAATTTAGCAATCTGCGGCATTCCCCCCTTTGCCGGTTTCTGGTCAAAAGACGAAATCCTCGCCCAAGCTTTTCACGCAAATCCCGCTTTGTGGGCTGTGAGTTGGGTGACAGCCGGGATGACTGCGTTTTATATGTTTCGGATGTATTTCAGCACCTTTGAGGGCGAATTCCGGGGCAATGACAACGCCATCAAACAGCAACTTTTGCAACCAGGTTTGGTATTCGGCCCTGGGGCGATGAATGTGAAGGAATTGGCCTCTACTGGCGAAGGCCACGATGAACACGACCATTTCCCTCACGAATCTCCGCTGACAATGGCTCTACCGTTAGTGTTGTTGGCTGTACCTTCTGTGTTTATCGGTTTTCTCGGTACACCGTTTGCCAATTATTTCGAGCAGTTTGTGCGCGCTCCTGGAGAGTCTCTGGAAGAAGTTTTGGAACACGCCGCCGAGTTCGATTTGACGGAATTTCTAATCATGGGCGGCAGTTCTGTAGGTATTGCTTTGCTGGGCATTACTTTGGCTTCTCTGATGTATTTGAGCCGGAAAATTGATGCAAGTGCGATCGCCCAAAAAATCAAACCGCTTTACGAATTCTCCCTCAACAAGTGGTATCTTGACGATATCAACGAGGTTCTCTTCGTCAAAGGCAGCCGTCGTTTAGCGCGGCAAGTCATGGAAGTGGATTTGCGAGTCGTCGATGGTATCGTTAATTTGACAGGTTTTCTCGCCCTGGTTAGCGGCGAAGCCTTGAAATACATTGAGAACGGTCGCGCTCAATTTTATGCCTTGATTGTGTTTGTCGCAGTTCTGGGTTTTGCGATCGTTTCTGGAATCAGTTAAATCTGTAGAAAAACGGCATTGCCGTCTCCTCCGGTTCAGGAAAGAGCAATACCTATTACTGTCAACTTTCCATGTAAAATCTACCGTATCTTTTGTTTGTCTCGAAATCTAGATCCCCCCTAGCCCCCCTTAATAAGGGGGGAACAAGAGTATTCTCTCAAAGTCCCCCTTAATAAGGGGGATTTAGGGGGATCTGGACTCGACAAAAAGCGATATTTATGATTGGCTTTAGTCTTAATTTGATACCAATGGGGACAGTGCCGTTTCCCATCACAAGATATTTTAAGAAATAGTATTAGCTCAATAAGTCACAATTGACAATTAGCCAATAGACATAAATCTTTGATTAAACTCAACTTTTGCGATCGCATAATTCGTAGCAATTATTGCAAAAAGCCTGCTTCGTATAAAGAAAGTATAAAATTTAACCGAAAATTGCCAAAATGTGTTTAAACCTAATAGTTGACGGCTTATTTTAAAACGCAATGGATACAGCTAACTTTCCCTGGTTAACCACAACAATCCTGTTTCCCATTGCTGCGGCTTTGCTGATTCCTTTAATTCCCGATAAGGATGGCAAGACCCTGCGGTGGTATGCATTGATTGTCGGTTTGATTGATTTTGCTCTGCTTGTTTACGCTTTTTGCACTCAGTACGACTTCAGCAATCCGGGACTGCAACTGGTAGAAAGTTATACTTGGGTTGAGCAACTGGATTTGAATTGGTCGGTGGGTGCTGACGGTTTGTCGATGCCGCTGATTTTGTTGACGGGTTTTATTACTACTTTAGCTATCTTAGCGGCTTGGCCGGTTACTCTTAAACCAAAGCTATTCTACTTTTTGATGTTGACAATGTACGGCGGGCAAATAGCAGTTTTTGCCGTGCAGGATATGTTGCTGTTTTTCCTGGTTTGGGAACTCGAATTAGTTCCAATTTACCTAATTTTGTCCATCTGGGGCGGCAAGAAACGGCTCTACGCAGCAACTAAGTTTATCTTATACACGGCGGGTGGTTCGCTGTTTATTTTGGTTGGTGCGCTGACGATGGCGTTTTATGGTGATACGGTGACTTTTGATATGCGGGCGATCGCAGCCAAAGAGTACAGCACCAATATAGAATTGCTACTCTACACAGGTTTCTTAATCGCTTACGGCGTCAAACTGCCGATTTTCCCCTTGCACACTTGGCTCCCCGATGCTCACGGCGAAGCCACGGCACCCGCCCATATGTTGCTAGCAGGAATTCTGCTAAAAATGGGCGGTTACGCTTTACTCAGAATGAATGCGGGAATGCTCCCAGATGCTCACGCTACCTTCGCACCGCTGTTAGTAATTTTGGGTGTGGTAAACATTGTTTACGCCGCCTTAACTTCTTTTGCTCAGCGCAATTTGAAGCGAAAGATTGCCTATTCTTCGATTTCGCACATGGGCTTTGTGCTCATCGGGATAGCTTCGTTTACCGATTTGGGAACCAGTGGTGCAATGCTGCAAATGGTTTCCCACGGTTTAATTGGGGCGAGTTTGTTCTTTATGGTGGGTTGCACGTACGATCGAACTCACACCCTCATGCTCGACGAAATGGGCGGTGTCGGGCAGAAAATGCGTAAGGTTTTCGCCATGTGGACTACTTGTTCAATGGCTTCCTTGGCTTTGCCAGGAATGAGCGGTTTTGTAGCAGAATTGATGGTGTTTGTCGGTTTTGCAACCAGTGATGCTTACAATCCCACGTTTAAGGTTTGTGTGATAGTTCTCGCTGCTTTTGGGGTGATTTTGACTCCGATTTATCTACTGTCAATGCTGCGTGAGATTTTCTACGGTTCTGAGAATAAGGAATTGGTGGAACATGAAGAATTGGTGGATGCGGAACCGCGAGAAGTGTTTATTATTGCTGCGCTGTTAGTGCCGATTATTGGCATTGGTTTGTATCCGAAGATGCTGACTCAGGTTTATGATGCGACGACTGTACAGTTGACTGCAAGATTGCGCGATTCTGTACCTTCGTTGGTGGCTAAGGCTGCTGCGGATAAAACAGTGTCTTTGCGTGCACCTGCGATCGAGCTTAGTAAGTTGTGATTTGATCTGGATGCGACGAAGAAAACCCCCAAACCATTTTAAAGATAGGGTTTGGGGGTTTTCTATTTTTTTTTCGGTGGGGCGATCGAAACTGAATTATTTGGTAGTTGTGCTATCCTAGTAGTGCAGTCTCTGTTAAAAACATTACATTAGCAGCCATGCCGACACCTTCCACAAGTGATTTACCAAAACCTAAATCTTGGGATGAATTTGAGGATATGATATGGGAAATTTATAAACGAAAATGGCACGACAATCATGCACAGAGATATGGCAGAAGTGGACAGGCACAAAATGGTATTGATATTTATGGTCGGCAAAACAGTTCCGGCAAGTATATAGGTGTTCAGTGTAAACGATGTAAGGATAACAAGCTAAACAAGGAAATAATCAAGGAAGAGATTGTCAAAGCAGAAGGCTTTTCACCTCCACTCAGTGAGTACATTATTGCAACTACGGCATCAAGAGATCAAAAGCTTCAAAAATTGGTCCGGTCTTTAAATGAAGAGCGTGAATCAGAAAAAAAGTTCCCTGTCTATATAGTGTTTTGGGAAGATATATGCCATGACTTGGCAGCTCCCAATAATCGTGATTTACTCAAGAAGTATTATTTTGAGTGGGAACAGATATTTAGAAATCAAGAGAAATCATCTATAAGTAGTGAGCAGCTTGCAGCTATTGCTCATGGTGTTTTGAGCTTGGAAATACAGGAAGACTGCCACTTACTTCAGGAACTTCTTAATCAAAATCAAGATGCTTTATCGGAAAAATGGCAATCATGCTTTAGTCAAAATCGCAGCGTATGGGGGGGAGATAACTCGTCTCGTTTACTTCGTGCTAGAAGTAGTAGAGAGTTAATGTCAAAAATTCAAAATTTTTACCAACAATTGGATGATATTGAGATGATCTGCAAAAGTCTACTTGCCTTGATATCTAAAATTCAATCTCTTGAGTCAAAAGCCAAAGATAATGGTGGGATTTTTGGATTCGATACAATGGCTCCACCAGCTAAGGCTAGTAACTCCTTCACCGAATTAGACGGGATAAAGTTAATTAATTTAAAGAAAAGCTACCCTAGGAAGTTCAATAAGCTGAAAGAGAAAGCTCATGAAACACTGAATTTTGGCAATCCAATAAGTTGTGACTTAATTAAATTATGCAATTGCTCTAACTTGATATAACAAGCCAGTTGTAGGCCGACTGTATCGAGGTCGTTGAAGGTGGAGTTGAGAATTTTCATGAACTCATCATGCTTCGATCGCAATACTCAATACTTTAAAATTACCAGTAGGTCGATCGCCCTTCAATTCGGTGCGTTAGCGAAGCCCTCGAAGAGGATCGCTCTTTGCTATAATTTGAGATAATCGATCGCAAATTGGAAACATGACAACTGTAGCAATCTTGCCAATCTCTAATGACAGC
>JANNOR010000304.1:0-11410 GCA_031399265.1 Cyanobacteria bacterium SOY_34_metabat_3 | reverse complement strand
TCCCGGTCAACCTCTGAAAGCGCTGGTAGTTGACCTCGATCAAAGTCGCGGCCGAATTTCGCTTTCTACTCGGGTACTGGAAAATTATCCAGGGGAAATGGTTGACAAAATGGCGGATGTGATGGATACCGCAGAAGAGCGCTCGGAACGTGCTAGAAAAAACCTTAGTCAGTAGCTAGTGGGCAGTTGACAGTTGGCGGTTGGCAGTTATTTGTTGTTGGTTATTTGTGAGTTTTGAATTACTACCATTAACAATAACCAATAATATCAATTCCGGTTGCATCGGAATTAATACCCGAAATCAGGACACGGCAGTGCCGTGTCCCTACCGCGATCGATTGTAGGGACACGGCACTACCGTGTCCGCTATAGAACCCATTTGAGATCTAAAAGACTGCAAGCATAAAGATCGTCAGCCTCATCAACAAAGATTAATTTTGGTAGTGTAGGGATGAAGCATTTGGGTGACAATTTATCTGAAAAACCCCATGTTTGATCTCCAAATGCTTCATCCTCTCCAGGGTCGGCGATTTAAAATATCTCAAATGGGTTCTATATCATTCCGGCGCAGCCGGAATTGATATAACCAATAAAAACAGTCAACAGTCATCAGTCATCAGTAAACTGACTATTTAGTGATTTTGCTGATGTGAATTCCGGCATGAAAGACAATTGTTTTAAGTCGATGAATCGGGAAAATTGGCTACTATCCAACAACTGCGAATTAGGCTGTCTTTTATTCTGAATTTATTGGGCGAGCGTACAAATTTTGCACATAATCTTAGCTCTTTTTGATGATATAATAGTCGGTGCCTGTGAATCTGCTATTCAGTGCAGCCTGTGCCAGCGTTGAGTGAGAGTGATTTTCAGTGGGTGCGATCGGTGATGGAATCGTAGGATGGAGACATTAACATCGGGTTATTCTCTTTAGTCTGTATCAGCGCTCATTGTGTCAATATAGGTGATGACAACTTTAGCAACGACACTATCTTCCAAATAGTGTTTTGCAAATTCAGCGATAGCAGCTTTGCTTGCAGTCAGATGACGTTCTGGGTTAAGGAGTTGGCGCTTTAAAAGTTTCATTTGTTTTAGAATAGTTTGCCACAAAGTCGGATTCGTATTTTGGATTTCGCGAAATTCGACATCAATGATTTCATCAGCTTGGACTTCGGTAGTTGGTTGGTGAGTTTGCTGAAGTTTATGTACCAACTGGCGAAGTTCGGTGGTTTGCTGTTTTAAGGTTTCATCGTTTGCGTAATTGTGGGCATGAGTATGAGTGCCTTTTTCAAAGTAGTTGTTAGTATGAATGACGCGCTTGGGTTCTTCTGACACTTTTTTGACTTCCTGAGTAAGTATGTCTAACTTATTATGTAGCAAATCTTCTACTTTGCCCACTTGGCTTTCATTTTTCCGAGGGGGTGGCAATTGGGCGATATCATAGTTGTAAAATTGGCAACGATATCGGATGGCAGCGATCGCAATATCAATAGCTTCTAAAGGATTCTGAAATTGCTGTTGCCAGAGATAATCTAGGTGCAAGCAACTACCAATATCTCCAAACGCAAAAGCTGCATATCTACGGACAGATACTTCGGCATCATTGAGGGCATCTTGTAATATTAGCACAATTTTTTCATTCAATGTTGGCGAAATTTGTTCGTTAGCTGTACTTCTTAAGGAATCAATGATTCGCAAACAATGTCCAGCGCTCTTGGCCCTAGAATAATCCTTAATCAAATCTGGAATTGCTGCTTGACTTGCCACTCTAGCTAATTTTTTAACAGCCTCCCAGCGAATATCTGTATTCAGACAATTCGCTTGTTCTAGTAGGTCGGATTTCTTTTGAGGTTCTAATTCATGTAAGTAATTGTTGATGAAAATATTATAATCTTCGTTTGTTGGATCGAGAAAAATTTCTATGAAATGAGGAATAGTATTTTTTCTACATAATTGCCCTAATGCGTATAGAGCCTTTCTACGCACAGATTGATCGGAATCTACTAATGCCTGAAATAAACCCGGAACTGTTTGTTCACTATCCAGGTTCTGCATTGCATCAACGATTTTCTTACGAGTTTCAGAATCTTCATTTTTGAGTTTTTTAAGTAACTCTGGCATAATTTCTACACTACAAATCTGTCCAATTGCATAAGCAGCTTGCATTTGAACTCCTGTCTCTGAATCCTCAAGACCTTGCAATACTTCTGCAATCAATTCTTTAACTTTAAGTTTTCCAATAATTCTCATGGCTTCTGCACGAACCAAACAGTCTGCATCTTTCAGCGCTACTGCCAGTCTTGGAAGTGCAACTTCTAGGTTTTGTTTTTCAAGCAGAGAAATTACTGCTCTACGAACCAAACCATGATGATGTAATAAAGCCTGGTCAGAATCGAGTTTTGCTAAGGCAGAAGCTGCTGTTGAAAACATTCTTCCGTTATCTTCCTCTTCCTGCTGACTATCTAGCATATTGAGTATATAGGGAATTATTTCTTGATATCCAATATTTCCTAAAGCACTAATAATAGCCCGACGAACGCGAATGCTTGGATCATCGTGCAGAGCATCAATCAAGTCTGGAATACTCTCTCTTGCGTTAAATTTATCTAAAGCTAAAACAGCTATTTGACGAATTCCAGGATATAGGCTTTTCAGTAGTTCTCGTAATTTTGGAAATGTTGTCTTTTTGCTATTAAGTGCAACCAATAAATCTATAACATCAATGATTAATGGATATTTTCTCCCATCAGGATTCTCGATTACTTGCAGCAAATCAGGCAGAATTGTCTCATCAGCAATTTCTTTTAAAGCTTGCAAAGCTTTTGCTTGAATGTCTGCACCTGGTTCATTCAGCGCCTTAATTAAGCTCTGAATAGTGACTACAGAACGAGAACGAGATTTTTGTAAGCATATCACTTTAATTAATTGTGGCATCTTTCTTTGTTCGCACTCAGAAATTACTAAATCTATAGTTATCTTCTGAAAGTCTGAGTTGACTTCCCCCGCCAACCTTGCACCTAAATATAAGTCTACATCTAATGCCAGATCTATTAATTCTTTTGCCTGGTTGTCAGTTATTTCCGGTAGCCCAAGCATGATGGCGATCGGCTCTGTCCATTTTAAGTAGTTAAGATAATCATGCTGGAATCTCTTACTACTATTCTCATCTTTGAGAACATCAGGCAGCTTTCGACGGAGACCTTCTGCTACATAATATTCCTGAAGTAACTGATGACAGAATTCAATCTCACCTTTGCCTCGGCGCTCTACAAGGAGATGATGCCGAACCAAATTATTCAATAATGCTTCTGAACCTATAATTTTAATCGCTGTTACTCTGGAAATAACAAAATTTTCGGTTATTTTATCCGACATCATTTCGGACGCTAGATGCTCTAGTTTAAAAGCCCACTCCTCACAGTTTTCATCTGATATCCTTCCTTCCTCATAGAGCCTATCCTGATAGAGCCGCACAAATTCGCGAAAAGCTTCTCCTATGCTAAAGCTTTCTAATTGAGAGGATGAATTGACTTGCTGACAGACTGTAGCCAGCATCCACATCACAAAAGGTGTATAGTCTGATTGCCGTGCACGATTCAGCCATTCTTGTAACTTTTTTCGATCGCCCGGTGGTGATACTCGCTCCTCAATAAATCGCTGTCTGTGTTCGGGCGCGATTGGTTGAATCTCTAGTTGTGTTTCTATACCTAAATTCCGATATCCTAAACCTCGCGTTGTAAAGACGATAGAAATTTCCCTTTTATGACAACTATCCCAGAACTGGCTGATATCTTTCCACGCTTCCTTACTTGTAGACAACGCATTCAATCCATCAACAAGTAACAAAAATATTTGCTCTCGGAAAAGATACTGTTGAATCTCCTGAAGTGTCAGAGAAAGCCCCCAGCTTTCTTCCAAGTCCTTGCGAATGAGATGAACTATCCCAGAGTAATCATCCGATGGAACTTTATAGTCTTTGAGCTGAACCAGAATTGGAATTTTTGCTAATGGGTTATTTTTTGCTTGTTGTACTAATTCCAGCAGGTATCGAAGTAGCGTTTTTGTTTTTCCTGCTCCCGCTTGTCCAACCAACAAGACATATTTTTTTTCAGAAACATACCGATGAAGCGCTTCGATTACTCGTAATGGAGAATCCGGCTCAGGAGGGTTTTCAGGTACAGTTCCTCTAGCCTGATGAGGTTTTACCTTCTTCACACGCAGATCGAAGTCGAACGGCTCTGACTGCTCTCGTTCTATATCCGTCAAAACGCTATCTTTCCACCACCTCTGGTAGTAGGAACGGATGCTTTGTAGGTAGGGCTGAAACTCGCTAAGGTCAATCATGCAAGAGTGAAATTATATCCTTCTCAAGAGAGTCTCCTCTATGATAAACAAATTATTCGGCATAATGCCTAACCGTTCTAAAATAAGTGAGGTACGCCCCGATCGCATTCCAATTCCCAGGCATACCTCATTTAACCAATAAATAATGACTACTGACTACTTTCAAATAACATGACTCGAACTTGTTTCACTCTCAACATTTGCCTCGACTATTGGCCAAGGATTTTCAACTAAGACTGTTGTTTTCGGCTGATAAACTGGTAAGTCGAACCAGAAAGTCGTACCCACATTAACTTCACTAACTATATTAATTTTAGTGTGGTGCTTGTCAATAATGTTTCGGACAATAGAAAGACCCAATCCGGTTCCTTCTAGAGTGTGAACTCGGTTTTCTACGCGGAAAAAGCGCTCGAAAATTGCTTGTTGGTCTTTGGGATCTATGCCCATTCCAGTATCAGAAATTTCGATCCGCACGATTGGAAAATGTTTGGCACTGTGTGACAAATTGTGGTTCCCGGATGCGCTTTCTGTATGGGAAGCCGCTTCCGGTTCTACCAAATACGCTCGAATTCCCACCTTGCCACCGGATTCGGTGAATTTTAAGGCATTTCCGACTAAATTTGCAAATACTTGTAGCAGCAAGTCATAATGACCTAAAGCTGGTGGCAAATAGGGATCGACATCTTGCTCTAATTCTATTCCTTTGTCCCTAGCATTTAACTGATAAGTCCGCAGGGTTTGTTCCACAGCTTGTGGCAAATCAACAGCGTCTAAGTGATAAACTCGGCAGGATTCCAGGCGCGATAAGTCTAACACGTCGTTAACTAAACGGGTGAGGCGATCGGTCTCTCGATTCGCAATTTCTAGAAATTCCTTGCGCTCGCTTTCTTGAAGGTCTTCTCCGTACTCATAGAGCGTTTCAATAAAAGATTTGATATTAAATAAAGGCGTTCTCAATTCGTGAGAAACATTGCTGATAAAATTGCTTTTAGCCTCATTTAGTTCTACTTCGCGAGTGATGTCTTGCACTGTCATTGCAATGCCTTTGAGACTTTCTCGATATTGCCCGGAACCTTGATGTTTTGAGGTTTGTTCGTAGAAAGTACACTCTACCGCGATCGGGCGTTGCGACTCAGTACAGGTATTTTCCTCCTCGCGGAGGCAGCTTTTGCACAGCGGTTCGGCATCGGATGCTTTGTGCAGAATGACCGTAGTTAAAACAATCCGCATGGTACGGTTGACTGGTTCGTCGATCGAGATCCGAAATTCACCGCCTTCGCGATCGCCCGCAGCTATTTCTTGCAGCGGTCTTCCCAACTCCCGCTGCACTTGGGGAGGTAAGATGTGCAAGACGTTGACTCCGATCGCATTTTTGCCTTCCCACCCAAAAATCCGCCTACCCGTCGGGTTGACTAACATCACCTGCAAATTCGCGTCCAGCAACAGCGCCCCGTCAGCAATAGTTGAAACCAAAGTTTCTAACTTGGCTTTTTCCGCTGTCAACTCTTCAATATTTTGTTCTTCATAACTTTCTAGTTTCTCGGCCATCTCATTAAAACTGCCAATCAACTCGCCCAATTCTCCCCCCAAAGGCAGGTCAACTCGCTGCTTAAAATTCCCCGTCGCGATGTTTTTGACCCCAAAAACTAATTGTTTGATCGGCTGAGTAATTGTCAGGGCATTAAATACAGCGCCCAAAATTACCATTACCCAAATTGTGACAAATACTGCTAAAGTGACATCTCTAGTCAGGTTTGAAGAGATAACTGCTGCGGGATTTGGGTTAATGCCGATCGCCAAAACACCCAAATATTTATCTTCATGAATTAGCGGCACAAATACATCAGTAACTTCTCCGTCTGGAGTCAAGTGCTGCCGCACCAAAGGCAAAGAAGTTAAATTTCTCGCCTCAATATCGGCGATAAAATTATCCGGGAGTTTAATTTGGCGGCGCAGTGTCAGCGAAGTTCGCACCTCTGATTCTGAGAAAGGTATCCCCAGAAAAATATCCCCTGCATCGTCGGCGTACAGCATATAGCGGACGCTGGTGGTGCTGCTATAAAATTGGCGGGAAAAGCGGGCGACTTCGGAGCGATCGTTTTTCGCAATCAGCGGCGCCACATTTGCCGCCAACAGCAAGCCCAGGTCGCGACCGTAGCGAGTATCGTTAAGTCGAGCGTCTTGCTGGATAGTATTCACGGCCCAAAATGTCAGGCCGCTCATAATTAACGAAACTACGAGGGTAGCACCGGCCATCAGGCGGGTCTGGAGGGTAAAATCCGACCACCAGCGGGCAATAATTTCTCCGATTTTGTTTAGTATGGCCAGCATTTTACCAGTTCAATATTAAAAGCAGGATTGAATAAATTGGCTCCTTCTGGGATTTTTTACTGCGACTTGTGTACGAACGCCGCAGAGATGCCAAATTTCATTGTTACACTTCTACATGAAGATTGCTTGGCTTTCAAAGGGCGATCGATGTCCCGCGCAATTCCTAATTTTTGTCCGCCAGTGCTCGACGGCCGATGTCGCGGCGGCAGTATACCCCTTCAAACTGGATGCAATCTACTGCTGCATAAGCTTTAGAGATAGCTTGTTCCAAAGTTTCTCCCGTCGCAGTCACCCCCAAAACGCGGCCGCCGTCGCTCACCAACTCCTGTTTCAACTGAGTCCCAGCGTGAAACACTTCTGCCCCTTTAGCTTCAGCTTCCTCGATTCCCGAAATAACTTTGCCTTTTTGGTAACTTCCAGGATAGCCCCCAGAGGCCAAAACTACGCAAACAGCAGCCCCCGACTTCCAGCGAATGTGGGAATATTCACCGAGACGCTGCTGACAGCAAGCCATCAGCAAATCTTCCAGAGGAGTCTCCAGCAGAGACAAAACCGCTTGAGTTTCGGGGTCTCCAAAGCGGCAGTTGAATTCTAAAACTTTGGGTTCTCCTTCGGTTGTAATCATCAAACCTGCGTAGAGAACGCCCCGGTAGTCGATTTTATATTTTTGCAGGGCTGCGAGGGTGGGTTCGAGAATTTCTGTTTGAATTCTGTCCATGAGTTCCGGGGTGACAATTGGGGCTGGGGCGTAGGCTCCCATACCGCCGGTGTTGGCTCCCGTGTCGCCTTCGCCGATCGATTTGTGGTCTTGGGCCGGCAGCAGCGGTTCCACTGTAATGCCGTCGGTGAGGGCGAGAATCGAGACTTCTTGACCTGTCAAAAATTCTTCGATGAGGACTCGGATGTTGTCGGTGCCGAATTCGCCTCGAAAAATAGTATTGATGGCGCTGTGAGCCATTTTGACGGTGGTGGCAACGGTGACTCCTTTGCCTGATGCGAGTCCGTCTGCTTTAATAACTATGGGAACTCCTTGTTCCACAACGTATGCTTTGGCTGCTTCTGCGTTGGTAAATACGGCAGCTTTGGGCGTTGGGATGCCTGCTTCGAGCATCAATTCTTTGGCCCAGGATTTGCTCGATTCAATTTGGGCGCCGGCTTGGGTGGGGCCGAAAATCATCAGTTTTCGCTGTTGGAAGTAGTCAACGATGCCCAGCGCTAGGGGCAATTCCGGCCCGACGATGACGAGTCCGATGTTGTTGACCATCACAAAGCGTTCGATGCCTTGGAAGTCGTCGATGTTGAGCGACAGATTTTGACAGCCTTTGGTGGTAGCTGTGCCGCCGTTCCCAGGCACGCAGAATACTTGTTTAATCCGCGTAGATTCTAGCAATTTTTTGGCGATCGCGTGTTCGCGACCTCCGTTCCCCACAACCAAAACTTTCACAGCATCCTCACCTATAACTTTTGTTCTCTGAATGTCTGATTTTCAGTGTTTGCAACTGTCTATCTGCTTTTTTGCAGTGCCGTCAATTATGCCATGCTTGGTGCTACGGAATTGCTAGATGTGGCACTTTTATCGATGGCTGGGGCTCGATCGCTGTTTCAGGGCGGCTGGGATCGCCCAATAATTAAAGACTTTCGCCGCCCAATTCTTCTAAATTTTGCCTCGATTCGATCGTGCAATTAAAACTATTTTCTGGCTTTTAACTGTTCGATTACTCTAATTCATCCGGGTACAAACAGCGATAAAATAGAAAAGTTGACACCCGGAATTTTACTCACATGAAATCAAATCAAACCGCTGCCAGTTCCTCTGCAAAATTCAAGCGGGTGGGCGTTGTCGGCGGCGGCCAGCTAGCTGCGATGATGGGGGATGCTGCTAAGGCGCTGGGGATTGAATTGCTAGTGCAAACTCCTGATGCTGCTGACCCGGCTGTTTCTGTGGCTGCTGGCGCTGTTTTGGCGGCTGTTGATGATGTTTTAGCTACGGCTGAATTAGCCGCTCGCTGCGATGTTATTACGTTTGAAAATGAGTTTGTGGATTTGGATGGTTTGCGATCGCTAGAAGAGCAAGGTGTGTTATTTCAGCCGAGTTTGTCGTCGCTTTCTCCTTTGTTGGATAAGTACGTCCAGCGCTGTTATTTACAAGGTTTGGGCTTGCCAACTCCCAGGTTTTGGGCGTGGGATTGCAGCCAGGATTTGCACCTCGATTTTCCCTTTGTCGTCAAAGTTCGCCGCCACGGTTATGACGGCCAAGGTACTTTTATTGTTAAGGATCGGGAGAGTTTTGAGTCAATTCATGCGGATCTGAGAGGTCAGTCTTTGCTGGTGGAAGAGTTTGTGCTGTTCGATCGCGAGTTGGCGGTAATTGCCGCTCGATCGACAACTGGCGAAATTGCGATTTACCCGATCGTCGAAACTCAACAGCAAAATCAAGTTTGTCGGCTGGCGATCGCACCGGCCCAGATTAGTTTAGAGGTAAAAAGTGAGGCTGAGGCGATCGTCCGTACTCTCCTCAACAGCCTAGAAGCTGTCGGCATATTCGGCATTGAACTATTTTTAACCACCGACAATAAACTGTTAGTCAATGAAATTGCACCCCGCACCCACAACTCGGGACATTTTACCATTGATGCTTGCGAAACCTCACAATTTGAACAACATTTGCGTGCGGTTTGTCAACTGCCTTTAGGCAATTGCGACCTCAACTCTGCTGGTGCTGTCATGGTAAATTTACTCGGCTACGAATCTGCTGAGTCTGATTATTTAGAGAAGCGCCAACAACTGGCACAAATAGATGGTGCTTTTGTGCATTGGTATGGTAAGAAAGTATCGCGTCCGGGTCGCAAACTCGGTCACGTTACTGTTTTGCTTAGTGAGGAAGCGGGGCTTTGGGGGCGGACGGAAGCACGCGCGATCGCTCAAACCGTTGAATCTATCTGGAATGCAAATTAGATCGATCGCAGAGTTGCCAAAATCGAGTTAGTTGCTGTATATTAAATAAAGGTTCTACTGCGACGTTGGTGACTGCCAATAATGTTTTTTTGATCTATAACTCTTAACTCTCGGGAATCAAGATGTTTGGACAGCAGTAAACTGGGCTTGTACCCAGAAACTTTAAGTCCGAGCCAACGGTGCCCACCTGGTAAAATACCAGGTCAAAAGCTGAGGTAAGACGGCGTTGCGGGGAGCCATTAAAATATTGATTGAGATAGGCGCTAATATGGCTAGCCTATTTTTTTTGTTTGGTTATTGGGAATTGGGAATTGGGAATTGATTATTACTCCTTCTTTCTGACATCCGTTAAATCCGTTACAGAATCCGTTGCCGAACTTCTTTCTGACATCCGTTAAATCCGTTACAGAATCCGTTGCCGAACTTCTTTTCAACCTTCCCGTACCATCCAGACAAGCATCGACAAAATTGTCTCGACTGGTGGAAACGGATAATCGCTGACATCAATAGTCACAATTTGCCCTTCGAGTTTCATAAATCTCCAAGCAGTGCCGGTAGTTACTGAACCGTAAATAATCGGAATTGGGTTATTGTTAATTTCATTAAATCTTTGAGCCGCCACCATTTCTGCGATGCACTGTCCCAAACCGCTGTTAATATTATCTCGCTTCGCTTCTACCAATACAACGGCTGGTGCTTCTATTTCAAATTGCTCGGGAGAGCGGCTGATTAAAAAATCGCAAACTCCATTTAATCCCGCCGCGATATCCACAGTAAAATCAGTGCCTGAAAATACGCTGATTTGTCGGTTCAGCAATCGTTTGACTTCCAAAAGTGCGGGAGCGATAATTAGTTCTGATTTAGCTTTTTCGGTTCCTACGGCGATCGCCCAAGGCACTGTATCTTCCAGCAAACCTGCTAAAATGGCACTGGGTGCGATCGGCTCAACTTCCGGTAAAAAGCGCCCGCCTTCAACTGCGGTCAATCCGAAGCTTTGCTTAACCTTTCGCAGTGTAAAATCGCTGTATGCCATGATTTTAAATTTAATCAAATGCTGCGTTAACAATAAAAATGGTGATTTCAATGCCCTACAGTGAATTTACACTCAGAAAGGCTAAACAGGCTTTCGGCTTAACAACCGTAGAAGCAGGACGCTTTTTGCCGCCAACCGAACCGATCGCTCCTAGTGTATATTTGACTGAATCCCTAATTGAAGGATTGCCGCTCGCTACAGCTACGGGTTCTGAAAAAGCGCGATCTGAACTGATTATTAGTCCTATTTTAGTCGAAGTCCGCAAGATTTTACAGCGACAAGTAAGTCTATTTTCGGGAGAAGATTTTACCGTTGAGCCGGAATTGGGATTGAGCGGTATCTGCGATTTTTTAATCAGTCGCTCGGGTGCATCTCAATGAGTGCAGATACATCAAGCGGAAAGTTGACCATTGAGATAAGCACAACGAAGAGAAAGGATAGAGGAAACACTCTCGATATTCCACTGCGCTCCCGATATTTTCACCCTTAGTCCAATTCGTTTAATCGTTGATTCAACTGTTCCAGAACCGATAGAACTCAGGGATTCTTCAAGATAGTATTGGTAGTTGACTATTCGGTTGCGATGAGTCTCTAAATAAGTGCAAAATGTTTTAAAGCCTTTTCTTTTCAAATGTTTAAATAAATTAATAACTTGATTAACTTGACCTGACCACAACAAGCTTTCTGCTTGTTTTGAGCGTTTCATTGAACCTCCTGCTTTATAGAGATTTTCTTTCAGATGATACCAAT
>JANNOR010000275.1:0-7660 GCA_031399265.1 Cyanobacteria bacterium SOY_34_metabat_3 | reverse complement strand
GCTGAGGGCGATCGGGCTTTGGTTTTCACTCAATTTGCGGAATGGGGAAAACTCCTAAAACCGTATTTAGAAAAGAATTTGGCTCGAGAAATTCTGTTTTTGTACGGCGGGATTAAGCAGCAGCAGCGGGAAGAAATGATCGATCGCTTCCAAAACGACCCCCAAGGCCCGCCGATTATGATATTATCTTTAAAAGCGGGCGGCACGGGTCTAAACTTAACCCGAGCAACTCACGTTTTTCACTACGATAGATGGTGGAATCCCGCAGTAGAAAATCAAGCAACTGACCGCGTATTTCGCATCGGTCAAACCCGCAATGTTCAAGTACATAAATTTGTGTGTACTGGTACGTTAGAGGAAAAGATTCATGATATGATTGAAAGCAAGAAAGCCTTGGCTGAGCAAGTTGTCAGTGCTGGCGAAAACTGGATTACTGAATTGGATACAGACCAACTTCGGAATTTACTAATCCTCGATCGCAATGCGATCGTAGAAACAGAAGAAGAATAATCATAAGGCTGACAAATTACCAACAGCACGACACGAAAGTCACGGGTACATCTCATTTTTGCAAATATATTCGTAGGGGCGAAGCATTCCGGCAGTAAATCTCTGGCTATCACTAATAAATTGTCTGCCGGAATGCTTCGCCCTTACAAAATAGGGATGCACCCAAAGTCACGGATACACGGATAGCTGTTTTTTGGTTTTCCTAATTCCCAATGCCCCATGCCCCATGCCCCATGCCCAAAAGATAAATGATTGACAGAGAATGGTGGACTCAACAGTGGCTCGATTTAATCAATACCTACCGCTTCAAAAAGCGTTTAGAACGCGGCTGGCAATATGCACGCGAGGGTAAAGTTCTCAGCATTAAGTTTCCTAACCAAGAAGTAATCGCCATAGTTCAAGGAACAGATCCTAAACCCTATCAAGTTTCTTTAGGACTCGATACCTTAACCGATGAAGATTGGGAATACGTGATTGAAAATATGTCGCAAAGAGCGGTTTTTTCGGCTAAACTATTAGCAGGAGAAATGCCGCACAATATTGAAGATGTATTTGCAGCGGCCGGCAAAACGCTATTTCCGTTAAGTTTGTCAGATATTCGATCGCGCTGTAGCTGTCCCGATCCCAAAAATCCCTGCAAACACATCAGTGCAGTATACTACTTATTGGGCGATCGCTTCGGCGAAGACCCTTTCGTACTGTTTCAACTGCGCGGTAGAACAAAAGAGCAAATCCTGACAGCACTCCGCCAAAGACGGGGTACCGAAGGAGAGCAAAATACCCAACTAAACTCGGGCGAAAATTCCCCGAAATCTAACTCTCAAGCGCCAAAGGTCGATCGCTTTTGGGAATACAACCAGCAGCTAGAATCATCTCTAGTAGTAATTGTACCCCCACCGAGCAGCGAAACCGTTTTAGATATTTTAGGGCCAATTCCCCTCGCAAATGATGGTAAAGGAACAGCTAGCAAATCATCTCCCGCATCCGAGGCGCTAAAGCAGCATTTTGCCAAAATCTATCAAGCAGTCAGCCAGCAAGCTGTCTTAGCCGCACTGAAACGAGGCGAAGCAGATTAACAGATTATTCGGTATTGGTGATTTACATTATGAACCGCTCAATCTGCAAAAAATCAAATAAGAAAATTTAGAAAATTGACTGAATTTTCTTATTTCATTTTTAATTCCCTGATTAAGCAACGCCGATTATTCTTTAGTCCGCGGAGGCGGACTTTGTTCGTGTAGTCGCGGTTTTAACCGCCGAGTCTTATAGCTGAGAAAGGGTATATTGTAATTTCTAATTGCGTTTCGCAGTAGAAGGGGGGTTGGTGAAACGCAACCAAGTTGCTAAAGTGGCTACTGCGAAGATTGAAGCAAAGCTAAAAGTCACGAAAGTCTCAAATACTGACATAATAGTGTTCCGATTTGGTGAACGAACAAAGCAATCTTGCTATTTATTTTTATATCAGCATCGATCGAGCTTTTCAACCGATCGCCCGCAAAGTTTTCACTACTTCAATTTTCTTAACATTACATAAAACAACGTTACAATTCATTCAGATTATTGATAACTCCGATTAATTCTTGCGGGCGTTCGATCAAAAAATCGGGATTGTGTGCAGCCAAAGCTGACAGAGAATTAAAACCCCAACCGACAGCAATTACTTTAATTCCAGTTTTTTTAGCCGCATCTATATCTCTAACTTCATCTCCGACATAAACAACTTGTTCGGGATTGATATGTTGTCTCTTCAACCACCTGTTAATTACTTTATGTTTGCCAAAAGTTGTCCCCGAATAAATAAAGTCAAACGTATTTGGTAAATTATTGATTTCAAGGGAAGCCAAAACATTTTCCCGAGAATTAGATGTGATAATTCCGAGTTGAAAGCCACTGTTTTTTAACTCCTGTAAAACTTCTTTAATCCCCGGAAATAATTGAATATTGGGAATTTCGCTGCGCAACTCTGCTTTCAACTTTCTAATCAGCAGCGGGAATTTGAAGATAGAAATGCCAGAATATTTAAGGATTTGCCAAGGAGTTAAATTGCTCAATTGAGCGAGTTCCTCTTTGGTGGCAGACTTAAAGCCGAATTCTGCTGATAAACGATTCGTTATGCTCAGAAGAATATCGATCGTATCTGCTAGAGTACCGTCAAAATCAAAAATAATTACTTCGATCATTGAGTAAAAAAATTAGAAATAGGTAATCACTTCTATATTACCTATTCCCTCTTACTTGTCAAAAAAAGATAGCAACGGCCGGAATTGCACCCGCATCTCCTGGTATGCTCCAAGGAATTCTATCATTTAAACTACGTTGCTGGTGGCAGCGAACCGAATCAAACGGTTGTCTCTCGCCTTGAAGAGGCGATCGCTTTACCACTAAGCTACACTGCCCCATTTCATTCTACATCTTAAATGCCAAAAATTGAGATTTTTTGCGGCTGCGTAAGGTGCGCACTGCGCACCCTACAAAATGACTGTTACCACTGCGATTCAGCATAATCTTTAAATAACTTCCCATAAAAATATCGTCCCTCATTTACTCCCAAATAAATCGGATCGCAAATCCGGGCGGCTGCATCGACAGCATCAAAGGGAGGTTGTACGCCGCGTTGCTGCATTGCTAAAACTTGAGGGTAAGGATGCTGAAAACTAATCCATCCCGGATCGACACCATTCATAAAAATTTTGTGTTTGGCGTATTCTGAAGCGCAGGTGCGAGTCATCATGTTTAGCGATGCTTTTGCCATGTTTGTATGCGGGTGCCGCCAAGGTTTGTCGCTGTTAAATTGCCCTTCTTTTGAAGAAACGTTGACAATATATTTGTAAGTTTCAGGAGAATTGCTCATCAGCTTTTTGAGCCGGCTGTTAATCGCAAAAGGAGCGATCGCATTTATAACATGAACTTCCAACATTTCCAAAATGCTCACCTCATCATCCTTCATCAGCCAACTGTTGAAAGGGCGCAAGTCAATTTGCTGTCCGTCGCGATCGTACATTCCGGCCGGAAACAAGCTAGAATCTGATGGTTCTGATAATTGATGCTCTCGATCCAAGTTAAAAACCGTAGGGATTTCACTGTGGCGGTTTGGAGCCGATTCTGCAAGATATTTAGGGATATCCTCAGAAATATTGTCAGTCAAAAAGTGCGTTAGCGAAGCCCACCCCTGCGGGGGCTGCGCCAACGAAGAGGATCGCGCCAACAGCGGCTGAATCTCAGCAGGCAAAGCCTCGAAAGGCAGAGCTTCAAACTCCATCAAATGCTGGTAAAATGCCGGAGGGCGACGAATTGTTTGAGCCGCATTGTTGACAATAATGTCAATTCGTGGATAGCAGCAGATGACGTGTTCTGCAAATCGCTCAACACCCGAAATATACCGCAAATCTAACTCATAAACGTGCAGGCGATCGCACCACTGGGCAAAATCCGCTTCTTTCGCATATCTCCTAGCAGCATCCCGAGCAAACCGAGTAGTAGCAATTACAAAAGCACCAGCTCTCAACAACCTCAAAGTTACAGCATAACCAATTTTCACCCTCGCCCCCGTCACCAAAGCAAATAACCCCTGCAAATTAGCAGTTTGGTTGCGTTTTGTATAATTAAGTTCGCCGCACTTCAAGCACAAACCGCGATAAAAAAAATGTTCTTCTTGAAAACTCTCCTTGCAAACAAAACAGCGCTGTAGTTTATTCATTTTAAAGGTTTGTTGCTGTAAAAAATATCAATTCCAGGTACATCCAGTGCAATTAGCTCTCGCAAAAATCCCCCGATTATCAAAGTTAGCTTTTTTCATAATAGAACCGCTCAAATTAGCGCGGTCAAAATTAGCCCCGGTGAGATTGGCTTTCAGAAAATTTGCTCTTTTGGCAACAGCACCGCTGAGATTGGCATTGCTCAAATTAGCTTTATTAAAATCAGCATCGCAAAGGTTAGATCCACTCAAATTAGCCTCCGAAAAATCAGCATTGGTCAAATCATTTTTTTCTAAATTAGCCCCGCGCAAATCAGCTCCCTGAAAACAAGTTCCGGCAAATTTACTCCACCGCAAATTAGCTCCTATCAACACAAAACCGTTAAAATCCCAGCCGTACAAATTCGAGCGAATTAATTTAATCCCAGCCAGATTTGCTCCTGCCAATTTTGCTCCGCTCAAATCCGCCTCACTCAAATCAACCCCGCTCAAGTCAGCATTAGTCAAATCCGCCCCGCTCAAATTAGCCTTACCTAGTTTAGCTTTTTTCAAGATGCTTTGAGATAAATTAGCTTCCCGAAAATTAACCGATCGCAGGTTGGCTCGACTGAGATTAGCTCCTTGCAAATCAGCCCCGCCCAGATTAGATTTACTCAAGTTCGCTCCGCTTAAATCGGCATTTCTCAGATTGGTTAATTCCAAGTTACTCTGAAATATTTTTGCGCCTCGTAGGTTGGCAGATTCAAAGTTTGCTCCTGCTAAGTTCGACTCTCTCAGGTTGGCGCGGGTCAAATTTGACCCGCTAAAATCTGCCCAACTCAAGTCTACAAAACCACCTAATAAAAGTAGATTTGGAAGTCTCCATTTATTCCAAATCGCAGCACCTTTTTTAAGTAAACTGATTTGTGCTTCTCGATCGAATAGCGCCGCAGCGAGCGCACGCACCCTCTCGTCTGCATCATCAAAAACGGCAATTGCTGCTTCTAAACCCGCTTCTGGGTAGTTCATAGCATCTGAGATTGCCGCCAGCCTTACTTCAACAGAAGAACTTGCCAAACGTTGCTTAACTCCTGCGATCCCACCCAAAACAGCAGCATTAATTGGAGGCGGACTTTTACCGCCTAAAACTGCATCGTATTCCTTGGGTTCATTTGCTGACATTGATTAAATTGGGAATGGGGCATTGGGCATTGGGCATTGGGCATTGGTAATTTAAAAAAGTTGAATTATTTTTCTTCCTTCTTCCTTCTTCCTTCTTCCTTCTTCCTTCTTCCTTGATTTGCCTTCGCATTTCGCCGCAGCATTTCCGGTTTGATTCGCCGCAGTGCGGAAGCTGTAAATCTGCGGTTCCACTCTTCATCGGAAATATCGGCTAATTCTGCAAGTGTCGGCGCTATGTTTTCAGGATAAGGCTCAAACTCTGCAACATCAGTTGGTTTGGCAAAACGCTGATTCCAAGGACAAACATCTTGACAAATGTCGCATCCTGCAACCCAACCTTGTAAATTAGAGGCAATTTGGTCTGGGAGTTTTTCGGCTCGATTCTCGATCGTATGATATGCTATGCACCGATCGGCATCCACGACAAAAGGCTCAACAATCGCCCCCGTCGGACACGCATCGATGCAGCGAGTGCAAGTACCGCAATGTTGGGTGTGCGGCGCATCGGGCGCTAACTCCACATTAGTCAAGATTTCGCCCAAAAACACCCAAGAACCGTATTCGCGAGAAATTACATTCCCATTTTTCGCAATCCAACCAATCCCCGCCTTCTCGGCCCAAACTTTGTCCTGAATCGGCCCGGTATCAGCATAATAGCGCGCTTCAATTCCTTCGCCTTGCTCGCGCAGCCAATTTGCCAAAACCTTCAGTTTTTTGTGCAGGATTTTGTGATAATCCCGGCCCCAGCCGTAGCGAGAAATTTTGGCATATTCGCCACCGTCCGGGCGCTGGTGAGGCGTGTAGTAGTTGATGGCGACACATATCACTGACTTAACCTCCGGCATTGCAGCGTGAATATCCAGCCGTTTCGGGTTTGCCATCCATGCCATATCTGCCTGATAACCTTTGTCCAGCCAAGCCTGCAATCTTGGTTTTTCTCGATCGAAATCCGCATCGGCCGAGGCTATCCCAACTTTGTGAAATCCCAACTCTAGGCTTTTTTGCTTAATGCGATCGCGATTAATTGATATTTCCATAGAGCGAATAACCATATCACAAACTGTGCTATAAGTCTATTAACATTTAGACTGAATTTTGAGATAAGATTGATAATACTTTCACAATCTTTATATTTAGAAATTTGAAGTTTAATTTGTCAAAAACGTTACATAATTTTAACTAAGGGAGAATTCGATTCGCAATTTGCAAGTACGCAAGTAAAACCGACAGCGAATCCCACAGTATAAACATGGCAGTTAGTATTCAATCAGCTCAATCTATTTTCTCAAGCACCGAGATTGCTAGCGCTGTTCCGGCTACCACCGATTCGTTCTACAAACTCAGCGTTGAAGACCAACTGGCACTGCTCTGGTATGCCTACACCGAAATGGGCATTTCCATCACCGCAGCCGCCCCAGGAGTAGCCAGCATGGCGCTTGTCGAAGGTGTTCTGAGCGAAATCAAGCAGATGTCGCCGGAGGCTCAAAGCAAAACCATGTTTGACCTCGCTAGCAACGCCGACACCACCATCGGCCGCATCTACACATCCTTGCGCGTCAACACCAAACTCGGTTTCTGGTACGAGTTGGGACAGTTGATGAAACAGGGCGCTGTCGCTCCGATCCCCCCTGGCTATCAAATGTCTCCCGAAGCCACCACAGTTTTGGAAACCATCAAGAAACTAGATCCAGGCCAGCAAATTACCGTACTTCGCAATACCGTAGTTCACATGGGCTACGATCCCGATTTCAGCCAAGAGTACGGCAAACGCTCGGCTCCCCGCAGCACTCCCACGGCTGTAGGAGAGCGGGTGAAAACCAAGATTGAGGGTATCACCGAGCTGACAGTGCTCAGCTACATCGACTACATGAACGCCTTCGACTTCACCCCAGCCGTCGGCTTATTTGCCGAAGAAGGTGCCCTGCAACCGCCTTTCCAAAAGCCGATCGTCGGTCGCGAAGCTATTCTCAACTATATGCGGGAAGAGTGCATCGGACTGAAAATGATGCCGCAGCAAGGCGTGTCCGAACCCGCAGAAGATGGCTACCGCCAAGTGAAAGTCACCGGCAAAGTCGAAACTCCTTGGTTTGGCTCGAATGTGGGTATGAACATTGCGTGGCGCTTTATGCTCGATCCTCAAGGTCAAATTTTCTTTGTGGCGATCGACTTGCTGGCATCTCCTAAAGAATTGCTCAATTTGATCCGCAAATAGAATATTCTGGTTCGATCGGTCAAACAGACTCTACAAAAACCGGCGTTGCTGATTTGGAGTATGATTTGTCTCCGAAATGTAGA
>JANNOR010000206.1:0-12647 GCA_031399265.1 Cyanobacteria bacterium SOY_34_metabat_3 | reverse complement strand
TCATTGCCGGAACATTTGGAAAAATTGCGATCGCGCGGACTTTCCGGCAAGCGTTCTTTAGCTTTGCGAGAGTTTGCTCTCGGTATAGAAGCATTGGAGAGATTTGTGGCGGGTGCTCCTTTGAGACAAGTTCACGAATGCGTTTTCGGAGTTTTAGCGATGGAGAGCGAACCTGTCGATCCGAGGCTGTAAGTAAGCCCTTGTATGGACACGGCATTGCCGTTTCCCTACGCGGATCTCATTCATTTCCTCCTACTAATCGTTGCACTTCCGATGTCGATAAATTCATCATTTTTGCAACTTGCTCTAAATTTATGCCCGAATTTAACAGGTGAGAAATGAGCGATCGCAAAGCTGATTCTGCCGCCATTCGTGCTTGTTGTTCCGCCAGCCGTGCTGAATGTTCGGCCAGCCGTCCTTCTTCAGATTGCTGGTAAGTCTTGAGAAACTCCCCTGTCTGAGGATTTCTAAACCTCAATTCTCCAGAAACCAAGTGCAATTCCAATCCCAATACTGCGCTGTACAGCCACAGCGTATCGAAGGCGATATTATTGGCAGGAATCGGCTCATACTGGTTGTTGACTAAACGGACTCCTTGCAGTATCGGATTCAAATAATCCCCAGACGGATCGTACTGAAAGTATTCTCTGACTCCCAAACTTCGATAGATTTCTGGTTTGGTTTCTTGGTCTTTATCTTGAGTTGTTTCTGAGGTTATTTCTAAAACAAACTGCGGGGATATCCCTGATTCTTTCCAGATTTTGTAGTTATCTCGTTGGCGTTTTCTGACTCCAAATACTACATAAATATCGGGAGCAACTACTGCTGATTTGTTGCCTTCTTCGTAATAGACGAAAGAATTTGCGGATACATAAACATCCGATCGCTCTTGAAAGTGCAGCTTCAGAGCTTCCACGCCGTAAGTCATGTAATCGCGCGTGATGTCGCTTTCCGCCATCGGTTCTCCGTCGCTGCTGGGATATTCAATTTCTGATTGTTCGATAGAAGTGAAAACTGTCACAGTTTAAGCCTCCTCAGTTCTCGCTAATTCGATTTTAGCAGGCTAGAAATTTAATTATTTAATCAAAATACTTTGCCGATCGGGCAATAGACGGTTAGAGCCCCGACTTCTGATGCGAAGTCGGGGCTCTGGGTAGAAAGTTATGAACGCGGCGTTTTATCTTGTTTAAACGACGCTAACCATTCGCGAATTTGGTCGGCCGCAATCTCGCGCCCGCCCAAACCAAAAGCCAGAGCAATCCCAACTGCGATCGCCCCGAGCAGCAGCCCGAAAGCCAAATTCACAATATCGCTACCAATGCCCATCTGTTGCAGCGCCAAGGCCAGAACAAAGGCAATAATCGCGATCCGAGCCGCTTGGCCCAACAGTCGCGCTTGGCGAGTTCCAGAGCTGGCAATCAAATTGAATGCCAGATTCGCCAAATACAAGCCGATCGCAAATACCACCAAACCCGACAGCACCCGCCCTGCAACCAGGACAATACCGCTGACAATCGCCGTCAGGGCCGGAATCCGCAGCACGTCAGTAGCAGCCACCACAGCAAACAAGAGGATGCCCACCTGCACCACAATGCCGACAAACTCAGAAGGCGTGCGGGCTGGAGGTTCCTGAAGTACCGTTGCGTCAGGATCGATCGAACTCGGCGCAGGCATCCGCAGCGGCTGTTTGGGCTGCACTCCCAACCAAGAAAAGACATTATTAAAGCCAATTCCGGTGAGGATATTAGTCACCAAATCGCCAATCCAACGACCCAAAATGTAAGCAACAGCCAGAATTATCGCTGCTGTAAAAATGTTGGGAAGCGCGCCCAGAATCGTGTTGAGCATCGCGATCGCCGGCAGCGAAATCGCCTGAATGTCCAAAGCATTCAAAGCTGCGATCGCCGTGGGAATCAAAATCAAAACATAGACAATAGTGCCGACAATCCACGACAGCGATTGTCCGCCCGAAGTCCGCGAAATTCCAAACCGAGCGCCCAAACTGTCCGCCCCAGCAGCAGCCAGCAGATTCGTGACAATCCGCTGCACCACTTGAGCCAGCAGCCAGCCGACAAACCCGATCAGCAAAGCTTCCAGAATTTTCGGAATTGCCGCCAAAATTTGGTTCAGCAAATTATTAACTGGTAGCAAAGCCTGCTGCAAATCCAGCGATTCGAGAACCGACGGCAAAAACAGCAGAAAAATGAACCAGTACAGGGCATTCGCCAGAGTATCGCTCAGCAGCAAAGGGCGCTCGGTGGGCGCAGTCCCCACCTGCTGATTCAAGCGCTCGTCTACGCCAAAAGTGCGCATCGCCCGCGATAAAGCCAATTTGGCAACTGTCGCCAACACCCAAGCAATCCCCAAGAAAATTAGGGCCTTTGCTAACTTCGGCAAAGCACCAGCAATTTGATTGAGAAAAGTATTGAGCGGTTGGGAGACAGCCGTTAGATTCAGGCGGTTGAAAAAGGCGACTAGGAAAAAGATAAAAATGATCCAGAATACCGCACCGGAAATCCATTTTTCCACTTGCGGCGATCCTTCTCCTTCCGGGCGCCCGGTAATCCAAGCAGCTAATCGATTGTCGATCGTCGTCTTCTTGAGCAATCCCCCAACTAAAGATGAGACGAGGGCTGATACTATCAAGCCAATTAGCAGGATACCGATCGCCCAGATCAGATTTTCAATGTTTGAACTCTGAACAAAATTGTTAATTCCGCGTTCAGCTTCTCCCAGCGGATTCGGCGCAGGCGGGGCTTGTGCCAAAAGTCGTAGCGTAGCGGGGCGTAAGCCATCGGACAGAGCCGCTACGGGCCCAGATATCGGTTGAGTTATTTCTTGCCAAGTTTCATTCATTGTTTTTTCAGGTTAACGTCAGATTTGACAAGGAAAATAAGAAACTGTAAGAATACGCTTCTAGCTTGCAGGTTCTCATGTCAATTCGTCAAGTTTTCGAGCAATCCATTGAAATTCAGGCTGCTGCTACCTTGGTAGAGCGCTGTATAGTCGATCGCACTTTAATGCACAAGTGGCTGAATCCCATGCTGCGCTGCGATCCCGATGGCGAATGGGATACTGCTGTTGGAAGTCGCAGCTTGTTTATCATAAAAATTCCGGTTTTGCAACCCACTTTAGAGAGTGTTGTGTTGGAGCGACAACCGGGTTTAATTGTTTGGGGATTTGACGGATATTTCAAAGGATGCGATCGCTGGGAATGCCAGCCACAAATCCAAGGAACTCTGTTAATCAACCGCTTTGAATTTCAAATCCCCAATCCTTTAATTAGATTTGGTTTCAATCGCTTTGCCGCCCCTTGGACGCAGAAAGATATGAAAGACCAACTCCGGCGGCTCAAACGGGTAGCCGAGAAATTATCTCAAGGCATTGGCTAGGGAATGGGGCATTGGTAATTGGGCATCGGGCATCGGGCATTGGGAATAGGGAATAGGGCATTGGGCATTGGGCATTGATAATTGGTAATTGGTAATTGGGAATAGGGAATAGGGCATTGGGAATAGGGAATAGGGCATTGGGCATTGGGCATTGATAATTGGTAATAGGTGAAACTAAGAGCTAATAAGCAAAAAACCACCAATTCCCTATGCCCTATTCCCCATGCCCCATTCCCTATTCCCTATTCCCCATTCCCTATTCCCTATTCCCCATGCCCCATGCCCAATTCCCAATTACTTCATATTCGATGAATTCGGCTGGCAAATCATTTGTCTCGCCGAATTCACAGCTTGACCTGCCGTACTTTGCAAAGCCGGGGAATTCTGATACATAGCTTGCAAATCTTGCACGTCTTTAATCACTCGCTGGTAGACAGCCATAGCTTGATTCCCGTCAACTTCTAAGGCAGGAAGGCTGTAACTTTGCATCACTTCAATCAGCGATATTTTGCCATCGCGAGAAGCTGCCACTAAAGCATCGCGCAGTGCCGGCGCGCTCCCGGCCCGAGTTGCGGGCGTATAAGCAACCTCGCCCAATTGTTTGAAAACAATTTCCCCAAAATAAGTATTTGCCAGCCGCGCCACTAATTGGGAATCTAAAGGCACTTCTTTTGTTAATATTTCGCGTACCGACTCGGGAGTTTGTTTCGCAAGACTCAGAACGCTTTGCAGCTGAGGAGATGGTTTGCCGGTTTGTGCAAAACTTTGCAAGTCGCTCATCGGTAAAGTTACGTCAACAGCACCGTATTTTACTGTTACCTTTTCTAATGCAAAGGCTTTAGCACTGCTGAGCAATACTGCACTTGTTCCCAGCAAAAGTGCTAAACCTAATGATAAAGACTTTGACATTCTTTTGGTTAAATGGGCTGACTTTGGCTGCATTTCGTTTAGATGACCTTGTTGAAATTGAAACTTCATGGGTTTGTACCTCTTTACGTCAAAATACTTTTTCGATCGATCGTCTCTGCGGCTATCAGTCGGGAAAGTGGACTCTGGAGTTCGGTAAATGACCTATGATTTTACCGTTATGTCAAGCAAATTTAACCTATCAAAAGATAGGTGTCAATTGCCAATTTATATGTTAATTTTTTTTACATTGAATCGAGCCGATCGAGCAATTGACGAATCGCAGCAGCATCAGGAGCATTCGGAGCATTCGTCGCATATATCGCTAAATCGCTGCGCGCTTCACTGAAGCGGCCGAGTTGATAGTAGAGAATTCCGCGATCGCGCCGTTCCCCCAGCGCATCGGGAAACAGCAGCAAAATCCGTTCGATCGCACTCAGCACCCTCAAAGCATCACGCTGCTGCAAATAAATCGCCTTCAGATTTCCCAGCATTCGCCCCAGCAACTGCCGGCGGCTTACCGGGGCGAGAAAAGCCGGCTGTAAGTCCATCGGTTGACCGTAAATTTGAGAAAGTCTCCCCCGACAATCTTCAGGAAACAATATCTCGCCGCCGTTAAACGCATCGACAAAAATACCAGCATCTTCAAAATCCGGTCTCATCAAAAAATGTCCCGGCATCCCAATTCCCACCATCGGAAAATCAATCCGCTTAGCAACCTCCAAATAAACCAAAGACAAAGAAATCGGAATACCAGTACGGCGATCGATCACTTGATTCAAAAAGCTATTGCGGGGGTCGTAATAATCAGCATCGTTCCCCGCAAACTGCAAATCTTCGTATAAATAGCGGTTAATAGTTTGAATGATCCGCAGCGGATAATTCTGTAGCGGCAGGCGATCTCGCACCTCATCGGCGATCGCATCCAGAACATTCAGATATTCCTCCGGCTCCAAATTTGGGTATTCTTCCAAAGCCATATAAAGAGCAGCTTTCGCCAGATCGATCGAACCATCCGGCTGATTAATTTCTCGATAAAAAAGTTGTCGCGCTCTGGGAAAATCCATATTGATGATTTATTTGATTTTAATTGATATTTTATATCAATTTCGGCTGTGCTGGAATGACAACCGAGGAGACGGCAGTGCCGTTTCCCTACCGCAATCAATTGTAGGGAGACGGCACTGCCGTCTCCTGATTTTGGGTAATATTAATTCCGATGCAACCAGAATTGATTTTATACAAATATCCTGTTCCAAAAACATTAAAAACAGATCTCTTCTCTTCCTCTCTGCGTTCTCTGCGCCCTCTGCGGTTCAAAAAAAAATCCCGTATGTAACGCTGAACCTTTAACCTTCAAATCCCGTGACTTTTACCAATCACCCAACTGCGGCGAAAAATCCGAGCCAAAGTCGATTCCTCCAAAGCAAAATAGATAGGCCTGCCGTGAGGACAAGTGCGCGGATTTCGAGTTTGCTGCCATTCATCCAACAAATTCTGCATTTGCAAAACACTCAAAGGAGTGCCGTTTCGCATAGCGCTGCGACAAGCAGTAGCGACTTGCGCCGCTTGCAAATCTGCAACTTTACTGAGTTCAAAAAGCGCATCCGCACAGTCATCTCGATCGGCTAATAATGCAGGAACTTCCCGCGCCGCCCATAGCTGTTCGCCAAAAGTTTCTACTTCCAAACCCAAGCGCGACAAATTCTCAATTTGCAGAGCAGATAATTGACTGAGAATCACTGGTTTTTCCAGAGTTTTTAGCTGCCAAGCGGCGCACAATTGCTCGTACAAAACGCGCTCGTGAGCGATGTGCTGTTCCACCAACCACATTCCGCTGGAATGTTCCGCAACAATGTAAGTATTGTGAACTTGAGCGATCGCCCTGAGCTCCATCAATCCTATTTTATTACCTGTTGCCTGTTCGCCGCCGTCATCATTTTGCCTAGCCGAAATCCCGAGACTATAAGCACTTTTTTGTTCCGATGCCTTCAGCAACTGTCCGACTCGATCGGGAATCGGGACAGCCGACAAAATTTCATCATTTAGGTGCAAAGCCCGATCGATCGCGGCGCCAACTTGTGCTTGCCAAAAACTCGGATCGTGTAGATAAATTTCCACCTTAGCCGGGTGTCGATTCCAGTCAATTTCCGGGGGAGAGAGTTGCAGGTGGACAAAACACACAGGATAGCGATCGCGCGGACAAGTGCGAGCAAAGGCGCTGAGAATAGTTTGCTCTAATTCGGGCGATCGTACAACCCGTCGATTCACCGCCACCTTCACCCAATCCGGCCGTCTGCGGTGACAGCGATCGGGCAAACCAATTACTAACTCCAAAGACTGGGAATTGGGCATCGGGAATTGGGAAGCGGCAACAGGTAATTGATAATTATTGTGCTTACTTGTAGCTCCCACAAGCTGAGTTTCTACTGCTAAATTTGCTGCTTTTTGATTTCGAGGACTCGCAGGCAAATCTAACTTTAAATACTGCAAATCGCACGCACGCACGCCCCGCACAAATTGAGGTAAAATCTGTTCTGCTGTGCTGCTAGGATTCACGTGCAAACAAGGCGTATTTGCTTGACGTAACTGCCAATTAACGTGTGGGTGACAAATAGCAATTTGCTGAATAATTGATTGGATCGATCGCATTTGCTGTGCCGGCGACAAAAAAGTGCGACGCACAGGCCAATTCCCAAACAAATCAGCAACAGTGACTACCGTACCCGGAGCGATCGCCGCTGTTTCCACTTCCACAGCCTCGCCAGAGTTATTGTAAACTACCCGCCAGCCCGATCGAGCATTTTCAACTCCCGGCTGATTAAAAGATGATTTCTCAACTCCCCCCCTTAACAAGGGGGGGCTGGGGGGGGTTTCCCCAGACTCTCGACTTTCCCAAAAATCACCCAATCCCAAATCATTTGGCCGGCTCAAAACCTCCAAACAGCCCAACTGAGCCAAACTGTGCAAAGCTTCGCCCCGAAATCCCAAAGTAGCAATTTTGTAAAGGTCTGCTTCAGTGGTAATCTTGCTCGTACTGTGAGGCGAAGCCGCCTGCTGCAAATTTTCCAGATCCATTCCCGTACCGTTATCGGCAACTTGTACCCGCCACTGTTCGGGCCAAACAGACACAACGATGCGAGTTGCGCCAGCATCCAGGGAATTTTCTACTAATTCTCGTACCGCAGCGGCGATCGAGTCAATCACTTCGCCTGCGGCAATTAAATTGATTACTTCTGCGGGTAAGGTTTGAATAGTAACTGGCATCAGATTTTTAGCAGTTCGTTAATTCAATTCTACTTGATTGTGCAACTCGCCACACACTATTAGGACTTACGCTCTTCAACCGAGTTGCTTAGAAAAATATTATGATTTGGTAACGAGATATCTAGTCATAAACCCGGTTTCAGAGACTCTGTGCAAAAATCCTAAGTATATATCTGCCTGCCTAGTTAAACCCTATCTGCTAAAGCAATAACTTTCGGCAAGCGGATAAAAAAAGTTGTACCTTTGTCGTTTTCCGACTCATAACTAATTTCCCCTTTGTGAGCATCAACGATCGACTTAGCAATCGCCGTTCCCAACCCAGTACCAGTCCGCTTTCCGTAAGTCACAAACGGTTCAAATAACTTTTCCTTAATTGCCTGCGGAATGCCCGGGCCGTTATCGTAAATGCTAAGTTCTGCCCACTCCTCGCTTTGGCCTACAACAATCTCTACCAAACCTCCGCGCCCGCCAAAAGCTTCAACAGCATTCCCAACTAAATTTTGCAAAACGCGCAAAATCTTATTTTCGTCCGCTTCCACTATCACTTCTGTTACCCGTATCACCAAATCTACTTTTGCCGCCTCAAAATAAACTCTATTCAACTTTTCAAACTGCTGCAAAGTCTGAATGAGATTAACTGGTTTTTTATTTAATGCAGAATTGCCGCGCGAAAATTCTAATACTTCTTCAGCCATTCCCAGCATTCGCTGAACCTGCAATTGAATAAGTTCGCACCACTCCTGAGTTTCTTCATCCGGGTGCATTTCTTTGAGCATTTCGCTGGAGAGTTTAATGCCAGTAAAAGGACTTTTGAAATCGTGAATAATTGTACTCACCATTTCTCCTACCAATACCATTTTTTGTTTGTGTACGAACTGGCTAACATATTGATCCGTGGTAGACCGCAAATTTTTAATAATGAAATTAAACATTTGCAGTACCGAACTGCCTTTAGCAAACTGGAGAGTTGCTATCAGTTCTTCGCGACCTATTTTTGCCAAAGTCGAGCCGGCAACTGCCACAGCTCTAGCACTGCGTGGTTCTCCATCTAAAACTCCTAACTCGCCAAAGAAATCGTCGGGTTTAGCAACAGCAATAGTTTGATATTTATTGTTTTCAACCTGCTTGCTAAACTCGACTTCACCTTCTAAAACTAGATATAAAAAATCTGCTGCTTGTCCTTCCTCAAAAACCAGCGTTTCCTCCGCAAAACTCTCCAAAACAGCTATTTGGCACAGGTGAGCAGCTTGAAGAGGTTCAAAATAAGACATAAATCGATGAGATGCCAGATCCATATGAAAATACCTAAGCCTTAAATTAAACAGTTTCTTTTTTCTATTTTCGCCGATCGGCATCGATGCGTTGATAAAATACAATACTGCTTTAATCGACCTTTATTTTCTGGAATCCCTGGCTTTGACGTAAGGGTAAGCGTCAGGATGCAGAGCCAGACTAGCACAGCAGCACCAGCAATCTCACCAAAATTCTCAGTTAATTGACTAAAATACATAAATATGGTATTTTTAATCGGGTTAAAATTGGATGTGCGGGCAACTTCTGCGACGGGCATCACAAAATTTTAACTGTAGAGAGCTGGTACTATTTAAATGCCGATCACCCGCTTGCAGCCAAAAATCAACCCTCGCCAGATAAAACGATCGCAGCATTCTGCCCGCCAAAGCCAAAACTCAAACAAACCGCATTTCTCACAAAAGCCTCGCGCGCACACCGCACAAAATCTAATTCAAACGCCGGTTTTTGCATTCCAGCGCAAGGCGGCAACATCTGATGTTTAATACCCATCAAACAAAAAGCCGCGCCCAAAGCTCCCGAAGCTCCCAAAGTATGACCCGTAGCCCCCTTAGTCGAACTAACAGCAACTGTGCGATCGAACAATTTTTGAATTAACAGTGCTTCGTGCCGATCGTTTAAATCTGTTGCAGTACCGTGAGCGTGAATAAAATCTATATCAGCCGCCGCTAAATTGCTCTGTTTCAAACATTGATTTACCGCCGCGATCGCACTTCCCCCTCCCAACTCCGGCGCATTAGCATGACTTGCATCATTTGTCAAGCCAAAACCCGAAATCCGACCGTAAATTTTAGCACCGCGACGCTTTGCCAACTCGGTCGATTCTAATACAAATAAAGCCCCGCCTTCGCCGAGCACAAAGCCTTCTCTATGTTCATCAAACGGATAGCAGCCAGTGTTTGCCAAAGCACCCATCCGGTTAAATCCAGCCACAGTCAGCGGTGTAATTGGCGCTTCCACAGCACCTGCGATCGCCCGCTGACACTCACCCGTGCGAATTAAATCGACAGCACGGGCGATCGACTGTAGGCCCGTCGCACAAGCAGCCATCGGCGCCAGCACCGGCCCCGTCGAGCCAATTGCCCTCGCCACCGCGATCGCCCCCATGTGAGGCCAAAAATTCACGAATTGGGAATTGGGAATTGGGCATCGGGCATCGGGCATCGGACATCGGGCATCGGGCATCGGGAATTGGGAATCGGTAATCGGGAATTCTGTTTCCTCTTCCTTCTTCCTTCTTCCTTCTTCCTTCTTCCTTCTTCCTTCTTCCTTCTTCCTTCTTCCTTCTCTTGCCAACTGTTCCAAATTTCCCTGGAAACCGCGGCTAGAACCGATCGCAATTCCGCAATCAGGAATCGGCAAAGTCAAATTAGCATCTTGCAAAGCATCTGCCAAAACCAGCCGAATTAAAGTCATTAAATCAGCAGGTTTTGTGCCGATTAAAGCCAGAGGTTGCGGTGGAAGTTCTAGAAAAGGTTGATGTTGCCGAATCCCAGAATCCCCAGCCAACAGTCTTGTCCAGCTCTTTTCCAGAGAACCCAAAGCCGAAACAAGACCAATTCCAGTAACAACAACATCCATTCACTACTGACTGCTGACTACTGAACAGCCTTAAAATTTTCCAAGCCCTGAGTAACAGTAGCCTTCTCTATGCGATCGCCTGCTTGAATCTTATCAACCACATCCATCCCTTGCTTCACGTAGCCAAAAACCGCATAGCTGCCGTCCAAAAACGGCACATCGGTCAAAGTAAAGTAAAACTGAGAAGAAGCCGAATCAGGACTCTGCGATCGAGCCATAGCCACAGCCCCGCGACTGTGCACCAGCACGGGTTTCTCCTTAACCCCAGCTTGTTCTAGAGTCGCGCTGTAAGTAGGATTCGGGGCATTTTTAGCTTTAATTTCCAGAGGAATCCTACGTTCAGTAGAAGTTTTCGGGTCAATAAAACCCCCAGTTCCCAGTCGCGCTGTCGGGAATTTAGGGTCTTTTCCCTGCGGGTCGCCGCCCTGAACTACAAAAGGCTGAGGTTCCCGGACGACTCGGTGAAATACCAGCCCGTCGTAGACACCTTTCTGAACCAAATCGACAAAATTGCCCGCAGTAATTGGCGCATTTGTGCCGTCAAGTTCGATCGTAATTGGAGCACCTTTAACCGTCATCACCACCGTTGCTTTTCCTTGCAAACGTGCCAAATTGGTAAATTGCGAACTTGCCGCCACCGCAGCCGGAGACGGAGACGGAGAAGGAGACAAAGAAATACTTTCACCTGACGCCGGATTCGGTGTCGGAGTCGAGTTTGCAGCAGGGGAACTACCACATCCCCCGACAAACAGCGCGCCTACTATTAAAAATGAGATGAACCACCGCTGAATTTTGATTTGCATTTTCATTTGTATTTTTACTTTGAGTCAATTACCGACTTGGCAACTAGAGATTTTAATTGATAGATTCAAAAATTGGTAACGGCCTACTCCCCGATCGATCTTTTTCACTTATCAGGTAGGTAAGGTGCGCCGGGCCCGGCGCACCCTACGAGACATTACCAATCTAAAATCTACAATCTATAGCGGTTCTCAGGAAAGTAAGGTACTCTTCCAATGCCCAATGCCCAATGCCCAATGCCCAATGCCCAAGAACAGCTCATGTTACTGAGAAAGGCTATACAATCTCTAAAGTCCTTCTAAAGGAACTTGCAAAAATCTCGCCAATTCGGCCGCTTGATTTTCCACCTCAGACAAAGCAATCGGCTGTCCGACTCTAGTCAGGGGAAACTGACGGCGGTCTTTGAGTTTGAGATAAATACTGCGGCGGGGATTGAGACCTTCTTTAATGTCCACGCGCACAGATTGCACGTCCGATGTTTTGCAACTAAAATCAACTTTGCGGTTTTTGCCAGGAAATCCCCAGCGAAAGATGCGAATGTTGCCAGTTTTCCGATCGAACTCATTGTATCCGCCCCCGACATCCCAGAGAATAGTCAACCACAGGTAAAGCGCCAGCAGCACGCCGCAGACGCCGTAGAAACCCATCGCGATCCCTTGGGGGATAAAAATGAGTTGAGTCGGGTCAGCAAAAGGCAGCAGATTAACGTGCAAGTAGCTGGAAAGACCCGACAGCAGGAAACCAGTCCCGCCAATGGTGACAATCGTCCCCCACCAGAAATTGCTGAAGCGGCGGGAGCCCAAAACCTCGTAGCGCAAGACAGAATCGATCGAAGTCGTCGTTTTTGCAGTCATAAAAGTCAACAGCCTTAAACCCAAATCTTAATTCAACTAGCCCACGGCTGCGTCACGGGATCGCGATCGCCACTGACCGATCGGCATTGTGTATCAACTTCTGCTAATTATGTTGAAAATTTATCAACTTCTAATATATAGTTATGTTAACTTTAATTAGAAACCTTAGTTTTTTAACAAGCAAAAGGATTTTACCGCAATGACAATCGCAGTCGGACGCGCCCAGAACGAAAGAGGCATCTTTGATGTCCTCGACGACTGGCTCAAGCGCGATCGTTTCGTTTTCGTAGGTTGGTCTGGCATCTTGCTATTCCCATGCGCCTACATGGCTATAGGTGGCTGGTTAACCGGCACCACCTTCGTCACATCCTGGTACACCCACGGTTTGGCAAGTTCCTACCTCGAAGGAGCCAACTTCCTCACCGTAGCAGTATCCACCCCAGCCAACAGCCTCGGACACTCCCTCCTCTTCCTGTGGGGCCCCGAAGCACAGTGGGACTTCACCCGCTGGTTCCAACTCGGCGGCTTGTGGGCA
>JANNOR010000204.1:0-22144 GCA_031399265.1 Cyanobacteria bacterium SOY_34_metabat_3 | reverse complement strand
CGTGTCCCTACAATTAATGGGTAGGGACACGGCACTGCCGTCTCCTCTATATCATTCCGGCGCAGCGGGAATTGATATAATTCAAAGTTCTAATGGAGCAACAGCGCTCAATAATTCTTCTAGGATAAATCTGAGCAAAGATTGAGTTGCTAATACTAAACCCAATCTGGCTTGAGCAAGTTTTGGTGTTTCTATTTTAACTTCGCCCCAAATCCGACATTGACTGTAAAAAGTCTGAAATGCCGCACTCAAACTATTAGCTATTTTTAGATAATTGATATCAATTCCGGTTGCACCGGAATGATGGAGGAGACGGCAGTGCCGTGTCCCTACAATGTTATTTTGGGTAGGGACTGGTTTGTGTTGGATGCAATTCCAAAAAATAGGTGCTAAGTTATCCAGCACTGCGATCAGTTGCGAAATTAAATTGCGTTCTGCTGGATGTACTAACCGCAGTCGATCGCCCTTATCGAGCCAGGGGATGGGATTTGGCGCCGCCAGCGACCAAATTTGGGGTGCTGTAGCGACATCGGGCTGTGCGATCGAAATTAGGCGATCGCGGTGGGCCATTCGCAGCAGGGAACAGCAGCGCGCGTGGCTGTACTGAATCGGAAACAGCCGATCGGCACATACAACAGCAGATAAGATCCGAGATTCTGGAACTGGGAGCTTTGTTTGAGCTAAACGCTGCAACCAGAAGGCTAAACCAGCATCAGTGAGTTCCAGCTCAATAAATCCTGCCGACGCTGCTTTAACGGCGAAATTTGGGGAGCACAGCGGTTCGAGAGTTTCGGCCAACTGTGCGGCAATCGCCTGCGGTGTCTGCTGCCAAGTTTTAGCCCATTTGAGGGCGATCGCCGACACGTACAGCACCCGTGCGCTATCTTTAGCCCGATTTAACGGAATTTCAGTCAGTGTCTCCTGCTGGACGATCGCGCTGTGGAACATTGAAAGCAAAAAACACTTGACTGAAACTTCTGGGCACTGGGAGATGTTTTGTGTATCCATATCGGCCGATCCTGCGGTAACAGCGATGGTCGAGTGTTACCGCAGGCGCTGTTCTTGTACGTTAAACTGCTGATGTCAGAGATAGTCGATCGGCTCCCCGGAGCGAGGTTGCATCGAAATAATCGGCTTTACAGCGATTTTTAAGCTAAATATACAAAATTTAAGACAAACTGTTTGCTGAACTCTACCATTTTGATGTATTTTTTGCTACATTGAATTTTTCGGTAAAACTGAAAAGAGTCAGCACAGTTAATCAGCGTGCAAGCTCGATCGGGGTTGGTTGTCTCACTTTGTATCTCAATGCTCGCAGAAGCTGTTTTTCTCACTAATTAAATATACCCCAGAGCCTCACCTATGCAATCAACTTCCACACCTCTAGAAACTATTGACCGACCGTTTATCACTTGGCAGCGAATTATCGACTGGGCCCAAGAACACTACCGCTGCCGGACTTTTAGCAAAGACGAGCGGATTCCCGCCAGACCCGGACTTCTGTATTTAGTCCAAAAAGGTGCTGTGCGGCTGGTAGGCAGTGCTCAAGTTAGCGCGACCGCGAAATCTTCAAAATCCGCTGATACACCTACAGAAGAAGCTTTTTTGGGCTTTGTCGGCGCCGGTCAGCCCTTTGAACTGGTTGCTCAGTCTCCCTTTACCCTCCAAGCTTACGCCCACGCCGATCAAACTCACGTAGTGTGGATGTACTGGCACGATTTGGATAATTGGCCTCACTTCCGCAGAGAAATTTTGGATGCGTTTCGCTACCAGCACCAGCGGAAACTCCTCTGGCTGAGCACTTTGGGACAGCGCCGGACGATCGACCGATTGCTGGGATTTCTCACTTTGCTGATCGAAGAGTTCGGCGAACCTTACGTAGGTGAGGCAGAACCGGATGTGGTTCGGGGCTACCGGCTGCCTTGGGCCTTGACTCACGCTCAAATTGGCAGCGCGATCGGCTCAACGCGGGTGACGGTGACGCGACTGATGGGCAAATTGCGATCGAAGGGTTTGATTAATACTGAGGATGACAATTTAATCTGTTTGCCTGCTAAATCTACTCCTCAAAAAACCAAAAATCAAAAGCAGGAAATAGAAGATTCTTTTGACGACGAAGAAGATTCCCTCGACGAAGATTCTTTTGACGAAGATTCCCTCGACGAAGATTCCCTGGAATAATCTGCATAAAATCCTGGGGCGATTTCCCAAAAAACAGCCCGCAGCTATTAGTTTATGGCTGTCGCAGTGTCGGTAGCTCGATAGTGTAAACTTTTTATGTTCTCTCTCTTGTGCGACTGACAATGACCGATGACAAGCAAAAATCTCCAATCCAGAACAATCACAAACGAATAGTATTCTGCGACTTTGACGGCACGATAACCGTTGAAGAAACTTTTGTGGCAATGCTCAAGCGCTTCGCACCGGAACTGTCGTCTCAACTGATGCCTGAAATGTACGCAAGAAGGATCAGTTTGCGATCGGGAGTACGGCAGTTACTAGAGTCTATTCCGTCGGAACGTTACGGGGAAATTGTGGAATTTTCTAGGGGACAACTGATGCGGCCGGGATTGGTGGAATTGCTGGATTTTTTGGACGCTCAAAAGGTGGATTTTGTCATAGTTTCTGGTGGGCTGCGGATCATGGTAGAGGCTGTAATGGGCGATTTGGTGGAACGGGCGATCGCCCTGTACGCTGTGGAATTGGACGCGACAGGCCCTTGCTTGCAAGTAAATGCGGAATTTGAAGGGGATACAGAATTGGTGTCTAAGGTGCGGGTGATGGGGCTGCACCCAGCCGGGGAACAGGTCGCGATCGGAGATTCGCTGACTGATTTTAATATGGCTTTGCAGGCTTCGTCTGTGTTTGCGCGCGATCGGCTTGCCGAGTTTCTAGACGAACAGCAAAAGCCTTATACTAAATGGGATAATTTTTTTGACGTGTTGGAACATTTGTCCCAGCAATGGAATTGAAACTAAACTATTGGGCATTGGGCATTGGGCATTGGGCATTGGGCATTGGGCATTGGGCATTGGGCATTGGGCATTGGGCATACCTAACTTTTTTGAGAAGCGCTATAGGAATTGCGCGCGGGTGCTGAGAAACCCGGTTTCTTCCTAAATTCCTCGTGGCCAAACCCAAAATTTTTTCGTAGAAACCGGGTTTCTTTCCGCAATAACTATTAACGTAAAAAGTAGATAAAAAGCTGAGGATTTAGAAAGAATGAGTGGCGATTTGAGAACGGATTTAATTGCAGCAGCCAAACATTTTTACGATCGCGGTTGGATGGTGGGAACTGCCGGCAATCTTTCAGCCCGCTTACCAGACGGCAGTTTTTGGATTACTGCTAGCGGCCGCGCAAAAGGGCAGTTAACCCAAGCAGATTTTATCAGAATGAGCTCGGAGGGCGGTATTGTCGAGCAACCTGTTCCCGACAGCCGCCCTTCCGCCGAAACCAGCATTCATTTAGCAGTTTACAATTGTTTTCCAGACGCCAAAGCTTGCTATCACGTTCACTCGGTAGAGGCAAATTTAGTTTCTCGGCTGGTAGCAGGAGATGCAGTGCCTTTACCCGCGATCGAAATGCTGAAAGGTTTGGGGGTGTGGGAGGAAAACCCCCAGGTGTCGATGCCCCTATTTCCAAATTATTTGGAAGTGCCTAAAATAGCCAAGGAAATTTGCGAATATTTTGCGGTTTCTGCGCCCTCTGTACCCGCTTTGTTAATTCGCGATCACGGCATCACAGTCTGGGCCGACTCAACCGCCGCCGCCTACAATTACGTAGAAATTGTAGAATACATTTTTCGCTACACGATCGCCGCGAGCCAATTAAATCTAGATTTGAAATGTTAGATTAGGACTGTCTTGGACACAGCACTCGCGAGTCAAATCACTTTTGCGTCCAGGACAGCAGGAAACCAGCAAACATCGAAAAGAGACAACAATGATGGCTAAATATACCAGAATTTTATCCATAGATGGAGGAGGAATTAGAGGAATTATCCCAGCGCAAATTGGAGTTAGCATTGAGTCAAAGCTGCAACAAAAAAGCGGCAACCCAGATGCCAAAATAGCTGACTATTTTGATTTAATCGCCGGCACAAGTGCAGGAGGAATTTTAACCTGCATCTATTTATTTCCCGATCCCGAAAATCCAAGCAGACCTAGGTGGTCAGCCCGAGACGCTGTTAATTTTTCGATCCAGAGCGGCCGCGATGTTTTTAAGAGTACATTTTGGCAAAAACTCAAATCTCTAGACGGTTTGGTAGATGAGAAATATCCGAGCGATAGCTTAGAAAAATTCTTTTTGGAAAACTTTAGAGATTGCAAACTCAGCGAACTCCTGAAACCTTGTTTAATTTCCAGTTACGATGTCGAAAGGAGAAGAGCGCACTTTTTTAATCAAATAGATGCTAAAAAAGATCCAGAAGAAGAGTATTTTATCAGAGATATCGCCAGAGCCACATCTGCCGCTCCCTCTTACTTTGAAATTCCTAAAATCTACTCTTTGACAAAGGAATCCTACGCTTTAATTGACGGGGGAGTATTCGCAAACAATCCCGCACTTTGTGCCTATGCAGAAGTTAGAAATAAATTCAGAATTCCCGACAATCGCCCGGACAGAGGCCCAACAGCAAAAGATATGGTAATCTTATCGCTGGGGACGGGAAAAGCTCAGAAAAAATTCCCCTATGAAGAAGTGAAAAACTGGGGTCAAGTTGAGTGGGTTGAGCCTTTGATTAATATCATGATGACAGGAGTTTCTGAAACTGTAAACTATCAAATGATCCAAATTTTTGATGCGATTGAAAAACCCAATCAATATTTGAGAATTAGTCCAGATTTGAGCGGGGAACTACCGCTGCCGATTGATGATGCTTCAGAACTGAAGATATCGGCACTGGTGAGAATTGGCACCGAGCAAGCGGAAAAATATAATGAACAGTTAGATAACTTCATTGACTTGTTGCTTGCCCAGTAGTCAGTCATATTGTAGGGTGGGTTGGTGCGGCGATTAACTTAATTCACCAATAAATAAATCTTAAACCGCGCCTAACCCACCAACGGCAGGACAGACCGACTGAAAATATATGTTGACAAATCGTGCAATAATTGCTGTAAAATTGGCTAAATTTCTATTTAACAATCCTTTGTCCTGTTTGTAATTAATCGCGAGCCGTCAGTAATTGGTTAAAAAATACCAAGAAAAGCGCGATCGACATTTAGATGAAACCTTCAACAACAGGTGGTTTCAGCGGTTTTTAGTGACGCTGTTCCTGGGCGGTCAAGTGCTGCTGCGCGCAGTCACCGGCAAAATTGACCGCCGCAAAATCATGGAACATTTAGTCACAGTAGGGCTAGATTCTTTGCGTTCCGTGCTCCTAATAGCCTTTTTTGCAGGCATGATTTTTACCGTTCAATCGGCGAGAGAATTGATTCGGTATGGGGCAGTTGGGGCAGTGGGAGGTGCTTTTGCTGTGGCATTTTGCCGCGAATTAGCACCGGTTTTAACGGCGGGCGTGGTGGCGGGACAAGTAGGTTCTGCCTTTGCCGCAGAGATAGGAGAAATGCAGGTGACGGAACAAATAGACGCCCTGTATATGTTGAGAACAAATCCGGTTGATTATTTAGTAGTGCCGAGGGTGATAGCTTGCTGCATCATGCTGCCGATTTTAACAATTTTTTCGGTAGCGGTAGGGATTTTGGGCGGGCTGTTTGTGGCGGTTAATTTTTACGAGTTGGAACCGTCAGTATTTTTGGAATCGGTGCGGACTTTTTTGGGGCCTTGGGATTTAGTAACTGTGGCGATTAAGAGTTTTATTTTTGGATTGATAATTGCCCTTGTCGGTTGCGGCTGGGGGTTGACGACGGAAGGCGGAGGGAAAGGAGTAGGCCAAGCTGCAACGGCTGCTGTGGTGACTTCTTGGGTGTTTATTTTTATGGCGGATTTCTTTTTATCACTGTTAATGTTTCACGAGTTGGGGATTACTAGAAACGGGGGGTAATTGTTGGTAGAAGACTCGGCGGTTTCAACCGCGACTATAGAAACAAAACCCGCCTCCGCTGGTTGAAGAAATAACTACATATTGTAGGGTGCATCAGTTGGCAACTTCTGGATTGCTAAACCACCAACTCAAACTGACGAACCTACTCAATTACTGAGGTCAATCGATTTTACATTTTTCGATTTGAGATTTTATACCATTTATCAAAATTTGTGCTGTACAATAATTGTTGTTTTATTTTAAACTATTGTCGATTGGTGCGTCGCCATGAGATTGTCGATATAATTTAGGGATTAATCATGGCGATGCACCCTACGAACACCAGGAATACTGTTGTATAAATTTTGATAAATGGGTATTAGATTAAACAGAGGGTTTAGCATCAGGAATATAAGGAGGGCGATAAACTCGAATTGCTTTAATTGCCACTTTTCCGTCTGTTTCAGGAATGATTTCGAGGATATGTTTGGAGTTGCTTAAATTCTGAGCCAATGTTGTCGGATACTCGCGACTTGAATCTGCAATTTGCGGCGCAACGTAGGAATCAACAAACATCGATCGCACTTCCCACGTAATCTCAAAACCTTTTGGTGTTAGCTGTTTGGAATATTCATAGGAATTTTTGAGCCACCAGTTTTTCGGTTCGATGACAACTCGCCCGGAGTTGGACACAAATAATTCCTCGTTTGTACCGCTGCCGTCGTAACCTGTTTGAGAACCTACAACGTCAAATTTAAACTTGCTGGCGTCGCTGTTAATCTCGGTAATTACGGCTTTCCAATATTCGACGATTAGCGGTTTTTGATTTGATACTTGGATGATAGCGGGCGAACCGACGCCAACAGCAACGCTGGGTCTAGTAATGCTGTAAAGTTCGGGAAATTCTGAGGGTTTTTTGCCGTCTATGGTAATGCTACCAGAAGCGGCGCTGCCTTTGAAGGTTTTATCGGCGATCGCATCTACTCTATTTCCTTCAAATTCTAAAACCAACTTACCATCTTGCCACTTAACATCGCTGCCAACTGTATAGGTTTTGACTAAATCTTGCTGCGCCGTTTGAGGAGAATTTGGGTTGTATCGCAGGTGCGGTTTGATGAAAGCAGCGAGGAGAAAATTTCCCCAATCGTTGAGGTGAATCCCATCGCTCAATAGCTGTTGTGGCTGCAAGCGATTGTCTTTGAGATACCGCATCCAAGGTTCCCGAATTTCGGCGATTTCGCAGCCATATTTATCAGCCAATTCAGGCAACCATTTAGTAGAATGAGTATTGTGCCATTCGTATCTTTTGACTGAATTTGGATCGTCGCTGCTGCCTGTAGGCATCCAGTCGATGTGGTCTGAATGCAAGAGTATTTCGCTGGTAGTGCGGCGGCGGACATTGGCAATTATGGCTTCGTAATCTTCACCGCCGCCGTAAACGTGAAAAATGAGTAAATCGGGATAAAAAGGATACAAATCGTGTTCGCTGGGACGGATTAAAATCGGGGCTGCAAATCCTCCGATCGCGCGATTTTCAACAATCAAATCTGCATTGGGAAATCGCTGTTTCAAATCCTGCGCTACATCTTTCCACCAATCTTGCTCAGTGATGGATTGACCGTAAAATAGGATGCGTACTTGGCGGCGTTCTGTGGGAGTGCTGGCCGCAAGTAGCCCCATCGTCCTTTGAATCCTCGATCCAAAATTAGCATTATTTTCAATAGCAGCGGGCGGGGGAAATGGCGTTTCGGCAGCTATTTTTTTGATGGACGGAACTAACAGAAAGCTGAGGCACAAAACCAGCAGCCACAAGTAGCGATAAATCTTTAATTTTCTGCTATTTCTCTGCCGTTTTGCCATTGTTTTATTTTTCGGTTCTGTAAAACCTACTCATAAGTACCAAGATTAGCTGTAGGGTGCTATAATGACCCACTTCACGAGAGCTTTAGGGTGCTTATGGTGCACCTTACGAGGAGCTGTACGGTATACGAGAATGCGAGCTCATATCAAATCTGTTAGTATCGTCCTGTATTCATTTCTCTTATCTCCCTCTGTGTTCTCTGCGTTCTCTGCGGTTAAATCATTCCGATGCAACGGTCAACGATATCACGAGTAGCTGTAGTTTAGCCTGTATCGAAATATTTTACCAAACTGAGCGGGACGAAAAGTGATATAATGCCAGCTAATTAATTGCAGAAGATCGATCGCACATCAAATGGATTACAAAACAGCCCGCAGTTTTCTGATCGACCAAGGAACCGCCCTCGAAACCAAGAGAAATCCCGACGCCTTCCTGATGCGTCTCAAACAAGGTCAGCCGCCCGTACCCGGACAGGTGACATCAATTTTATTAGCTTTAAAAATATTGTTTGAGGGGCTGCAAGAATCTCCAATGCTCGATCGGCAATTAATCTCGGCACTGCATTTACTCTCAGTTGAAAGTTTGCAGCAATTTGAAGCAGGAATCCGCAGAGGAGTTTCTTGGCCGCCGCTGCTGAAAGAAGACTTAACTCGAATTGCGATCGCAGTCAAGAATATATTTTCCGGCGTTTGGCAATAATTTTGCTCAGTCAACTCCCGATGTTATAAAAGCGTAAGTTAGCTGTCAAACTCTACTCGCGAAAGCTTTCCAGGGATGCCAAAAGAGCCGGCAGTCCCGCCAGCGAGGCAGATACCAAAGCCTCATCTTTGTAAACTCGCGATCGAACAGTGCGACTACTTTCAGACCCAGAGGCGATCGAGCCTTGGAGTTCCGAGTTTCTGGTTTCAACCCGCCCTAAATTTTTGGTTCTTCGCGTCTGGCCCAACATAGCAGTATCCTCAATTAATCCATAAATATGCGCCCGCCGAATTTCTCAGGGGTTGCTCAGTATTTATATTATTACTCATATCTGTAAAAGATATGAAACCATCAAATAATTATTCACCATAGGCAGGGATCAAGTAAAACTATACCCTTTCTCAGAAATATCAGGTACTCATAGGCATAGGGCATAGGGAATAGGGCATAGGGAATAGGGCATAGGGCATAGGGCATCGCTCACTTTTTTGAGAACCGCTATACCTAACAATTATTATTAGTTTGTTACGGGCTACTCCTGTTTAATCCGTTAGCGAAGCCCGCCCCTACGGGGGCTGCGCCAACGAAGAGGATCGCCCGCACCGACACAGACACTAGCCCCCCAAATCGCCGATTTCACAGGAGTAACTGATATAGAGGACACGGCAGTGCCGTTTCCCTACCGTGATTTATTGTAGGGACACGGCATTGCCGTCTCCTGATTTTGGCCACTAATAATTACGATGCAACCGGAAACGATATAGCATTCGTTAACAGTCAACAGTCAACAGCCAACATTCAACCTAAGAACTCGGATTTTCCAATTCTTGCCGCAGCATTTCCCGGTAGACTTTCGGCAAACTAGAACTCATAGAATTGTTCTCAATTCCATAGCCCAAACTCGTCCAAGTTCCCGACAGCATCCGCAACACATCAGTTAATTTTTCCTGTCGCAGCATTTCAGGAATATCAGCTTTCCAAAACTTGCGATCGCTCAACCAAGCATAAACCACAGCATCCTGATCTTCCGGTTCAAAACTATAATCTTGCCACCATACAAAATTATTACCAGGTCGCGGGTGATAGCGCTTCGCCTTATCCTTCCAAGTCGTAGTCAAAAATTGATATCTACCAGCAGCCGTAGTACATTTGCCCTTATTTGGGCCGTTAACAATCCTCACGCACCAGTCAGGATGACGGCTCAAATCTAAGATGTATTTGCCACCGTAAACAACGTGATAAGGTCGAGAAACATTCGACTCGCTAGCAGAAATAGTCCGCATCAAAGCTCGAATGTAAGGATCGCCCGTTTTCATCGCCAGCGGTGGCGATTTTCTCACCTGACTCGCCGACTGGGAAAACTGCTGATTTCCCCGAAAATTGGCAACCAAAAAAACAGCGCCACCAATCACAACGCCGATCGCAATTAGAAATCCGAGGATTTGAGTTTCGGATCGCCTCAACAAACCTCTTTGGCGACGGTGGAGTTTCTCAGTTTCAAAGACACTCATTTCCATTTCGGCAATTTCGGCTAGTTTTCGAGCCACTCGCATCCGCCGCACCCGAAAATCGTATTGATATAGCGGTGCGGCTAATAGAGTTAAACTCGATAAAGCGCCAGCTAATTTGATGAGCCAAAAATCGAATTCACCGGCAATTGCCACATTTGTCAGAGTAGATAATCCTGCGAGCAACTGGGCCGGATCGATCGATCGCGCTGGCCAATAAAAAAGCGCAAGTTGCACCAACAGCGACAGATTAAAGGCAAAAAAAATCACCACAACAGCATTCAAGCCTTCTCGAAAGTGCGATCGAACACCCGTATGCCGGCGCTTGAACTTGCGCGCTATGCGAAAGCGGGCCGGGAGCATAGTCAGTAAGGGATTTAAGATTTTGACCGCTAAAAAGTGACAAACAAAGAACAAAGGGAACTGAATCAGCCAAGCCGTCAGCAGTAGAGTCAGAAAGCCGATATCGTCGCTGACAAGGGGAATGCCTTTGCGAAGGACAAAACTGAAACTCTGAGCGAGAGCAAATGCCCTTAACCACGAAATCGGATAGGGGAACCAAGCTGGCCACTTGAGAGTTTTCATGCTGAGAGAGGGAAATTTCAACTGCGAATCGCAAAACTATTAAGATTTTGCCAGATTTGGCGATCGGAAAATTGTGATTGTAGGGTGCGTCAGCCCAAATCTTTGACCAAAATCAATTTTTTTTGTCTGACGCACCGAACCCAAGGGATCTTAATTCAATAGAACTCTTGCAAAAATACAAAGCACCCCACCCCAACCCTCCCCTTAGTAAGGGGAGGGAGCAAGATTATTCTTGTTTCCCCCCTTAATAAGGGGGGACTAAGGGGGGTGAATTTGACGAGAGCAAGAGGTCTAATCAAACCACGCCAGCAAACAACTCCTCAAAACTCTTTTGCGGAGCCTCCGACTTCGCCACAATTTCCACAACCTTGTTGCGAGAAGTCGGCTGAAACAGCGCTTCTACGCACACTTGAGCTACCTTAGTGCGGGGAATGCTGCTCTCAAACATTGTGTCAGCGCTAGTCATGACGATCGCATCTGAATTATCCTCATTTTTGAGACCGCCCGGACGGACGATGGTATAAGTTAAGCCGCTTTTTTGCAAATATTCCTCGGCTTGCTTCTTCCAAACCAGAATCAGCCAGAACAAATTCAGCGGGTGAAAAAATTGAGAAACGCACAGGGAAGTCACGAGGACAAAATGCTCAATTCCCTTAGCTTTGGCTGCTTCCACCAAATTTTTAGTACCTTCCAAATCCACCTTGTAAGGGGCTGTGGGGTCAAAACCCGGGGCCGCCCCCGTCGCGCACAGCAACACCGTACTGTCGCCGATCGCATCGGCCAGAGAAGTCGCATTTAATACATCTCCAGTAACTAACTCTGCCTCTGGTGGTAAAATCTGTCTGGCTGTCTCTAGATTTCGGACTAGAGCGCGCACGGGAATGCCCCGCTTGACTAATTCTGCGACGATTCGGCGGCCGGTTTGGCCTGTGGCTCCTGCTACAAATGCTTTCATAAGTCAAGTTATGCTGAACTAGGGTAAATTTTGTTGCTATCTATTTCTCAATTGTAGGGAGAAAACTCCCTTACCACATCCCCAGCCCGATCGAGAAAGCGTGTACCAGAGGAGAGCATATGATCAAGCAGGATTCCGCTGAATATCAAACTGTTGAAGCTTGTGACGAAAATTACTACCCAGATGCGAGTTTTGGGCCGCCCGAGAGTCGAAGTGCGGATGTAGGATCAGAAGTTGAGCCGATTTGGTTTCACACGCATTTTGAAGACAGCATGGAGATGTATGCGGATGCGCAGACGGTGGCGCTGCATTTGAACAACCACAAGAGTTGGTTTTGTCAGTGCGCTTCGCCGATGAAGGTCGAGCCGATCGGCGAAAACGGCTACGATTTATTAATTGGGCGTTTTGGGGCCTTTGGCTACCGCGTTGAAGCGAGAATTGGTTTAGAGTTGTTACCGCCTGACGCTGAAGGCTGCTATTTGATTAAGACGATTCCGGTTCCGAATTATACCTCGCCCGGGTATGAAGTGGATTTTCGATCGGCGATGAAGCTAGTGGAGATACCATCTCAGGAGTTTGCCACCGATTGGCCTGCGTCGGAGCGCGCTAAGCTGCCGCCTGTGATTACCAGTGCTACGTGGAAGCTAGATTTAGCTGTGGGAGTTTGCTTTCCCAAGTTTATTCGATCGATGTCTCAACCTTTAATTGAAAAAACCGGCGATGCGCTGTTGGAAAAAATCATCAAACAAGTTAACCGCCGCTTGACTTATAAAACTCAGGTTCTTTTTCATGAAAGTTTAGGCATTCCTTTTCCCAAAAATCCCAAGAAACATTAACCAGACTGGCGCGCTAACTCACGTCCTCCGGGTGCGCGCACTTACGCTTTGAGTGCGATCATCTTGCCACACGCGGGGTTCAGAAACCGGGTTTCTTCGGAAAATCTCATGGGGATGCGTAAATCATCGTAGAAACCCGGTTTCTTGGATTCACGGAGAGGTTTAATCTTTCTCTTTTCTTCCTCTTGATTCTCTGCGGTTAAATCATCTGACAATGTAACCAGAATTGATATAACGAAGTATTCGCGCCAAAAAAGGTTAAATTTTAATCCTCAAAAACCGATCGACCTTTCACCACATAATCTGAGTTACAAGTTCGCAGCAATCCCATTAAAAAATCCTAAATCCCAAAACAACATTGTCCAAACAGGTCATTTCTATGGCAACCTAAAAAACAGCAGACACAATTTTTATAGACTCTAATTTAAAGAACACTAGCAACCAATTATGCAAACTCTGCCCAACCCCACTAAAACCCCCATCACCGAACCCATCTTCGACACCGCCATCAAACGCCGCAAAACCCGGCCAGTCAAAGTCGGGAGTATCACCATCGGCGGCGGCTACCCCATAGTCGTCCAGTCGATGATCAACGAAGACACCCTGGACATCGACGGTTCAGTCGCCGGAATCCGGCGCTTGCACGAGATAGGCTGCGAAATCGTCCGCGTCACCGTGCCCAGCATGGCCCACGCCAAAGCATTAGCCGAAATTAAGCAAAAACTGCACGCCACGTACCAACCAGTCCCCCTCGTCGCCGATGTCCACCACAACGGGATGAAAATTGCCCTGGAAGTGGCAAAACACGTAGACAAAGTGAGAATCAATCCGGGTTTGTACGTATTCGAGAAGCCGAAAGCTGACAGAACCGAATACACACCAGCCGAATTCGCCGAAATTGGCGACAAAATCCGCGAAACCCTGGAACCGCTGGTAATTTCCCTGCGAGATCAAGGCAAAGCTTTGCGAATCGGCGTCAATCACGGTTCCCTCGCCGAACGGATGCTGTTTACCTATGGCGACACGCCGATCGGCATGGTAGAGTCAGCCCTAGAATTTATCAAAATTTGCGAATCCCTCGACTTCCGCAACATCGTACTTTCGCTGAAAGCCTCTCGCGCCCCGGTGATGGTTGCCGCTTACCGCTTGATGGTAAAACGGATGGACGATTTGGGGATGGATTACCCACTGCATCTGGGCGTCACGGAAGCTGGAGACGGCGAATACGGCCGCATCAAATCCACCGCAGGCCTCGCACCTTTGTTAATTGAGGGCATCGGCGACACCATCCGCGTCTCGCTGACGGAGGCGCCGGAAAAAGAAATTCCCGTCTGCTACAGCATTCTGCAAGCCTTGGGACTGCGGAAAACGATGGTTGAGTATGTGGCTTGTCCTTCCTGCGGCCGCACTTTGTTTAATTTAGAGGAAGTTTTACATCAAGTGAGAGAGGCGACGAAGCATCTCACGGGTTTGGACATAGCAGTAATGGGCTGTATTGTCAATGGGCCCGGAGAAATGGCTGATGCTGATTACGGCTATGTCGGGAAGCAACCGGGTTATATCTCGCTGTACCGCGGCCGGGATGAAATTAAGAAGGTGCCGGAAGACCGAGGAGTGGCAGAATTGATTGATTTGATCAAGTCGGACGATCGCTGGGTTGAACCTTAATTTCAGTCGTTAGCGCAGTCCGCCCCTACGGGGGCTGCGCCAACGGAGAGGATCGCCCCTAATGCCTGTTGTTAAACCCGGAGATCCCCCCTAACCCCCCTTAGTAAGGGGGGGACAAGAGCGATCGAAGTCCTTGTTAAGGGGAAAATAACGCTCAAAGTCCCCCTTCCCCCTTGGGGGGCTAGGGGGGGTGGGGATTTAGGGGGATATAGGCTTCGATACAAACGAGAGAGACAGAGGGTTGCAGTCTTAAGTTGACACCATAGAACTTGGCAAAGTTGAATAAATACGTATCCAAAATCCGACCAAGCCTTGCCTGTGTTAGATTGAGCGTGATTATTCTGAACTCTTTTCCTCCGGCGCGTCAGACAAATGGTTATAACAAAACGAGGGCTTTTTCTAAGTGCAGCAGCGGTGGCACTCACTGCTGTAACTCTTGCCAACACTGGTTGCAGTTCTAAATCTCTGGCTTCTTTTCGGGGAAGTCCTAAAGAGTTGGTTGATGAAGTTTGGCAGATTATTGACAAAAGTTATGTTGATGGCACTTTTAACCAGGTTGACTGGAAAGCGGTGCGGAATGATTATTTGAACCGGACTTATACTAGCGATGAGGAAGCTTATAAGGCAATTCGAGAAATGCTGAAAAAGCTGGACGATCCTTATACGCGGTTCATGAACCCGGAAGAGTTCAAAAATATGCAGGTTGAGACTTCTGGGGAACTGACAGGAGTTGGGATTCAGTTGACTCAAGATGAGAAAACTAAGAAGTTAGTGGTGATTTCTCCAATCGAGGATACCCCTGCTTTTACTGCTGGTATTCTGGCAAAGGATATCATTACTAAGATTGACGGTAAGAGCACGGTCGGCATGGATACGAATCAAGCGGTAAGTTTGATTCGCGGTCAGGTGAATACTGAGGTGACTCTGACTATTTTGCGGGAAACCAAGGAAATAGAATTTAAGCTCAAACGCGCTAAAATTGAAATTCATCCCGTGCGGAAGTCCGTGCAGAAAAGCCCGATCGGGGAAGTCGGCTATATTCGCTTAAATCAGTTTAGTGCGAATGCTGCATCGGAAATGCGATCGGCAATTAAGGATTTGGAACAGAAGAAAGTAACCGGCTATATCTTAGACTTGCGTTCAAATCCCGGCGGCTTGCTGTATGGAAGTATCGAAATTGCTCGGATGTGGCTGAAAGAAGGTACGATCGTCTCGACGGTCGATCGAGTCGGTGAGGCCGATCGACAAACGGCAAATAAGGGAGAACTCACAGACAAACCCTTAGTTGTACTGGTAGACAAAGGTTCAGCAAGTGCTAGCGAGATTCTATCCGGTGCTTTGCAAGACAACAAGCGCGCGGTTTTGGTAGGCGAAAAAACCTTTGGTAAAGGTTTAGTTCAGTCAGTACGCGGCGTGGGAAATGGTGCCGGTTTGGCGGTGACAATTGCCAAGTATTTTACTCCCAACGGCACCGATATCAACCATGCCGGGATTGAACCGGATTTTAAGGTTGAACTCACCGACACTCAAAAGAAGGATTTGAGGAGCGATCGCGATAAGATTGCTACAGCAGCCGATCCGCAGTACGCGAAAGCGATGGAAGTTTTGACAAAGCAAATTACTACTGGTAAAGCAGGTAACGATAAGGCCGAGTCGAAACCGAATACCGCGTCGCCTAAGCCAAATGCGGCGCAGGCAAAACCGAGTCCGGCACCGGCTAAATCCAAGTAGTTTTAAGTCGCAAAAACTCGATCGAAGAAGGACTTGTATTCCTGACTGCGAACCAGGTTTGTAGTTAGGAATGCAAGTCCTTCAAGTTGATTTATTGCGGTTGACATTTGCCTGCGCGAATTAAACCGATGCGGCGGGCGATCGCATCTTCTGCAGAATCGTAAGGGCCCCACTTTTCAATAATACTCGGGTTTTGCTGTTCGAGGTGGGCGATCCTCTGCGTTGGCGCAGCCCCCGTAGGGGCGGGCTCCGCCAACGGCACAATCTCGCAATTACCCGCAGAACGTTTGACAATATAAAATTTATCTGATTCTGTCATACCTAAATTCGCCACATAAAAACTCGATGCTAACTAGGCAATTCGCTCATTATATCAAGTAAGCGAAACGGTTGCAACTGCCGACACTTAATAAGTAATTAAAAAAAACTAACACTTTCGGAAGATGCCAGAAAATTTATCTATGATCAAAATATAGACGTTTGTCTAAACTGTGCATTAAATACTTTCCGACGCACCAAAATATTCTAATCAATACCGAAAAAACCAATGCAATTTCTTCCCAAAACACTCCCCGAAATTCAATCAGAAATCATCCCAGTTAAAGAATCTCCCCCGCCAGAACTTGTTACTTTCGATGTCGGCGGGATGAAATGTGCGGGTTGCGCGAAAGCTGTGGAACGCCAACTGATGCAGCACTCAGGCGTAATTTCAGCTTGCGTTAACTTAGCCGTAGAAGTCGCAACAGTTGAGTGTCAACCGGGGACTGTGGATGCAGAAGCTTTAGCGAAAAAACTGACCGATAACGGATTTCCCTCTCTGTCTCGTTCAGGTGGAAATCAGCGGGAAGCCGAAGCGGCGGCTATTGAAAGGCGGCGACAAGAAATTCGACAGCAAATCAACCAATTGTCGATCGCCCTAATCCTAATTATTCTATCCGGTTTAGGTCACGTACTCGGCACAAAAGCGCCAATTCTCAGCAATATTTGGTTTCACTGGGGACTCGCAACCCTAGCATTGCTGCTACCGGGCCGCCCGATCATCGTTGACGGATGCCGCAGTTTGTGGCGAAATGCACCCAACATGAATACTTTGGTAGCTTTAGGCGCTGTCACAGCTTACACCGCTAGCAACGCGGCGCTGCTATTTCCACGCATGGGATGGGAGTGCTTTTTTGACGAACCGGTGATGCTGCTGGGCTTTATTTTGTTGGGAAAAACTCTTGAACAGCAAGCCAGACGGCGCGCTGCATCAGCTTTGCAAGCTTTAATTGCATTGCAACCTGCAAAAGCCCGCTTAGTTGATTTTAAACTCCCGACTCTAGATTTGGCATCGGCAGAATTGCCTTTAAACCCGATATCTGAACTCTACAATTCACAATACATTGAAATTCCAGCCGATCGCGTCCGAGTCGGAGAATGGCTGCAAGTTTTGCCCGGGGAAAAAATTCCGGTAGACGGTGAAATTTGCGAAGGAAAAACAACCGTAGATGAGTCTATGCTGACTGGCGAATCAATGCCGATTGTAAAGCAAAAATTAGATGCAGTCGCAGCGGGAACTATCAATCAATCCGGCGCAATTGTGATGCGCGCAACTCGCACCGGCAAGGAAACAACTGTCGCTCAAATGGTGGCTTTGGTGCAAGCTGCCCAAACTCGCAAAGCACCGATTCAAAATTTAGCTGATACTGTCGCGGGATATTTTGTGTATGGGGTAATGGCGATATCGGCTTTAACTTTTCTATTTTGGTATTTTGCTGGCACTCATATTTGGCCTTCTGTGCTTTTAGGGCACGGGGCAATGGATATGGGACACGGGGCAATGGGCATCGGGCAATGGGCATCGGGCATCGGGCATCGGGCATCGGGCATGGTAAACCAATTACCCATTACCCATTACCCATTACCAATTATTCATTATCAATCGCCTTTGCTGTTAAGTTTGAAATTGGCGATCGCAGTTTTAGTCATTGCTTGTCCTTGCGCTTTGGGACTCGCTACCCCAACTGCAATTTTAGTCGGTTCTGGCATCGGGGCGGAACGCGGGCTTTTAATTCGCGGCGGTGATGTTTTAGAACGGGTGCATCAATTAGATACGGTGGTTTTTGACAAAACTGGCACTCTCACAACCGGCAATCTCACACTCACAGATTATTTGCCGATTTTCCAGAATTCTGAGTTGGATTTGAACTCGGATATTAATGTTGGCAACAGGCAAGATGCCTGTTCCACAATTGATGGAGTTTTTGGCAACAAACAAGATGCCTGTTCCACAATTGATGGAGTTTTTGGCAATGCGATTAATTCCAAACTGCTGCAAATTGCGGCGGCTGTGGAAAGGGGCGCTTGTCATCCCATCGCCGCAGCGATTTTGCTGGAAGCTCAACAGCAAGGTTTGCCACTGCTGGCTGCTGAGGATTTCTTTACGGAACCGGGATTCGGGGTTTCTGCTTTGGTGGAGGGCCGGCGGGTGTTCGCGGGGAATGCTGAGTGGATGAGCCAGCAGGGGGTCGCTGTGGCGACGCAATTGTCGGAGGCTTTGGAAGGCAAAACGGCGGTTTACGTGGCTTCTGGGGGCGTTTTGCTGGGGGTAATCGGGCTAAAAGATACTCTGAGGCCGGATGCTAAGGCGGCGGTGGAACGTTTGCGGGGCATGGGATTGCGGGTGATGATGCTGACGGGCGATACGGCGTCGGCGGCGTTTGTGACAGCGCAGCAGCTAGGTTTGACGGCGGCTGATGTTTTTGCCGAAGTGCGGCCGGAGGGGAAGGCAAGGACGATCGAACTTTTGCAAGCTCAAGGCTGTAAAGTGGCTGTGGTTGGGGATGGTATCAATGATGCCCCGGCTTTGGCTCAAGCTGATGTCGGTATCGGTTTGCACTGCGGTACTGATGTCGCAGTTGAGACGGCTCAAATTGTGCTGATGCGAAATGCTTTGATGGATGTTGTTGAGTCGATCGATCTTGGTCGCGCTACTTTTAACAAGATCCGCCAAAATTTATTTTGGGCTTTTGGCTACAATACTCTGGGAATTCCGATCGCAGCCGGTATCTTGCTACCTACAACCGGAATTCTTCTCAGTCCTGCGGCGGCCGGTGCATTTATGGCGTTTAGTTCTGTTAGCGTAGTTACAAATTCTTTGCTGCTGCGCCGCGAATTTCGCTCTTAAATTCAGGCTTTGCAAATAAAAAATGGAGGTCATCAGTCATTAGCTAGGAACTGATGACTGATGACCTCATGTAAAGATGGATACAAGCCCTTGAGAGTCGGAATCGACAGCAAATAAGTTTGGACGTTAGTTCAAGCCCCCAGATTCATCTGTGAAGTCAATCTAAAATCTAAGATATACAATCTACAATTGACTGACTGATGGCTACAGTGCCATACTTTCCAATAGTCGCCAATTATTGTTGTTCATAACTGAACGACTGACTAGCTCGAACATTTGACGGCAGTGGTTGTTGGTTTGCAAGGGCAATTCCTCGTTTTTAATCACGAAGTTCATGCGAACCTCTGATTCGCTGGCCGTGTTTTTCTCAATTAGGACTTCTGCTGTGACAAGTTTCGGAATCGAAACTTGACCGGGAATTTCGCGAGCCATGACGGAATCTCCTGTATTGTAGATAATATCAAGATTGCATGACTCTAAAATTTCAATCAGGGATTGACGGAGACGGTCGATCGGAACGGCAACGATAAAAAAACCAGTGTAGCGAGCCATAGACAACTCCAGCCGTGAGGCATTTAGACTTTATTATCATACCGAACATAGAAGAGATGTACAGCACAATATGGATTTATTTTATTCAGGTGGAAAGTTAAGGCAATGAAGGGCAAACTTATTGTGTTTGAGGGGGTTGAAGGTGCGGGTAAAACTACGCAAATGCAGCGGTTGATACAGTGGCTGCAAGCAAGTTGCTTTAAAAAAGTCCGGTTGGTGGCTACTCGCGAACCCGGGGGTACTGAGTTGGGAAAGGGACTGCGGCATTTGCTACTAAAACCAGAACAGGGGGAATTAGTATCCGATCGAGCAGAATTACTTATGTACGCCGCCGATCGCGCTCAGCACGTCGAAACTTGTCTCAAACCTGAGTTATCGAAAGGAACCATTGTTTTATGCGATCGCTTTACTGATTCTACGATTGCTTATCAGGGCTACGGCCGCGGTCTTAACTTAGATTTAATTAAGCAGTTGAATGAAATTGCCACCGGCGGCTTGCAAAGCGATCTGACTTTGTGGCTGGATATTAATTTGGAGGCGGGTTTGGCGAGGGTAAAGGTTCGGGGAGGGCGCGATCGGATCGAGCAAGCCGATTTGAAGTTTCACCGCCTTGTACAGCAAGGTTTTGCGGACTTGGCCGGGGAAAATAAATCTCGAATTGTACGCATAAATGCCGATCGTACCGAAGATGAAGTCGCTCAGCAAATTCGAGCTATTGTAACTCGCAAGTTAGAAGATTGGGGATATTCAAATAATACCAATTCTGATAAATAGGGTGACATAACATGGATTGTTTTACATCATTAATCGGTCAAAAACCAGCAGTAGAATTGCTAACCCAAGCAGTCGAGCGAAACCGAATAGCTCCCGGTTATTTATTTATCGGCTCTAACGGCATCGGCAAAAGTTTAGCAGCTCAGTCTTTCATCGAGCTTTTATTCTCAGCCAATCTTCCCGAAACCAAACTAATCACCGCCGTGCAAAATCGCGTGCGGCAGCGAAATCATCCAGACTTGCTCTGGGTAGAACCAACTTACATGAACCAAGGCAAACGGCTTTCGACAAAGGAAGCAGAAGAAGCCGGTTTAAAGCGGAAAGCACCGCCTCAAATTCGCTTAGAACAAGTTCGAGAAATCAGTCAATTTCTGAGCAGACCGCCCCTAGAAGCGGCGCGTTCAATAGTAGTTCTGGAACAGGCAGAAACAATGGGCGAGGGAGCAGCTAACGGCTTGTTGAAGACGTTGGAAGAACCGGGAAAAGCAGCGCTGATTTTAATTGCTCCAACTGTGGAAGCTTTGCTCCCCACTTTGATTTCCCGCTGTCAAAAAATCCAGTTTTCTCGGCTGAATCCCGAAGCAATGGCCCAAGTTTTGCAGCAAGCCGGATTCGGGGAGATTTTGTCACATTCCGAGGTAATGGGGATGGCTCAGGGAAGTCCTGGGGAAGCAATCGCTATTTGGCAGCAACTGCAATCAATACCCGATGATTTGCTGCAAAAGGTGAAGCAGTTGCCTCAAAATCTGCGGTGTGCTTTGGAATTGGCTAAGGAAATTGATAAAACTTTAGATACTGAATCTCAGTTGTGGTTGATCGATTATTTACAGCACTGTTACTGGCAGCAATTTTTAGCAGGGGGAATTAGCCGATCGCCCTTAGAACCTTTGGAAAAAGCGCGGCAATATTTGCTAAACTACGTGCAGCCGCGATTGGTCTGGGAATGCACGCTAATGGGAATCTGTCAAGCATAATAAGAGTGCTCTCGTTCGATCGCAATACGATAAATAACACAATGGAAAAAGCCACATTTGCAGCCGGTTGTTTTTGGGGAGTCGAACACAAATTTCGCGCCGTTGCGGGTGTCATTTCAACTGCGGCGGGCTACACGGGAGGTCACTGGCCGAATCCCTGCTACCTCGATGTTTGCGCCCGAGTCACCGGTCATGCTGAATCAGTGCTCTTGGAGTACGATCGATCGCAAATCAGTTACGAAACACTGCTAGATATATTCTGGAACTGTCACGATCCCACCCAAATCAATCGCCAAGGCCCCGACAGAGGCGAACAGTACAGGTCTGTAATTTTTTATCATAATTCCGAACAAGAAAAAGCCGCCCGCGAATCCAAACAAAAATTGCAAATTTCCGGTAAATACAACAAAGATATTGCCACCGAAATCAAACCTGCTGCTGAGTTTTATCTAGCCGAGGATTACCACCAGCAGTATATTGAGAAGAAGCGCCAGCCATCCCCATAACCCAGTTTATTTGCACCTGAAACCACAAGAATAAAATTGGTTTGTCATAAAATCTCTGAAAAAAATCCCCAAACAAAAAGCGCCCCTATTTCTAGGAGCGCTTTTTATCAATCTCAGGTTAAAAATTAACCGTTGATGGAAGGAGCAACCAAAGCAACTGGTGTGGTTTCAACCGCGGCCAAGTCGAGTGGGAAGTTGTGAGCGTTGCGCTCGTGCATGACTTCCATACCCAAGTTAGCGCGGTTGATGACATCAGCCCAGGTGTTGATGACGCGACCTTGCGAGTCGATAATCGATTGGTTGAAGTTGAAACCGTTCAAGTTGAAAGCCATTGTGGAAATACCC
>JANNOR010000181.1:0-13246 GCA_031399265.1 Cyanobacteria bacterium SOY_34_metabat_3 | reverse complement strand
TGCTGTTTTTCTGATCGACAGCTTCTGATCTAGATGGGCTGCTACTATTTTGGCTCGCAAATCTACTGAATATGCTTTCATTGGTGTATTTTTTTAAATTTATTCTTAATTGTACCTCATAACACCAGGAAGTGCTGTATTTGGGCGATCCTGATGCAGGTTTAGAAGTTAAGGAAGAAGTCAAGCTGAAATTGTTAGAGTCAATGAAGCGCAAGCAAGCAGGAGAAAATAGCATCGAACCTGGGGAAGTTTATCAAAAACTTGGCATGAAATCGTAATGAGCTATTCGGTTGAGTTGACAGCAGAAGCTCCGGTTAACCAAGAAAGATTAACTCAGGCTGTGCGGGAGCGTATAGGCAATAAAATCACTTGGTTGGCTGAAAATTTTGAACAAATTACTCCTATGCCTTTGTCGGCTAATCTCGCAGGTTTCTTTAAGTTAAGAGTGGGTGATTATCGGGTAATTTATTCTTTTGATGATGATTGAAAGGTGATTACTATTCACCAGATTGGACACCGGAGAGAAATTTATGATTAACTTAAGGGCGATCGCACTTTAGGAAGATAAGGGCGATCGCACTTGGGGAAATAAGGGCGATCGCACTTTAGGAAGAAAAGGGCGATCGCTTTTTAACTATCTTGTCCTAATTTAATCAGTATCATACTTACATAACCATGCTGCTATGAGCGTTCCTACTATTCCACCTCCTGAAAAACCTATTATTATTGGAGCGTTTAAAAGTCCGGCTACTGCAACTCCAATTCCCATAGCAGCTCCTCCTGACTGAAGAACTGCATCTACAAATTTTCTCCGAATAATTCCTTTTTGGTTGTTATTAAGATTAGCTCGCTTGATTATATCTTCAGTTAACATAGCTAGGAGCGCAACAGTCCCTTCTTTAGACACTCGATCTACTATGGCTGTAAAAAGATTTCCTAACCATTCTTTACCATCAGGTGTGGTTCTGTTTGTATTATCTATTGCAATTACTGGAATTTGGTAGGACATCTGCTCATTACCTATCTCATCTGCTATAGCTTGTCGAATTATTCTTGTTTTTGTACTCAATTTTGTTTGGTATTGTGATGGTTTAACATTATTAGCAAAAGTAAAAACAATAACAGCATATTGCCAAACTACAGGTCCTAAAGCATTTGAAATGATATTGATTGCTCGCCGATCGTTTTCCGATCTTGTTTCATCGAGTCTACTAACATACAACATAGAGTCAGGCTTTAGTATTTTGGAACGGATTAGGTCTATGTATGCTTCATCATTTCCACTTCCATCACACAAACCCGGAGTGTCAAAGACAGTAGCTTTAACCCCATTTATCTCAAAATCAAATCCAATAACATCTGCTGTTTCAGGCTCATAGTCATTAACTTTAGATACTTCTTTACCTATTAATGAGTTTACAGTGCTAGACTTCCCCCATCCTGTACGACCCACTACAAAGAATACCAGGCGTTTGTTTTTAGTATTTGCCAACATTCTTTCAAGAGCTTGAATAAAATTTATGCCTGTTGTGTCAGTCATGATATTTTGTGAATTTGTTGAGAAAGTTAAGGATTACTTTTGCGTAGATCGACTACGGTCATTAAAGTATATTTTATAACCAAATTTAAGCTCAGTCAGTCGGAAACATCGGCACTTTCCCCAGACAATCCGATCGCAAATGTCGGAATCTTGTCGGAAATGTCGGAAAGATTGGATATAATATGACAAATCGCAGCACACGACTGAACTATGGACATCGCAGAAGTCTTAAAACTCGCCGACGAACTAATCTTTGCGAAGACGGGAGAACATATAGACTATCTGCAAAAAGCTATCCTTGAAGGGACATTCCAAGGTCGGACATACCCAGAAATTGCTGAAGCGACTCATTCCAGTGAAGGCCATACCAGAGATATCGGTTCGGAATTATGGCAAATATTCTCAGAGGGATTGGGAGAGGATATTACTAAAAGAAATTTTAGAGCAATAATAGAAAAAGCAAATTTTTATAACTCTCCATCAGCTATTGGTAGAGATCATGTAACAGTTAATAACGTCAATGTTTGTCAAGAAAGGGCGAGAAGTCCAACAGAAGCTCAAAACCCCCAACAAACCTCAACTCAACTCCACATAGACTTAGGCGACGCACCCGAAATATTCAAGTTTTTCGATCGCACTTCCGAACTCTCCACCCTCGAAAACTGGATAACACAGGATCGCACACGCCTAATCGCACTCCTCGGAATCAGCGGAATCGGCAAAACAACCCTCTCCCTCCGCCTAATTGACCAAATCAAAACCCAATTCGATTACGTCATCTATCGCAGCCTCCGCTTTTCCCCAACCCTAGACGCAACCCTCACCAACCTGCTACAAATCTTTTCCCAACCATCCGAAATTCCCCAAAACATCGAAACCAAAATTTCCCAAATCCTCGATTACCTGCGAAAATACCGATGTCTGATTGTCCTCGATGACGTGCAAATGCTTTTTAGCAGCCGACAACTCGCAGGACAATATAAAACTGGATATGAAGATTATCAGTTATTTTTTAAACTTATTGCCGAAGTTTGTCATCAAAGTTGTTTGATATTGAATAGTTGGGAAAAACCGAGGGAAATTGCTAGATTATCAAAAGAGGATCGTCCCGTGCGGTGTTTTGTATTGGGAAGTTTGGGAGAAGCGGCTAAAGAGATTTTGAACTCACAAAAGTTATCCGATGAGGAAACATGGGAAACTTTGATTGATATTTATCAAGGAAATCCTCTGTGGTTGGAGTTGACTGCAACGCTGATTCGAGAGTTGTTTGGGGGGAGAGTTGCGGAGTTTTTGCAGTGCGAAATGCCGATTTTAGATGAAGGGTTGCAATCTCAGTTATCTCAACCTTTTGGGCGTTTGACTCAGCCAGAATTGGCAGTGATGGTTTACCTAGCTAATCAACCTGAACCCGTTGCTGTGTCGCAATGTTTCAACAAAATACCATTTTCGTCGTCTGAAATAGTCAATGCAGTGCGATCTCTGGGAAGTCGGTTTTTATTGGATGCTGTAGAAGAGGAAAAGATAACTTTGTTTAGTTTGAATCGTGTGTTGAAACAGTATGTGAAAACTCAGTGTTTTTAGTCCCTCTCTGCTAGGACGAAAGTTTGTATAGTTGCGGTTTCAACCGCCGTCTTTATTTGACTAGACAGGTTTATTCGTGGGGGAGGGCGGGTTTATTTAATCTGTCTGCAAGCTTTCAGGCTATTGGCGAACCCGCCCCTACAGGTTATTAAAAATGGTGCAAGATGTCGAGGTAACAAACCTGGATTTAATATAAGTGCGATCGTACTATAAAGGTAGGTACTGAACGCGGTTAACTAAATCTTCAGGTTCGCTAACCTTAGCAATAATTTCCAAGTCACGAATGCAATCACCAAAAGTTACATTCTGTTGATGGGCGTAGATAACGCCAGCAAAATTTACTTCTTCTTGCTGGCGGCTGTTAGCTATGGCTAAAAAATCTTCGTCTTGTGTAAAAACAACGCGCTGAAGCTCCGTTGCGCGATCGAGTATAATATGGTCGGGCGTGTTTTGATGGTTATCTTCTTGAGTTCTCAAAACATCTACATCTCTTTGTCTCAGTCCATTTGTAATTGGTAGAGGCACATTCTCATCCATGTACAAAGCTATACTCATTTAATTAGTCCTTGGGCGCGGATTTTTTTAGCCAAAGGAGATTCACCCGCTTCTAATCGCAACTTTTCCGCATACTCGAATCGGCGCTGCATATCTGCATCAAGCTCTTGTTTATGATCCCAGTAGTAGGCTAAAGCAGAGTAAATTTTACTCAAAGTTAGGTGAGGATAGCTTTCCAGTAATTCTTCAGGACTCAAGCTGTAAGCTTTTACCGAAGTTATTAATTCAACTACTTTCATCGTAGTCCCTGTGATGATAGCCACATTCTTCTCATCTAATTCTACATATTTATATTCTGTTGCAGTTAGTGGCATAGTTTACCTCGTTAATGGAGCTAATTTAATTATATCAATCTCCCTTGACCGTATCCAGAACCTGTCTGCATTCCCTAAGTCGTAAGGTGGACAGTTAGTTACAGAAGTTGTTGAGGCTGACATTTCTGCCAGCCCCATAAATCTTAGAACTATTCTACCCCTTCAATCCGGTCTTCCACCTCCTGATACAACTCACGCAACCTGTCCAAATTACTCTCCGAAGTCTCCCAATAACCCCGGCCATTCACCTCCAGCAAAGTGCTGACAATCTTGCGGAATGAATGAGGATTTAAGTTAAGCAAACGCTTCTGCATCTCCTCATCTTGGATAAACGTACCGTTCACATCCTCATTCACCCAATTGTCAACTGCACCCGCAGTCGCACTCCATCCAGTCGTGTTCACCAGACGCTTAGAAATCTCCCGCACGCCTTCATATCCGTGGGATAACATCCCCTCGTACCACTTCGGATTCAGCAGCTTTGTCCGCGAATCTAAACGCACGGTTTCTGATAGCGTCCGTACCTGGGCGTTGGCTGTTGTGGTATCAGCAACGAAGGATGTTGGTTTCTTGCCATCTGCGCGCAAACTGCCGATCAATTTAGTTGGATCGGAGTCGAAATAGTGCGACACGTCGGTTAGCGAAATTTCGGCAGAATCTAAGTTTTGGAACGTTACTTCAGCAGTTTTTAAGGATGATTCAAAAATCTGCCTGTCTTGTTCCATTGTTCCGGGATTGTCGGAAGAAAAGGCGAAGGATTTGCGGGTTAAGTACATTTCCTGCAACTCGGCTTCGCTTTCCCATGTGCTGTTTTCTACCGCTAAGTTGACGTTAGATGAATAGGAACCGGAAGCATTGGAAAAGACGCGGGTTGCTGCTTGGCGCAGGTTGATGCCCATTTCTTCGGCTTGCTTCAAGGCGTGTTTGCGGACGAAGTTCATTTCTAAGGGTTCGTCGGCTTCTGCTGCCATTTTCACCGCTTTATCTAACAGGTTCATTTGGTTGATGAACAAGTCGCGGAATACGCCGGAACAGTTAATTACTACGTCGATCCGAGGCCGTCCTAATTCTTCTAAAGACAGCAATTCCAGTTTGTTGACGCGGCCCAATGCGTCGGGTACTGGCTTCACTCCCACCATCCACATTACTTGGGCGAGGGATTCGCCGTATGTCTTGATGTTGTCGGTTCCCCACAGCACAACGGCGATGGTTTCGGGATAGTTGCCGTCGTTATCAGTGCGCTGTCTTTCTAATAGCCGATCGACTACAACCTTAGCAGACTTAATCGCCCCCGTCGTCGGGATTGACTGCGGGTCCAAAGCGTGCATATTCTTGCCAGTCGGCAAAACATCCGGGTTGCGAATCGGATCGCCGCCTGGGCCGGGGATAATGTATTCGCCCTCTAGCGCGCGCAACAGTGCACCTAATTCGTTGTCGGCGCAAACTTGCTGCAAACAGAATTCCAGATACTCAAACAGCGGTTTAATCAGGTCTACATCGACTTTTTTGTAACCGGCTGCGTGCAAGGATTCAATCCAAGGTGTTTTCTTGCCCATGTTGAAGAAATTCAACTTGGAAACCAGGGAAACTCGACCCTCAGCATCGGTTTGTTCTTTCACTAAAGCGCTGACGGCATCGCGACAGGCTAAGGTGATGTTTTGCAGCAATTCAACATCGGTTAAAATGCCTTTGTCGTTGTTGGTGTAGATATCGTCAATATTCCGATCGCAACTTAGAGCAATAATCCGCGACAAACTGACTAATCCGTCTTCTTCTCGGTCTAAATTAGCGATATTGACGAGTGTTGCGATCGCCTCTTCCGCAGTCGGCGGCTTCCCAACAACGTGCAAACCACAAGGTAACAACCGCGATTCAATCTCCATCAACTTGCGGTAAACCAAGCCAACTAAATTATCCCGTTCCTCCGCAGTCATGCCCGCAGCAACGCCTCTTTCTTGTTCCGGAGGTAGGTTGATATCCTTATCCAAATTGACTAAACGGCACTTCTCAACGATCGCATCCACGATCGGCACACCGCGGCCAGTACCCTTCAAAGTTTGATAAGAAGCAATCAACTCGCTGAGTTCCTGCAAACCTTTGTACAAGCCAGCATTTTCAGCCGGAGGAGTCAGATAGCTGATCGTTTCAGCATAACTGCGACGCTTAGCAATTGTTGCCTCGCTGGGATTATTAGCAGCGTAATAATAGAGGTTGGGAATCTTGCCGATCAAACTGTCTGGATAACAATCCCCAGACATTCCCATCTGCTTACCAGGCATGAATTCTAGCGAACCGTGAGTGCCAAAGTGCAGCACCGCATCTGCACCCCAAATGCGCTCTAAATATGTGTAGTAAGCAGCAAAACCGTGGTGCGGACTAGCAGAACGAGAGAATAACAACCGCATTGGATCGCCTTCGTATCCAAAAGTAGGTTGCACTCCGATAAACAGATTGCCGAAGTGTTTGCCGAAAATCAGCAAATTTTGTCCGTCACTGTTCAAATTCCCCGGAGGTGGGCCCCAATTTTCTTCCAAACGTTCCGAGTAAGGAGTGAATTCTTCATACTCAGCTACGGACATCCGGTAAGCAACATTCAATTCCGGGCTTTGGTATTGGGCTGTGGCATCGTGGATGACTTCTTGCATCAGTTTTTCGGCGGATTCAGGAAGTTCTGGCAAGTCGTAGCCGTTGCCTTTTAAGGCTTTCATCACTTCGTAAATCGAGCCGAAAACGTCCAAGTAAGCGGCCGTTCCCACGTTACCTTTGTCAGGTGGGAAACTGAAAACTGTGATGGCAACTTTCTTGTCTAATTTCGGTTTGCGGCGCAGCATTGCCCACTTCATGGAACGCTGGGCGATCGCCTCAATTCTATCTTGAAGCGCGATCGCCTTTCCAGTTGCGCCATCACGTCCCGACACAATAATCGGTTCGATCGCACCATCCAACTCAGGAATCGCCACTTGCAGCGCAACTTGAATCGGGTGCAAGCCTAAATCGCTATCTTCCCACTCTTCAGTCGTTTGGAAAACCAGCGGCAAAGCCACCATGTAAGGGCAATTCAATTTCTTCAAACATTCGATCGCCTTTGGGTGATCTTGTTTCGCCGGGCCACCTACCAAAGCAAAACCAGTCAGAGAAACTACCGCATCAACGATCGGCAGAGGCGTCACACCTTTCGTCGCAACTTCCAAAAAGAAAGTTTCAACAGGTTTCGAGAAGTCCAAACCACCAGCAAAAATCGGGATTACCCGCGCGCCCATTGCCTCCAATTCCTGCACCATTGCTACATAGTGCGCGTCATCTCCTGTGACTAAGTGAGTGCGCTGCAACACTAAACCAATACAAGGTGCGAGGGGATCTTTGAGATCCGCAGAAATATCTGTGCGGGCATTAAACCAGTTCAGATATGATTTTACATCCTCAAACATGGACGGTGCCAAAGGATGCCAAATTCCCATGTCTAGGTAAACAACTGGATCGTGGAAAGTTGTCTTTGACAAGTCTTTGAAGACATATTTCTGTGACAGCATCAGCAAGAAGTTTTCCAAGTTTTCTTGGGAACCTCCCAGCCAATATTGGAAACTTAGCATGAAATTGCGAGCATCTTGAGCTTTGTCAAGAGGCAAATATTTCAGCACTTTCGGCAAAGTTTGCAGCAGTTTCAGCATTCCGTCTTGGAAGGAACTTCCGGATTTTTCCTTCCGTTTTTTCATGAATTCGCCGATCGCACTTTTGCTTTGTCCCAATTGTGCCATCGAGAAACTGCCCATTTTATTCAGGCGCATCACCCCAGGCATCGACGGGAAGACTACGGCGACATCCAGTTTGTCGCGCAGCGGCGCTACCGCCTCTACCACTTTTTCGGCCAAATCTTCGATAAAAATTAGAGAAGCTATAAATATGTTGGCATCCGCGACATCCCGCTTGAAAGCTTCGTAGTTTTCCGGGCTGCGGAGTTCCTCTATCAGGTAGCCGCTGATTTCGATCGCCAAATTTGGATTTTTCTTATTTATCGATCGAACCGCCGCCGACAGGGCGCTTTGATACTGCGGTTCGAGTACGACATAGACCACCTTGAGCAGCGATCGTCCTTGCAAGTTTTCCGGCACGATGTGGCGAACGGTGGGCTTGACGTGAGTGAACATCCGGTTAGGCTCCTTTAAGATGCTGTTTTCGGTAAGCGGGAATTTTTTACCCCATAAGCATTTTTACCAGAAAACGCTTGCGATTAACCGATTTGATCCTGCCAATTACACAATTCGACAAATTTATGGCAACTTTTCGTTACATTTTTTGCTGAATTCCTTGAGCAAACACTCCAAATTTTGTTTACAAAAATTTACTTGACAAATTAAGTAATATCTGTATTCAGTTAAGGCATAAAATAAAAATAATCCAAAATCAACCAATTTTTGATAAAAAAATCCTGAAAAAAGTTCCAATTTTTGTAGAAAAGATCACACTTGCGATAGAGCAGTTAATTGAGGGTAAAAGTCATAATTTATGAGCATAGAATAAAAATTTCTAGTAACTGCTGTGTCACAAAACTCAATATTTGCCCAGGAACTTAAAACCATTTCATAACTTCTGAATTATTTACAGCATATCTCAGGTTTATGAGGTGCAGTAGGGACACGCCAATGCCTTGTCCCTACCGGAATTTCTCGATCCGAAGTGTACTTTATAAACATGAAATCTGCTGTAAATTCCCGATCCGCGATCGAGGGAATGAAAAGCTGATTAGCATTCACAATCAAACTCATCAAAACCATAGGGAGAAAACATGGCTAACTACGCAATTTTCGACGAACAATTTTACCTAGCCTCATATCCTTGGGTGAAACCAGCCATTGATGCCGGAGTCATCAAATCCGGCAGAGAACACTTTGAAAAGTTCGGTCAAGCTGGCGGTCTAACAAAAGTATCGCGCTATTTTGATGAAACTGCTTACCTTACTGTCAACACAGACATCAGACCCTTTGTCCGCACCGTCAATCCAAACGCACCTTTTGCGACTGGGCTAGATCACTTTATCCAGTTTGGTTACGATGAAGGACAGCGCCGCAGCGCAGTATCGCCTGAGTATAGCGAAGATTTCTATTTAGCAAATAACTCAGAGTTGCGATCGTTTATCGGCCCCAATGCAACTTTCAAATCAGGATACCAACATTTCATTCAATTCGGGGCCAAAGAAGGCCGTTTTGGGACTTCATTTTTTGAACCAGAATACTTAAGAAAAAATCCCGACATTGTGCCGTTTGTCAACTCTGGAAACTTGAAAACTGGTCGGGAACACTATTTCAATTTCGGGAGAAACGAACCCAGCCGATCTGCTACTTTTGTCGGTAGCCGCAGCAACGATGTTCTCACAGGCGTTGGCGTGGGGAATAACGAACTGATTGGAGTGGAAGTAGGTCTCGATCGCAACAACAATCGGCAATACGAAAGCTTTGGGGTTAATGAATTTGATGTCCTGACTGGCGGCCCAGGAGTTGATACATTCGTGCTCGGAGTTCCTGCTACAGCCGGGAATGGCATCCCAGTACCGCTGTATTTGAATAACGGTCAAGCTACTATTCGGAACTTCAACGCAGCAGACGATTTGATCCAACTGCAAGGAAATTCTTTAAGCGACGGCTACAACCTGGCTTCGGTTGGTGGCAATTTGTCAATCCAGCGTTTTGGAGATGTGCTCGGCGTGATTGAAGGAGGAGCAGGTTTGAATTTGGTATTCCAACAATCTAACGGTAATGGCACTTTTGCGATCGGATAGTCATTAGTCATTGGTCATTAGTCATTGGTCATCAGTCATCAGTTAATAGTGATGATTGATGACTTTTTTATTTGTTTTGACCTAATGTGCTATAAAAAGTACAATCCTCTTCGATGGCTTCGCTAACGCACTTTACGTTCTTAAAAAAGAAACCATGAATTACGCAATTTTTGACGAAAAATACTACCTTTCGCAATATCCGTGGCTGAAACCAGCCATTGATACAGGATCGCTAAAATCTGGAAGAGAACACTTTGAAAAATTCGGTCAAGCGGGCGGCTTAACTAAAGTATCGCGGTATTTTGACGAAGCTACCTACCTTGCTGGCAACCCAGACATCGCAGCCTTAGTCCGCACTCCTAGCAACCCAAATGGGACTTTTGCTACAGGCTTAGACCACTTTATCAAATTTGGCTACGAAGAAGGTCGATCGCGCGTATCGCCTGAATATGACGAAGCATTTTATCTCGCAAATAACCGACAGTTGCAGCCGTTTATTCAGAATGGAACTTTTAAAAACGGCTACCAGCATTTCATTCAATTCGGCATCAAGGACGGTCAGTTTGCGACTTCATTTTTTGAAATAGAATACTTACAAAAAAATCCCGATGTTCGGCCATTTATCGAATCTGGAGCCTTGAAAACCGGTCGGGAACACTACTTCAATTTCGGCAAAAACGATCCCAGCCGCTCTGCGACTTTTATCGGATCTCCTGGGAATGATATCATTACCGGTGCTGGGGTGGGAAATACCGAATTAATTGGAGTTGAAGTAGGTTTTGTTGTAAGCACTAATGGCTTTACCCTCGGCGGCCGAAATTATGAAAGTGACGGCAGTAATGAATTCGATACTCTCACTGGCGGTAGCGGCCGCGATCTATTCAAGCTCGGAGAACTTTTACCAGGTACTGGTGGTAAGTTCTTCAGACCCCCAACAACATTATATATCGGGCCTGGTTTTGCTACAATTCGGAACTTTACCCAAGGTCAGGATAGCATTCAGCTAGCATCAAACGATTTCGTCCCTTCTTTAGATGAATTGTTGATATTTCCGATTAACAACAATCGAGATTTAGCTATCCAAACTAACGGCTTGTCTGTCTCCCTTCCCGGTGGAGGTTCAAGAATTAGTAGCTTTGACACGCTCGCTGTTATTGAAGGCGGCGGAAATCTCAAGTTGAATTTATTACCAGAATCTAACGCTGCTATTAGATTTCTAATTGGATAAAAATCTCGAAGCTATTGGGGATTAGCCCGATCGCTGCTGGGAGTGCGATCGTAGATTGTACCATCCAGAAACCGGGTTTCTCCAATAAACCCGGTTGCTAAGTCTTTAAGAGATATTTTGCAAAAGTCAAATTCACCCCCCTTAATCCCCCCTTATTAAGGGGGGAAACAAGAATAATCTTGCCCCCTCCCCTTAGTAAGGGGAGGGTTGGGGTGGGGTGCATTGTATTTTTGCAAGAGTTCTAATGCCGATCGCGCGCCACCTTCAAAACCTCAACCGCATCTTTATGCCCCTCAGAAGATGCCCAAATTAACGCCGTCCAAGTATTATTGTCTTTAGCCTTAATATCAGCTCCTTTTTCGACTAAAAGCTCCACAACTTCAGTACGCCCGCTACCAGCCGCACTCATCAAAGCCGTCAAACCAAAATTAGTTTTAGCATTTACATCCGCTCCGGCTGAGAGCAAAAGCTCTACAATCTGCCTATGTCCCGCTGCTGTGGCACTCATTAACGCCGTCCAACCATCACCATCGTGACTGTTGACATCCGCACCATCCGCGAGCAATTTTTGCACGAGATCAACATCTCCAGCCTCAGCCGCAGCCGTCAAAGCTGTCGCACCTTCGTCATCTTTGGCACTCGCACCTTCTACAGTAGAAACATCACCAGTCTTGGCGGTATTAATTAAATCTGTCATATTCTCCTTTGCATCCTCTAAAATCTTAAATCCCATGACAGTAGATATTTTAATCCTCTCCAACGGGCCCGGAGAATTAGCAACCTGGGTGCGTCCCGTTGTGCAAGCCTTGCGCCAGCAATTGGGAAACGCGACTGAAGCCCGAATTTCGGTTGTCCTGTCCCCCTGTCCCCACGCCACCGGGAAAGAATCACAAATCGCAGCTTCCTACCCAGAAGTTGACAGAGTGCAAGCAGCGGAGGATTTTTTGCCATTCCTATTATCTGGCAAAACTGCTGCAAATTGGGATTGGCACGAAAAAGGAGTTGTTTTATTTTTAGGCGGCGATCAATTTTTTACAGTTGTGATTGGCAAAAGGCTCAAATATCGCACTGTTACTTATGCTGAATGGGACGCGCGGTGGTATCGCTGGATTGACAAATTTGCCGCTATGAAACCGGAAGTTATTGATAAAATTCCCGAAAAATATGCTAATAAATTTGCAGTTGTCGGAGATTTGATCGCCGAAGTTTCTCGTTCCCAGGCTCTGCCTGGAAACACAGATCCAGAGGCTCTGCCTCGTCGAAAAGAACTAATTGGATTGTTACCAGGCTCCAAGCCTGCGAAACTGGCTTTAGGCGTGCCGTTGTGTTTGTCGATCGCCCAATCGATCCACCGCGTCCGGCCTGAAACTCGCTTTGTCATTCCCGTTGCACCTACCATAGATGTGCAAACTCTAGCACGTTTTGCCGACCCAGAACAAAATCCTTGTCTGCATTTATTTGCAAATGCCAGCGCCGAACTTCATGTAACAGAATCGCGATTTTTGCAGACAGCAAATGGTTTGCAGATAGAACTTTGGACTGAGACGCCAGCTTACGATTTGCTATCAGAATGTAGTCTTTGTTTGACTACTGTGGGAGCGAATACTGCGGAGTTGGGTTCCTTAGCAGTGCCAATGATTGTGTTGCTACCGACGCAGCAGTTGGATGCGATGAAAGCTTGGGATGGTTTGCCGGGATTGCTGGCAAATTTGCCGTTTGTCGGTTCGGTTTTTGCGACGGCGATTAATTGGCTGATCTGGCAATTTGGGAAGCGAAAACTTTATGCTTGGCCGAATATTTGGGCACAGGAAGAGATAGTGCCGGAGTTGATGGGGAAGTTGGAACCGGAAGTTGTGGCCGAATTGGCGATCGACTATTTGAGCAATCCTGAAAAATTAGCACAAATGCGCGATCGTTTGCGATCGGTTCGGGGAGAATCGGGGGCTGCCAATAAAATCGCTGAATTGGTTTGTGCAGAAATTGATTTGCAATAATCAATAATATCAATTCCGGTTGCACCGGAATTATAGAGGAGACGGCAGTGCCGTGTCCCTACCCAAAATAACATTGTAGGGATACGGCATTGCCGTCTCCTAATTTTGGGTACTAATAATTCCGATGCTACCGGATTTGATCTAACGGGTAAGCGCAAAAAAACCATAGTACCTTGTAAATACTATGGTTTTTGTGGCAATGACCTACTTATTACTGGTGTTTCTATGCCAAAACTGGCACTGGTTGCGGCCAGCGATTCA
>JANNOR010000178.1:0-26106 GCA_031399265.1 Cyanobacteria bacterium SOY_34_metabat_3 | reverse complement strand
GGGGGGATCGAATTCTATGCAGCCTCATAAAAAATTGGTATTAAGCACTTCAGACCAAATAAACCAAATTTTTCTACTCTGTTCAAGCACTGCGATGAAGTATTTTCCTAGCTCGAAGCTAATTTTGACACACCCGTGCATAAATCTTCAGATATTTATAGGCAACTAAGATTGTAAATCGACGGGTTCGCACCCAAGGCCTGCTGTATAAAATCTTTTGTCGGTGTTTTCTATGCCAGCAATTCCTTAAGTTTAGCAATATTTTCAGAACTGAGGCAGATTTTAATTTCAAGTTCTCGGTCAGCCTCCCACAGCAGCAAAATATTATCTTCCCCCAAGGCGATTTCGGGATTGTTTAATTCAAGTGTCTGATATTTAACTTCGGCAATTCCTATCCGAATCACCAGTTCCGATTCCAACTGAGGATAAAGGTATAATTGCTGTTGGATGTTGTCTAGTTCTAGTTGGTGAACAGTGTTGTTGCGTTGGATAGGAGAATCGGGTTTGTACCAATAGAGAGTATCCCCGCGAATTTCGGGATTGACGATCGCAAATGTTTCGTCAAAACGCTGGGGATGCCAGTGAATTTCGCTCAAACCGCCGATTTGCGGAATCAGTCGCTCTACCCAACTAATTTCTTTGCCGTTGAGGTTTCCCCACCACTCACTGATACGATCGAGGTTCTCAGCATTTTCGGGGTTGTTGCTGCCGGACTGCCAAACTGTTTTTAGCTGCATATACAGGTTCTCCAGCGAATTTAAATTTGATATTGGAGGCTTTCAATTGAAGATTCACTCGTTCTACAATCATCTTAATGGACTTACCAATTATCTACCACGAAGATTACGTTGCACCTCTACCGCCGGATCACCGCTTCCCGATGGCAAAGTTCGAGATGCTTTATCAGATGCTGATCGCGGATGGGGTAGCAGATAAATCGCAGTTTCACGCTCCCGAACTTCCCCCTCAAGCATGGATTGAATTAGTCCACGACCACTGCTACGTTCAAGCTTACTGCAACGGGACGCTGGATGCCAAAGCGATTCGGCGAATTGGTCTGCCTTGGAGTCTGGCATTGGCTAACCGCACTCGCATCGCGGTTGCAGGAACAATACTAACTGCAAAGCTTGCTTTAGAGTGCGGTTTGGCTTGCAATACAGCGGGCGGAACTCATCACGCCTTCCCTAGTTTTGGGTCTGGTTTTTGTATTTTTAACGATTTGGCGATCGCCTCCCGCGTCCTGCAACAATTGGGTTTAGTTCGCCAAGTCTTAATTATCGATTTAGACGTGCACCAAGGAGATGGAACCGCTGTAATTTTCCAAAATGACAGCAGCGTTTTTACTTTCTCGATGCACTGCGAAGTTAATTTTCCCGGTACAAAACAACAAAGCGATTTAGACGTGCATCTATCTGAGGGTATAGAAGATGACGAATATTTACAAACTTTAGCTAAATATTTACCAGATTTGCTTTCAGATGTCAAGCCAGATTTAGTGTTGTACGATGCCGGAGTAGATCCCCATCAAGCCGACAAGTTGGGAAAATTAGCTTTAACTGATACGGGTTTATTTCGCCGCGAAATGCAAGTTTTGTCTACTTGCTGTTCAGCTGGTTATCCCGTCGCTTGCGTCATTGGCGGCGGTTATTCTGACGACATGAATGGGTTAGTTTATCGACATTCACTCCTCCACCGAGCGGCAAGTCAGACCTACAGACATTATAAACTTTAAAATTTGTAAACCCCACTACAAAAATCTAGATTAATTGCAGATATGATTTTGGCAAAACCGTTTTTGATATTCCACTACACCAGAGAACGGATTTATTCCGCAAGCAGGGTGAGTGACAGAGTAGCCTCTCAAATCTAAAATCTAAAATTCATTGACGATCGCGATCTGGATCGGATATGGTGCTAAGGCCAGCAAGGTGAAGTTAAAGGCAAATCAGGGAACTACTTCCCGGTTGGCGATCGCGATCGCCAAAACGTTCAACTCAGAGAATTTAGATATAATTCTCGACTACCATCTAATCAATACATAGGATCTCAGCGATGCAAATCAATTCAAAAACGTCAGAAAAAATCGAAAAAAAACCGAAATTAGAGTTTTTAGAACCCATTACCAAGCGTTATCTGATGGTGATGAACGTCAGCTCCACCTGCGATGAAAAAGGTGAGAGGTATCTCGATCCGATGTGGGCAAAAGACCTAACCGAACACTTTAGGTATCTTAAAGACTTCACTCTAGCAACTCCCTGTCAACTTGAAACATCCCCAAAAAACGCAATTTCCGTCACCAGCGAGCCATCCTTTTCTAACGTTGAATTCATCGACCTTCCCTCCCCAAACAGCTACAAAGATGCAATATTGACGCTACCTGCTACAGTTGCCAAACTTTGGAGTGCGATCGGCTCTGCAGATATCGTACACAGTTGCGTAGCAGGCTGGCCGATTCCTATGGGGTGGTTAGTCACACCAATAGCGCTGATTCAGGGAAAATTCTACGTACTCGTAGTCGAGTCTGCACCGTGGCGTCTGGAACCAGGCAAAACCATAAAAATCAAAGACAGAATCATCGCTTATGTATCGGAAATAGTCAACCGCTGGTGCGTAAACAATGCCAATTTGACAATTTTCACACAATCGGAATACCAGCAGAGTTTACTGACAAAGCGGCAAGAACGGGGTCACATCATCCATGCTTCCTGGATAGATGAAGAAAATATCATTTCCGAAGCCGATGCAGCCGAAATATGGCGCAAAAAGTTATCCCCATCAACCAAAAAAGTCAAACTGCTATTTGCGGGCAGATTGGAGTCCGCTAAAGGCGTGTTAGTTCTCCTAGAAGCAATGAAAATTTTGGACAAGAGAAACATTGCTGTCAACCTCGATATCCTCGGCGATGGCTCACTCCTAAACCAATGCAAAACACTTAGCAGTCAACTGCAAAAATCGGTTAACATCCAAATTTCGGGAACGCTTCCTTACGGTAAAGAATTCTTTGGGCGGCTGCAAGAATATCACGCCGTTGTAGTTCCCAACCTTTCAGACGAGCAGCCCCGGATTGTTTACGATGCTTATTCCCAAGCAGTACCCGTACTGGGAAGCAACACAGACGGAGTGCGCGACTGCATCCAAAACCGCAAAACAGGTGTAATTTTCAATTCTAACGACCCTGCGGCCTTAGCAGATGCGATCGAATGGTCAGCGCAAAACTTGTCGGCTCTTCAAACTATGGGCAAAGCATCTCTCCAGGAGGCTCGCAGCCTGACGCACCAAGAAATGCACCGTTCCCGGTGGCAGCTTTTATTGAAGATGTTGCAATCCTCCAAGGCTTGAATTTAGCTCGCGGCTTTTCTGAGTGCAAATTTTAAGTTTAGTTGTTGTCTCTTGCTCTCGGATCGTTTAGTGGTGGGGTGTTCCACTCGCCCGCCGAGATTTTAGATCGGAAATTTCAAAATCTACTGCACGTCCTTAACTGGTGGTAAAGTAGGAGGCAGATCCAATGTTGGGCGATCGCCCAACAGTTGCCAAAAGCCGCAAGCTGAGCTAGAAAAGTTAATAAAGAGTATTTTCCTTATGTCGAATGCCAGTGCGTCTAGTCAGTCGTACTCATTGTTTGTAGTGATTGTTAATTACAGGACGCCCCGTCTGACGATCGACTGCTTGCACTCTCTAGTCAGCGAAATTCGATCGCTCCCAAATACCCGCGTTGCAATTGCCGACAACGATTCTGGCGATAACTCAGCCGCAGAAATTGCAGCCGCCATCGTCGCCGAAGGCTGGAGCGAATGGGCATCCTTCGTGTCCCTAGACTGCAATGGCGGCTTCGCCTTCGGCAACAACGCCCTGATCCGTCCCGTACTGCAATCCACCAATCCCCCCCCTTATTTCCTACTGCTCAACCCAGACACGGTAGTTCGCCCCGGTGCCCTCAAAGCCCTCGTCGATTTCATGGACGCTCATCCCGAAGCGGGAATCGCCGGTAGCCGCTTGGAAAACCCCGACGGCACGCCCCAGGAGTCAGCTTTTCGGTTTCACAACATCTTCACCGAACTCGATTTCGGCTGGCGTCTGGGCCCGGTGTCCAAGTTATTAAAAAACCGGGTCGCCGCTCCTCCGATTTCCCCAGAAATCTGCCAGACTGATTGGGTAGCTGGAGCCAGCATGATCGTCCGCCGCGAAGTATTTGAAAAGGTAGGATTGATCGATGAAGCTTATTTCATGTACTGCGAAGAAATGGATTTTTGCCTGCAAGCGAACAAAGCTGGCTGGAGTTGCTGGTACGTACCTGAAAGTCGCGTTGTTCACTTAGTCGGCCAAAGCTCAGGTGTCACCGATACCAAAGCCGCCCGCAAGCGGATGCCTCAGTATTGGTTTGATTCCCGGCGGCGCTACTTTATCAAGAACTATGGCTTTCTGTACGCAGCCTTAACTGATGTCTGCTGGGCTTCAGGTTTTGCTGCGTGGAGGGTGCGCCGCGCCGTGCAAGGCAAGCCAGACAACGACCCACCAAACTACCTCCAGGATTTCTTGCTCAATAGTGTATTTTTTAAAGGAGGTGCGATCGAAGAATCGAAAATTTCTTAAATCATTCTTCTAAACAAGTTTAAGCTCGCTTAATCTTACTAACTATAACCAACCAGTAAAGCATTACTTGAGAGAGCGAAAAATTTGATATTTATCATAAAATGAACTTGGTGCATCCTCGATTGAAAATCTAAAAAATAGCAGATTATTGCCAGAATCTAGAAACCGATCAAACCAGACAGAGTGTTGAGTAAAGCTTATGGTAACGCAGCCCAATTCGATCGCAAGTGAACATCAAGTAGAAGCTCCTACACTAGGATTGTGGCAGCAGATTCAAGAAGATTGGAAGGCTCACGGCTGCGATTGGACAAAGCCGGGATTTCGCGCCGTAGCAGTTCACCGCTTCGGTGTCTGGAGAATGCAAGTTGAACCGAAATTACTTCGCGCTCCTTTGAGTATTATTTATCGATCGCTCTACCGAAAAGTCCGCAATACTTACGGGATAGATTTGCCTTTCACTGTGAAACTCGGCCGCCGCGTGGTGATCGAACATCAGAGCGCTATTATCATCCACGGATATTGTACGATCGGCGACGACTGCATTATCCGCCAAGGCGTAACGATGGGAAACCGCTACTTGGACAAGCCCCTAGAATCGCCTCAATTGGGCGATCGGGTTAACGTCGGCGCTGGTGCAAAAATCCTGGGAGGTGTTTCTTTGGGCGACGATGTAAATATCGGCGCAAACGCAGTTGTACTCTCAGATATTCCAGCCGGTCAAACTGCCGTTGGCATTCCGGCGAAGATCATTGGAAGCAAAAAAATACAAGACAAAAATACTTAAATTATTAGATAGCATTGATTATGTCTCAATTGCATAAAGTTGGATTAGTCGCGATCGGACGTAACGAAGGATCTCGCCTCGGAGCGTGCTTGCGATCGGCGATCGGCAAAATAGCTTTGGTAGTTTATGTCGATTCTGGCTCCACAGACGGCAGCTTGGAACTAGCCCGATCGATCGGAGCCGATACAGTAGAACTCGACCTATCTACACCTTTTACCGCAGCACGCGCCCGAAATGAAGGCTTTTCCCGCTTGCTGCAATTAGTGCCCGACATCGAATTTGTCCAATTTGTAGACGGTGACTGCGAAATCGTTGACGGCTGGCTCGATCGCGCAAAACAAGAACTCACAGCCAAACCAGACGTAGCCGTAGTGTGCGGGCGCCGGCGCGAAAGATTTCCCAACGCCACAGCATACAACCGACTGTGCGACATGGAGTGGGACACCCCCATCGGCGAGGCAAAAGCCTGCGGCGGCGATTCCATGATGCGCGTCGCAGCATTTCAGCAAGCAGGCGGTTTCAACCCCGCACTAATTGCTGGCGAGGAACCGGAATTGTGCGTCAGGCTGCGTCAAAACGGCTGGAAAATCGATCGCTTAGACGCAGAAATGACCCTGCACGACGCCCAAATGACGCGTTTTGACCAGTGGTGGAAGCGTTCTCAAAGAGCAGGTCACGCCTACGCCGAGGGTTCGTGGCTGCACGGGAACACTCCCGAGCGTCACTGGGTCAAAGATACCACCAGTATCTGGTTCTGGGGATTCGTTTTGCCAGTGCTAGCATTGGGTACAGCGTGGTTGACACGCGGCTGGAGCCTGTTGTTGCTTTTCGGCTACCTGATACTTGGCTACCGCATCTATCGCCGGATGCAGCAAAACTTAAAATCAAAGGATGCTGCTCTCTACGCATTATCTTGCGTGGTGGGGAGATTTCCTCAATTGCAGGGTCAGATTCTGTTTCACCAACGCCGATTGCTGGGACAGCGCAGCAATTTGATCGAATACAAGAGTGCAGCTACAATCACTCCCGAAGACCGGGTTTTACGATAAGCGCTCGATCGCTCCTACCTCTGAACAATCGGGCCAGATGTCATCAAAAACAACTAATAAGTTGTGGCAAAAACTATTTGCGATCGGAGATTCCTGCTATGATTTCCAAGTATTTCTTGTTGCCAGTTCGACAAACGGTTAAGGCGCTGACCCCAGGATTTGTTTGGCAGGCTGCACAATCGGCGTGGCTGGCCCAAGTTGGGCGAGATCGGCTTCGGCGCCTCCTTCAAGATGCTGGCTCTGCTAGTGACTTTTCTCCCCTCGTTACTTATCTCGCCTACAGAGGTTTAGCCAACCGACTGCGGGCGCACATTTTGGCTCAGGATTTTGCGCTGCGTACCGGAAGACAACTGGTGGTCAATTGGCCTTCTACACCTGAGTGCGGCGCGCAATTCGACGATTTGTTTGTGTGGGAAGGCACAGAGCGAACCATCCCTAACAAAGATTATTGCCTGGTACGTTACGATCGTCACAAAGACTGGAGTTCCCATGACTTGGCAGCAAACCTGCCCCAGAGATCTGTAATTCTAGACATTCACTGGCAGTTTATCGATCGCCAGCCGTTTGAAACCAAACTTGGCGCAGGGCTCGATGCAGCTCGCAGCTACCTGATTCCCAAGCCTGATATCCTTCAGGAGGTTGACCAACTCTCCCTCAATTGGTCGCTCTCAACCATTGGAGTCCACATCAGACGCGGTGACTTCACAACCAAAGCTAACCAGGGAGTGGCTTTAGAACGCTACACTCGATCGATTCGCCAAGCTCTAGAAACAATGGGAAGTGACACCACCATTTATCTCGCCAGCGATGGCTCGCAGGAAGAGATTGCACCGCTGCTAACAGAATTTGGCGATCGAATTATCAATCGCCCTAGTTTTTCACGAACATCAACAGAAGGCGTTCGCAGCGCTTTGATTGATATGCTGTTGCTGAGTCGTACCCAATTTCTAATACTGACTCCGATTTCTACTTTTGGGGAAATGGCAGCTTTTCTGGGAAAAGTTCCCTATACTTACGCTTGACACTCCGGGCGCATGAACGCCCAGGGATTCTTTAATCTACGAGCCAACTTGCTTTGACAGGATTTCTCTTTCCCATAGTAGAGGTCAATTCTCAAGAGAGCGTTGCTTCGTTCAAGACCAAAAGTTAGCGAAAGGGGTTTTAAACCCAATTTTCTGATAATAAGTAACAAAGATTATTTGTTAATAAAAACTAGAGCAGTTCCACCCCCGACGTGGAATCTCTACCTTTGGTAAGATACAAATTTTTAAAGTAAGTAATAAACTGGTAGATGCAACTTATGTAACAGAAGAAGCTGGTTTTAAAATAAAGCCAAATTCACCAATTTATTTCCTCATAAATTAAAGAACACCATCATAAAATCGGGTGGAAGACGATAAGTTCCGGGCAAGTATCTGTGCCGAGTAGATCGAACAACCCGTAGAATTTCAAGGCGCTTGAAAGGCAGACATTTTTCTTGAAATTTAGGAGAACAGCAGCAGCGAGAAAAAAGCTTCTCAATCTAAGACTACACAAATCCAGTTTGGTGAAAACAAGTTATGCGAATTGTAATTGTTGCTCAAAATGCCTCAACTAAATTCGGCGGCGAAGCCTTGCTGCCGCTGCACTACTTCCGAATACTTCGATCGCGCCAAATAGAAGCGTGGTTAGTAGTTCACGAACGCACAAAGGCCGAACTAGAAGCTTTGTTTCCAGAAGATAAGGATCGAATACACTTTGTACCGGATACTTGGCTGCACAAACTGATGGACAACGTGGGGCAGTTGTTGCCAGCCAGGGTAAATGTACCTACTTTAGGGCTGCTGAGTCACCTGTACACTCAAGCACTTCAGCGCCGGATTGTCCGACATCTGGTGAGTAAACACCAGATTCAAATTCTGCACGAGCCGACACCAGTCTCGGCAAAATTCCCTTCGTTGATGTTCGGATTGGGGATGCCCGTAGTGATAGGGCCGCTGAACGCGGATGTAAAATTTCCTACCGCATTTAGCTCACGCCAAAGTCCTGTAGTGGATATGGTAGTATCATTCGGCTACCAGTTTGTGAATTTATTCAACGGCTTGTTTCCAGGTAAAATTCAAGCCCAGACGGTGTTAGTGGCGAACGATCGCACTGCACAGGCACTTCCATCTGGGGTGCGCGGTAAAATTATTCAGCTTGTGGAAAACGGTGTAGATTTGTCGGTGTGGCGATCGACATCTACCTTATCAAAAGAACCCAACCAGCAAGTTCGTTTTGTGTCCTTGGGGAGGCTGGTAGACTGGAAGGGTGTAGATTTACTGCTAGAAGCCTTTGCAACCGTTGTCACTCAAACCGATGCAGTTTTGGAAATCATCGGTGATGGGGAGATGCGAGGGGAATTAGAAGCTCAAACAGCTCGTTTGGCGATCGAAGATAGGGTAATATTTAGCGGCTGGCTGTCTCAAGAGCAGTGCGCTCAAAGACTGCAACAAGCTGATGCAATGGTGATGCCTTCTTTGCGAGAGCCTGGGGGAGCCGTGGTTTTGGAAGCAATGGCCGTGGGGCTGCCGGTGATAGCGACGAATTGGGGCGGGCCGAAGGATTATATCGATGGCACTTGCGGTATTTTAGTAGAACCAGATTCCAGAGAAAGCTTTGTCAAAGGGCTAACTGAAGCTATGGTAAAGCTCGCCCATTCATCCCAATTGCGGCAGACTATGGGTAGCGCCGGACAACAGCGCGTGAACGAGCATTTTGACTGGGAGCGCAAGGTCGATCGAATCCTAGAAATTTATCAACAGACGATCGACGATTTCCGATACGATTCGCTAGGTTTCGCAGAGATAGAGAGCCGAGTATCGCCCCAAGTGACAACCGCCTCAACTGCCCTATCTGCGACTGATTTAAGTAAGTAGCTCTCAAAAAAGATGGGGTCTAAATTCTTAAGTGACCCCATCCATCTACCAATAATTTTGTCTTCAATCGACCACCACAAAATTTGTTTGCAGCATCGGACTTTAGTCCTCAGAAATCGAATAGCAAAAAACGGGTTAACCCCGATGAGGTTAACCCGCAAGCTTGGAAACGCGCAGATCAATTAGTTTTGCACTACCAACTTAACGTTGGCGTTTTGCAAACCGCGCTGCTTGACTGCTGCCAAGGTTTTGTTGACTGCGTACTTCTGGTTGATCGAGTTGATCAACTCAGTTTGATTGTGCTTTTTGGCGACGCCCCACAAATCTGCAATCAGGTCAAAGGAGCCGTCGCTATTGCGAGACCAACCCAAGTCATATTCGCCTTCCAAAGTTGCCACGATGTCCGAGCGAACACGTTGGCCGTTGTAGCCGCGAACGTCAGCTTCTGACTTGACTGAAATGCCCAAGTCGCGCAAAGAAGCTTTCAGGATTTCGGCGTCGGTGATTTTGGTACGCAGAGTGCTAAAGTGAGACATTGGATTTCCTCCTAATAAAACTGAGAGAGAAACAACAACGGTCTGGATTTAACGGTGCCGCTGGGCGGCGCTTGAATCGAACTGCTAGCTGTTGCTAGCCTTTGCTCCTGTTTGGACCAGGAGAAAGCTTTTAGAATTCCATGCGCTGGTATTCAGCGACGGAAGACGCAGCGGGCCGTGCGCGCTGTCTAGCCCAATCTCGGAGGGCGCTGACCTGTTCGGTCATGGTTTTAGACAGTGGCAATGTGGATTTAATGGCCGCGATGATGTCTAGCTGCGTAAACTCTCTATCTTGAGCGAAGGCTTCGTACATTGCTGCGATTAGCCCTTGCTCAATTTCTGCGCCTGAAAAGCCGTCGGAAACGTTGGACAGTTGCTCTAAATCGAAGCGAGAGATGTCCAGACGGCGCTTTGACAGGTGAATTTTGAATATATCTTGGCGTTCTTCTTTGGTAGGCAGATCCACAAAGAAGAGTTCGTCGAATCGCCCTTTCCTCAAGAATTCCCCCGGTAGCCGCTCGATGCGGTTGGCTGTTGCCATTACAAAGACTGGGGAAGTTTTTTCTTGCATCCAAGTGAGGAACGAACCGAAAATTCGGCTGGATGTGCCTCCGTCAGAGTCGGCTGAACCGCTGCCTCCTGAAAAGGCTTTGTCTAGTTCGTCGATGAACAGGATGGCTGGAGAGATCGATTCTGCGGTTTTTAGAGCGTTTCGGAGGTTAGCTTCGCTGCGACCTACCATCGAGCCGTCGTAGACTCTGCCCATATCTAGCCTCAGCAGGGGCAGTCCCCACAGGCGGGAGGTAGTCTTGGCAATCAGCGATTTTCCGCACCCGGGTACGCCAAGAATTAGCATCCCTTTGGGTTGGGGAAGACCGTATTCTCTCGCTCTTTCTGTGAAAGCGTTGGAACGCTGCTTGAGCCACCGTTTCAGCTCTTCTAAGCCGCCGACTGCATCCAGGGTTTCGTCTTCTTCGATAAACTCTAGAATGCCGTTGCGCCGAATTAGCTGCTTTTTCTCCGAAAGAACAATGTCTACTTCCTCTTCCGTCAAGCGTCCCTTGCAAACTTGAGCTTTGCGATAAACTTTTTCAGCTTCATCCTTGGTTAATCCCAAGGCAGCTTTTAACAGTTTTTCGCGCCCTTCTGTGGTAATTCGTCGCCCTTTTGTAAGCTCCAACTGGCTGGATAATACTTGGTTTAGTTCCGCCATATCTGGGAGCGCGAAGTCTAACACTACCACTTCCTTTTCTAGCTCGATCGGAATTTGCTGCAAAGGAGACATCAGTATAATTGTCTTTTGCGTTCCTTTGAAGCTGGCGATCGCATCGCGCAACCACCGAGTTACCGGAGGAGAATCGATAAAAGGATGCAAATCCTTGAAAATGTAGATGCTAGCGTTGCTGTTTGGTTCTCGTTGCCTGATCACCCATTCAATAGCTGCCTCTGGCGAAACAGTGTTGTGCTGAGTGGTAGTACGAGGTTGACCGTACTCTACAATGCCGTGAGTTACAGTCCAGATAAATACTCGTCGCTGTGGTTTGGCTTGAGCTATTGTCGAAATTGCTTGCTCACACCGCTCTTCCTCGGATGTCACGAGGTAGATCAGAGGATATTGAGCTTGGATTAGAATACTGATCTCTTCTTGCATATTCCTCGACCCACTAGAGACGGTGCTATCTTTGCTGAATCTCAATACTGCCGTTAGCCCTATTACTGAAAGGTTCAGTTCTAGGTTTCCCGAAGCAAGGCATTCTTAGCAGGGAACCAATTCTTCCTCTCCCGGTTGGGCTGTGCTGGCACTGACGCCCGACACTTGCTTTACCGGCAGATCCTGCTCAGCCAATAAGCTCGGCTGACTTGTTACGGATGCCAGTTCTCCATCTCGCATTACTACAGAACTCGTGCATTCTGGACAGTTGTATACCCGATGGGTTTGTCCGTAGGAGGCTTCTACTTCGTCAACCAGTTCGGGGTTTCCTAGGTAGAATACAATTGCCCTTTCTGCAATTGATGACATCGGTTCTGTTTCTACTGCGGCTTTGATTTTGAGCTGGCGATGCAGTTCAGGTGGAAGATACAGTGTAACTTTTTGCTTTTCTTGCATAGGACTGTGAATTGACTTACCCGGGTATGTATATCAGATTAGCTACTCAATTCTTTGCTGTCAAGCCTCTATGCTGTTTTAGCGTCATCTTGTAATATTTTGTTACAATTAACGTGATTCGGGGACGGTTAATAACGAAAAAACAAGGGATGTAGCTGATGAGGCACCGGGAATTGGGCAAACAGGGAATGGGGCAATTGCTGAAACCGTTAATAGTTAAGCATCCGACTCCTGACTCCTGACTCCTGACTCCTGGCTTCTGCTATATAAAGGAAAATCAATCAGCGTCTGCCGGTAAACCTCCGGCAATCCCGTGTCAAAACACCGCCCTTTCACCACACAACCTGTCATTCCCTCAGACTGCCGCAGCTTATCCAAACACGAGGTTAACTGAAATTCGCCTCTTTCTCGAAAATTACCATTAATATGTTCTGCCAAGCAATCAAATATTTTAGGCTCAAGGACGTACATCCCAAAAAAGGATAAAAATAAATCTTCCGCGATTCCTTCAACCCTTAAATGCTGCCGCCCATACTCAAGAGTCGGCTTTTCGTAAAGTTGCGTCACAGACAAAATAGAATCAGGTTCCTGCCAAACTCCCGCCGCACAACCGTAGTGATGAATTACATCGGATGGTGTTACTCTCAAACCAATTACGCTTTGCCGCACTTGCGAGTAAACATCCAATAGTTGGCGCGCGCAAGAGCTTTCAGTTTGCGACGCATAAATGTGGTCGCCCAAAAGCAGCAGAAATGGCTCGTTATTCGTCCATTCTTTAGCACAGAATACCGCATGACCGAATCCTTCCTGAATATCTTGAGTAAGAATTGTAACTTTCTGTCCTAAATCTTGTAAATATCTGCTATAATTCTGATTTTCCAGAGATAATTTTTGGGAAAGTTCGGGAGACGGGGGACTTTTAAAGAAATCTTCAAAAAAAGTACGATCGCCCTTTTGGACAACTATCCCCACTTCTTCGATGCCCGCACTCAAAGCTTCTTCCACAATCGCCAAAATTATCGGTTTAGCGCGGCCGTCGCGATCGATAATTGGCAAGAATTCCTTCTTCACAGCCTGAGTAGCGGGAAACATCCGAGTGCCGAAACCGGCGGCCGGAATCACGGCTTTGCGGACTTTGCACTGAGAATCAATTGTCAGTTTCAGACACTCCATCTGGGGGAAATCTCTCTCTATAATATCGATAACCTGCTGTTGACTTTCTGCATTTTTTACGATAAACTGCGCCGTGCCATCTCCTTGAGAACCAACTCCCTTACCGCCCAAAATATAAGACTGAATCGGTTGATACTTCAGGAGTTCGTGCAAAATGGGAGCAGTTAATTGCCCCGGACAAGCCGGGATTAAATATTTATCAAATTCCCTCTGTGCAACTCTCATCAACTCGCCGATTTTAACTGCATCTCCCTGCTGTAAAGCTGCCGCAGCATCTTGCGTCATTTGAAAACTAATTGCACCGAGATATTGCTGCACGTTTTCTTGAACTTCATTCGCAGCAAAAGGGTAAGCTTGATTGAGGCTTGCCAGGATTTCTTGAGTATTTTTGCTCTTCCCCAAATCTACGATTACAAAAAACAAGTCTTGGGCAACTTTTAGCTCGACAACATCCATGTCCGTGCCGTCAAAAATCATCAGAATTGGGCGATTTCCATAGGCGCAGCCCTGATCCATGCGGCCGCAGCGCGAAGGTGTGGCAATCTCGCCTAAATAAGCCATTTCCATTTCGGCGCGGACGTTCATTTTTAGATCGTATAAGCGATTGAAAGCACGGGCTACTAACACACAAATTGCTGCACTTGAAGACAAGCCTTTCTGAATTGGCAAATCTGTTAAATAATTGTCTATTTCTAGTCCTTGTACGGGGTAGCGTTCCACGAATTGAGCGGCGACACCGGCTGCATAACTCAAAAAACTGCCTGTTTTTGCCTCAGCAAGCAGAGCATTTTTTGCGATCGGGAGTGCAGCTTCAATTTTTGTGCCGTCATTTAAAGCAGCCCGCAAAATCAAGTGTGTGGGATGCTGCTTAACTTCGGCATAAATTCCTTGATTTGTACTTGCAATCACAGTGCAGCCTTTTTCGATAGCGGGATTCAGCGGGCGATAAACGGCTGCCCAATCGCTGTGTTCGCCAAACAAACAAAGGCGGCCCGGAATAAAAAGTTTCATCGCATCTATCTAAGGTATCTATATTGCGATTACTTTAACCTGAAATGTCGCAAATTTACCAAAGTTCGATCGTCCTCTGGGTTGATGTAAGTGGCGGGGAAAATTTGTTGTAATAAGTCTAAACAGAAAGTTAAGGGAACAGCTTCAATGCGTAAGTTAAACATAGGTCTATCTGAGGAACAACGCGCAGGCGTGATCGAACTGTTAAATCATGACCTGTCAAATGCTTATCTGCTGTTAATCAAAACCAAAAAGTATCACTGGGATGTAGTTGGGCCGCAGTTTCGCTCGCTCCACCAGTTGTGGGAAGAACACTATCAGGCGTTAACTGAAAATATCGATGCTATGGCCGAACGGGTGAGGTCTTTAGGTGGCTATCCCATTGGTACTGCTGAGGGTTTTCTCAAATATGCTTCGATTAAAGAACATATCGGCGATTTGCCTTTGGCGACTGAGATGGTGTCGCGTTTAGTTGACGACCACGAACTGATTATTCGCAATCTCCGCAAACACGTCGAACAGTGCGGTGAAGAGTTTAAGGATGATGGAACGGCAGACTTTTTGACTGGTTTGATGGAACAGCACGAACAAATGGCTTGGATGTTGCGATCGTTTATTGAAGGGGAATCTATTTCGCCGGATGGTAAGCAGCCACGAGCTAAAACTCCTACAGCTTCTCACGCTTAGATTGGTTAAGTAGAAGGAAGAAGGAAGAAGGAAAAATTTGTATTTTCTTACTTAACCTTTTTTCCTGATTCGCGCTCGAGCAACCAGGCAAAATTAAGCGCCTTCTAGCTTCCTCAAAAACCCGGTTTCTTCAAGAAACCGGGTTTTTCAAGGTTGGGTTTATTTAAAATTTCTATTTTTTAAACTGTTGAATCGCATTCTTTCATAAACTTGGGACGGCAACATTCTGTGAATTTTAATCCTGCTCTCAATGGTCGCAAGTGTCGTTTCTTCACTTGATTGTGATGTTTGTTTTAATTCTAAGCCGGATTTAGCGGGCGGTAACACTATAATTTTTAAGAGACTTTCTATTGACAGCAAGTAGAGATTGTGACGCAGCAATGCCATAAATAAATCTTCTTTGAAAGCTCGATACAGCCAAGATAATGTACTGCGGTGATTGCCGCTGCGGTTGCTTTTGACAGCTAAGTAAATGTAAAAATTACTGCTAGACCAACGATAAATACTACTGGGAATTTCGGGATGTTGCTGCCGAACATCTGCCATAATTAAAGACTGAGATTTTGCCATTGCTGCAAAGTTGCAAGACATACTGCTGGTAATTTGTCGGTAGCCAACTAAATATTCTGGGACTACTTTAAATTGATATTTTTCAGCGATGCGGAGGTGCAATTCCCAGTCTTCGCAGCCTTGAGCGTTTTCTGCTTTTAATTTGCAGTTGTAGTCGCCGATTTTTTCAAAACAAAGGCGGCGAATCAGAGATGAGCTGGCATTGCCGATAAAATATTTATAAACTAATGCTGTGTAAACTTCTCCTTCGATGGTGGAGTTGTAAAATCCACCTGTGAGCAAGTCTTGTTCATTTATATCAAGTGACCAGGAATAGACAATTCCGACAGATGGTGCTGAGAAATTCAGGCATTTTACTTGTTTTTCGAGGTTTTGCGGATACCAAATATCGTCGGCATCGATGGGAGCAATGTATTCGCCTCTAGATTTTTCTATTGCTAGGTTGCGAGCGGCTGCGACTCCGGCATTTGACTGCTGCAATAAGCTGATTCGGCTATCTTTTTGAGCAAAAGATTTGATAATTTCGGCAGTTGTATCTGTAGAGCCGTCGTCAACGATTAAAACTTCTATGTTTTGATAAGTTTGAGATAATACTGATTCTAATGTTTTAACAATAAAGTTTTCAGCGTTGAAAGCTGGTATGATGACTGAAATTAAAGGCTGATTTAAATTGTTTTTGGATATGTTCATGTAATATCAAAACTTGTTTGTGTAAAAGTTTTGGCTCAAAGGGAGCGAATTAATGGTATTTTAGCAAATTACTCAAGATCGATCGTACATTGTCAAAAATTTTAAGATGTCTTTTTTAAATATATCTATTGTCAAAACTGCTCTAATGTGCATTGACACAGGATTCGGGATACAGACTTCTGTAAACGAGTCACTAGCCGATCGTCAGCCATGTAACAGAAACTGTACGGGAAAACTCCTGAAACCAGGTGAATATCCGTATAATAGTTGTTGCATATTATACTAAGCGCGCAGCGAGGGATTAAAGTCTTGCGCGGTGCAACACTCTCAGACACCATAGCTGGTGGGGCTTTTTCTAAGGTTTACACAAACAATCATATATTTAAAGATTTTGTAAAGCTGTTGTCTCGATCGGGTCAGCCTCAGCAAGAGCTGGCGTAGAATACAGGTAGGAATTGGGAAAAATGCTGTCATGAATGCAGCCAAAAATTTAGTTGGATAGAAACAAAAATCAGGTTATAAACAAAAAAGTAGAACAGATTTTAGCCTTCGTGAAATAGCAGCAGTAAAATTCAAGCAATTTTGTTTCCATGCAATTTAGAAAATTTAGGTAATGATTTCTACCGCCGACCCCACTGTATCCGTGATTATCCCAGTCCACAACGGGGGCGCTTACTTCCGCACCTGTTTGTCAAAACTGGCTCAAGCTGTACCGAGACCGATCGAGATTATTGTTGTCGCAGATGGTGAAAGCGACGGTTCCTGGCGTATTGCCAAGGAATTCGGTGCAAAATTAATCAGAATTCCCGAATGTGGCGGCCCCGCCCGAGCGAGAAATTTGGGAGCGCAAGCTGCGAAGGGAGATATCCTGTTTTTTGTGGATGCTGATGTTGCTGTTTGCCGTGAAGCTGTGGGTTATGCGAAATCGGTGTTCAAAAATAATCCCCACTTAGCTGCTTTGATCGGCTCTTACGACGATTCCCCGGGAGATCCCGATTTTCTATCGCAGTACAGGAACTTGCTCCACCACTACGTGCACCAAACAGGTAATGAAGAAGCTTCGACTTTTTGGGGCGCTTGCGGAGTGATTCGCCGGGAAATTTTTTTGCAGATAGGTGGATTTAACGAGAGTTACCGCCAAGCTTCGATCGAGGATATTGAGCTGGGCTACCGTTTGAAACAAGCCGGTTATAAAATTAGACTGTGCAAAACATTGCAGGTGAAGCATTTAAAGCGCTGGGAAGCGGTGGGGATGGTGAAAGCTGACTTTTTTTACCGAGCGCTGCCTTGGACGGAACTGATTTGGCGCGATCGCAAATTGAACAATGACCTCAACTTGCAAGTCTCGAACCGGATCAGCGTGATTTTAACTTATGCAGTGCTGCTTTTGGTTTTAGGGACTTGCTGGTCGCTGAGCTGCCTGTGTCTGGCTGCCTTGCTGGCAATACCGCTGGTAGCAATTAATGCACCGCTGTACCGTTTTTTTAGGCGGAAACACGGTATTCTATTTGCCCTAAAAACAATTCCTTGGCACTGGCTTTTCTATTTTTACAGCGGATTGGCATTTGCGATCGGCACGGGTCGCTACTTATCGCAAAAAAAGCCCTTGACTGGCAAAGTTAGCTTGCCGGTGCCGCTGAATAAATCAAGGCTAATTGTCCTGCAACATCAGGTCGATCGATAGGTTCTCAGGGTATTCACGGGTGCATTTTTTAATTTGAGAAGTTATAAATAACTGTATAGTTCGATAAAAAAGCTGGAGGTAGGCTGAGTGAAACATTATCCTGTTGCGATCGTCGGTGCTGGGCCTGCCGGTTTGACCGCAGCTTACGAGCTAGTCAAGCAAGGCATCATCCCTGTTGTACTCGAAAAAGGCGATAAAGTTGGGGGGATAGCTCGCACCGAAACCTACAAAGGCTATCGTTTCGACATTGGCGGCCATCGTTTTTATACTAAAGTTCAAGCCGTACAGCAGTTATGGCAAGAGGTATTAGGAAATGATTTTATTAAAGTGCCGCGCTTGTCGAGAATTTATTATCGAGGTCGTTTTTTTAATTATCCGATAAGTGCTTTCAATACTTTATTTAATTTGGGTATATTTGAAAGTCTGCTAATTTTGTTGAGCTATCTAAAAGTGAGAATTTGGCCGCTTCCTGAAGAAACAACTTTTGAGCAGTGGGTGATTAATCGTTTTGGCGATCGCCTTTACAAGACATTTTTCAAAACTTACACAGAAAAAGTGTGGGGAATTCCCTGTTCGGAAATTCAAGCAGATTGGGCGGCGCAGCGAATTAAAGGATTATCGCTGACAACCGCAATAGTTAGTGCTTTGTTTGGTAAGAATGATACTAAAACTTTAATCAAAGAGTTTGATTATCCGGCTTTGGGGCCGGGGATGATGTGGGAAAAGTTCGCGGAAGCTGTGGAAAGTAAAGATGGCAAAGTTTATCTCGATACTAAGGTAATTAGTTTTCAACGTGAAGGCAATAAGATTACCAGCATTACTGCGGAGCAAAATGGAGAATTAGTTCAATATTCTGCGGATAATTTCGTTACGAGTATGCCGATATCGGCGCTGATAGCAAGACTGGAACCGCAGCCACCTGAAGAGGTTTTGCACGCGGCGCGATCGCTCAAATATCGAGATTTCTTGATTGTATCGCTGATTGTCGATCGCAAGGATTTGTTTCCAGACAACTGGATTTACATTCACTCCCCCGAAGTCAAAGTTGGACGAATTCAAAACTTTAAGAATTGGAGTGCTGCTTTAGTTCCTGACGCTAGTAAAAGCTGTTTGGGGATGGAATATTTCTGTAGCGTAGGGGATGAGATTTGGGAAATGTCGGATGCGGAACTTGTGAAATTAGCAACTCGCGAGTTGGTTGGTTTGGGTTTGGCAAAAACTGCGGATGTTGAGGATGGAGTTGTGATACGGCAACCCAAAGCTTATCCAGTTTATGATGGCGAGTATCGCGGACACTTGCGGGTACTTGAAGGTTTTTTGAAGGGATTTGAGAATTTGCAGACGATCGGGCGAAATGGTATGCACCGATACAACAATCAAGACCATTCTATGTTGACGGGGTTGCTGGCGGCGAGGAATATTCTGGGTGAAAAGCACGATTTGTGGGATGTGAATACTGAGCGATCGTACTATGAAGACTTTACAGTCGATCGGTCGAAGGAAAAAAAGGATTCGGATTTGATTTCGCAGTCTAGTTGATATTTGGGAACAGTTCGTAATCGACAGCATCACTCAACCGCATTAGACAAACTCTCAAACCACCACACTAAAGTACGGACATGATCGAGCGCATCCGTTAACCGCTCGCCAGTCCAATCGCCATACTCCCCGTGCTCGCCCGCTCCCCACACTATAATGTACTCCAGGAACGGATCGATCTGCACGCCAAACCCACCACTAGACAGGTTAAACACCGCGTAGAGATCCGATGGCTGAACAGACCATCGCAAGAAAACGACTCCCGTTGCCAATGCCGGAAATTCGTTGAACACTTCAGCGAAGAAGCGTTGACTGAACGCAGGGGCGTGGGCTAAAGCGATGTCTTGTGGCTCGATCAACCACTGGCCCCTTTTCTCACGGCCACAGCGAGGATCGTGTTCTTCAAATTTGTCCATCAGGAATCTCCTGTCTCTTCTCTTCCTCTATGTCTTCTGCGCCAAGAGCGGTTAAATCATTCCTATGCAACCGTAAGCGATATCAGCCGTAAACTCTTGAATCCGACGGATTGCCTGCGCCATGTCCCAAAGTGAAGCACTATCACGATCGCCCGTTTGCATAAATCACTCGAAACGTCTGAGCTAAAGTGAAACAATGGCATCGCTAATTTTTACCATGAGTGTCATCGGATCGATCGGCGAAACAGTAAACCCGCACTTCTGGTAAAACTGTTTCGCATCTTCGGAGATAGCGTGTACGAGAATTGCCCGTATCCCTGCAATTTCAGCAGCTTGCAAAGTACGAAGAATTGCATCCCGTAGCAAAGCGCGTCCGATCCCGGAACTTTGCCAGTTGCGATCGACCGCAAGCCGTCCAATCACCATAACGGGAATCGGATCTGGCATATTGCGCCGAACTTTACCCGTTGCAGAGGTTTGTGCTACTGCTCCCGTTGCAAGACAATAGTATCCAATGACTGTTTGGCGATCGCAAACAACATAAGTCCGTGAAGCCCCTTCTGACTCATTTTTCAGGGCGCGACGCTTCAGCCATTCATCTAACTGACTGTTACCTGAGTCAAAGTTCTCAATTTGATGTAACGAATTCAGTTTTTCAGGCGGGCAGAGTTGGTTTAAATCTCGTTCTAATCCCACGGAGATTTTGTTTTTAGTAATGCGTTTAGCTTCGGATTAGGCGTCGGCGGTGCATCTAGCAGTGCCAAAAATTGCTTGAATTTAAGTTCATCTAACCCAAAAAAACAGCGGTCTAGAATCACATCTTGAGCTTTTTGGTAAGCTGATTCCAGCATGAACTCTGATCGGCTCTTTCCCTGTAATTGGGCAGCGCGATCGATTAAATCGCGTTGATTCAGCTTAGCCCGAATGTTGATTGTGACATCGCGGGTCTGGCTGACTGACCCTTCAGATGCTGATATGTGCATATTTGATTAAAAATAGTTGTAATTAGAGCTACTAAGCTTTAGCATAGCTTGTATTTTAATTTATTGTACACACAATGTCAACACATATGCTGAAATTGGCGATCGCTTCTCTTTGATGAATCGATTTAAAAGATAATTTTTTTAAACTTGTGCTAAGTCTTGACTTACAGACTTACACAGTGAAAATATGCTAAGACGCAAGCAACAAACCAACCAACCTATGAACTTTTCCGAAAAATCAGGGGGCAAAAGTCCCACATCCACAAAAACTAACCCAACACAGCATCTCAACGCCGGAGCGCTGCGGACATTACTCCTCGCCGCCAGCTTAGCCACTCTTTGCGCCAGTTGTCAGAGCCCGCAAACACCCACCGCCACAGCTCCCGGAGCCAGTCCCGGAAGCTCTCCCGCAGCCTCTCCTGTCGCCGTTAGCAGCCCCGGAGACCCAAATACTGTCAAAATAGTCTCCATGCTGCCCATGACAGGTAGCGCCTTGGGTCAATCTCAAACAATGGTCAACGGCATCAAACAAGCACTTGCCGAAACCGACTCCAAAGCCTGCGACGGCAAAATCAAAATCGAATACGAAGTGCTTGATGACGCCACCGCCGCCGCCGGCAAATGGGACCCAAGCCAGGTAACATCCAACTCTAACAAAGTCGTCGCCGATGGTTCGATCGTTGCTGCGATCGGTCACTACAACTCAGGTGCCGCCAAACTTTCAATTCCCGTACTCAACCAAGCTAATGTAGTGATGGTAAGTCCGGCCAACACCTATCCGGGCTTGACCAAACCAGGAAAAGGCGAAGCCAAAGAACCCAACGTTTATTACCCCGCAGGCACTCGCAATTTCACCCGCGTTGTACCCGCAGACGACCTTCAAGGTGCGATCGCCACCAACTGGGCGAAATCTTTAGGAGTTAAAAAAGTTTACATCCTCGACGATCAAGAACTGTACGGCAAAGGCGTTGCTGACGTTTTTGAAGCAACTGCTAAAACTGCGGGAATTGAAGTCCTCGGTCGCGAAGGAATTGATATCAAAGCCAGCGATTACAAAGCTTTAATGAATAAGATCAAAGCTTTAAATCCAGACATGATTTACTTTGGCGGCACTACCCAAAGCAATGCCGGACAAATCATTAAAGACATCAGAAATGTCGGAATGACTGCGGGCGCAGTTAAAATCATGGGCCCGGATGGCATTAAAGATCAAGCTTTAATTGATGCCGGAGGCAAAGATGCCGAAGGTGTTTATGCTACTTTTGGCGGATTGCCTCCTAAAGAATTGACTGGTGCGGGCGCGCAGTGGTACCAAAGCTACAAGGCAAAATATAATGCTGAACCAGAAGCTTATGCAGCTTATGCTTTTGAATCTGCTAAGGTGATTATCGCCGCAATTAATAAGGTTTGCAAAAATGACCGCGCCGCCATCCGCGATGCTGTGTTGGCAACTAAAGATTTTAACGGCGTCCTGGGCACTTGGAGTTTTGATGCCAACGGCGACACTAGCTTGACTACAATGTCAGGAAATGTTGTTAAAGGCGGCAAGTGGGAGTTTGTGAGCGCGCTCAAAACTGAATAATTAGTCAGAAGGAAGAAGGAAGAAGGAAGAAGGGATAAAAAAATTCTGCCTTTTTCCTCCAATTCCCAATTCCAATTCCCAATTCCCAATTCCTAATTCCCAATTCCAATTCCAATTCCAAATTCCAATTCCCAATTCCCAATTCCTAATTCCCAATTCCCGATTCCCAATTCTTAATAATTATGAAAAACTGGAAAAGTATTCTCTTATATATAGGTGTAGCGTATATAGTTTTGTTGTTAGGCCCGATCGCCGGATTTGACTTACCCAAAATTATTGGCGAAATATTCCGCAGCCCAGAAGTGCTGATTCAACAATTGTTAGTGGGTTTAGTCAACGGGGCGCTGATTGCAATTATTGCTTTGGGTTACACGATGGTTTACGGCATTATTGAGTTGATCAATTTTGCTCACGGCGATTTGTATATGTTGGGCGCTTTTGCTTCGCTGACCGTATTCGGAGCTTTTGGCATTCAAGACGGCGCACCTTTAAGTACCGCTATACCGATAATGTTAGTCGCTTTAGTTGTATGTTCGGTCTTTTGTGCTGGACTGAATGTTGTTGTCGAAAAGTATGCTTATCGACCTTTGCGAAATGCTCCCCGCTTAGCTCCGTTAATTTCGGCGATCGGGGTTTCTTTTATCTTCCAAAATATGGGATTATTTTGGGGAGGATTGAAAGCTTTTATTCCGGTGATGGGTTCTAATTCGGCTGCTCCGAAAAGCTTTCCAGATTTATTGCCGCGAGTTGATATTCTCAAAGCTATGGGAATTGAAACGACTATTGTGTTTACTACTAAAGATTTAATTGTGTTGGTGGTGGCTGTGGTATTGATGGTTTTGCTTCATGTGTTCGTGCAGTACACTCGTCTGGGAAAGGCGATGCGGGCAACGGCTCAAAGCCGCGATGCTGCTAAGATTATGGGAATTAATGTGGATCAGATTATTGCTCTGACTTTTTTGATTGGTGGAGCTTTGGCTGGTTCGGCGGGAATTCTGGTTGGTTTGTACAATAATACGATCGTGTTTACGATGGGATTTACGGCGGGTTTGAGGGCTTTTACTGCCGCTGTTTTGGGAGGGATTGGCAATATTGTGGGGGCGATGTTAGGAGGAGTTTTGATTGGGGTGTTGTCGTCTTTGAGCGATCAGTATTTGTCGAGTCGCTGGACTAATGCTTGGGTGTTTGGGGTTTTGGTGGTGATTTTGGCTTTTCGGCCGGGCGGTTTGTTGGGTGAGAACGTTCAGGAGAAGGTTTGAAGGTGCAGGGTTGAAAAAATGGCAAAAGACATTTATCATTATAATGTAAGGACTGCTTTAGAAAAGGATGGGTGGACAATTACAGACGATCCTCTGACTCTGCAATTTGGTTCGCGCAGTGTGTTTGTGGATTTGGGAGCTAAAAAGCTACTAGCAGCGGAACGCGAGGGACAAAGAATTGCAGTTGAAATCAAAAGTTTTGTCGGCAAGTCTCTAGTCAAAGATTGGGAAAATGCGATCGGGCAATACAGTTTGTACTTAAAAATACTCTCTAAAAGAGAGCCAGATCGCGCCCTATACCTAGCCATTACTGAAGAGATTTATACCAGCTTCTTCCAGGAGGATATCGTGCAAGTCGTACTTGAGGATAGAACAATAAAAATTATCGTTATCGATCCTATTCAGGAGGTTGTTACCAGATGGATAAACTAGATGAATACCGCGAATTAATTGTTAAAATCCTGTCGTATTATGCCAGCATACCCTACAGATACGCCGAGATTAATAACAAAGTCATTGTTAGCGAAGACCGAAATGAGTTTTTATTAATGACTGAAGGCTGGGAGGGGCACACGCGACTCCACTATTGCCTCATTCACGTTGAAATTCGCAACGGCAAACTCTGGATTCATTATGACGGTATGGAAGACGGCATTACCGATGAATTACTGGAGGGTGGCGTCCCCGAAAACTGCATTGTTTTGGCGTTTCATTCGCCGGAAGTACGCAAACATACTGGATTTGCGATCGCCTAAAATATCCGATTCTACGTGGAGGAAACAGAAGATAGCCAAGACAAATGATGCACTGAAGATCCTTGCAAAAATGACTTCTGAAGATTCTGAAATGGAGGAAATGATTAAGGAATCCTTTTTCAATATTACGCAACGCCCAATTAAATATTCCCTGGTTTCAACCAGCCAAAAACTTCGCCTAAAGTCAACTGCATTTCCCCCATAAATTCAGGAACCGGTAGTATATCTGTCGGTTCTTGCAGTGCGATCGGCTGTTGCCCTGCGGGATAAGCTAAAATGTTTTTTTCATCAGGATCGATCGACCAACCCATCTGACAACCGGCATTCAAACAGTGCAAAATATTGTTTGTGACTTTGGTGTGACTTTGGCCTGGGGACAAAATTTCTATTATCCAGTCTGGATGAGTATTAAATGTATTGGCAATTTCGCCGTCAGCGTCTAGGGGAATGCGATTCCACGCAAAAACCGCGACATCGGGAACAATAGAACATCCGCCAAAGGTGCAGCGAAGTTCTAGTAAGGCTAGGGCAATTTGTGGTTTCTGTGCGAGATGATTTGCGACTGTGACGAGTCTACCTTGAATTGTGCTGTGTTTTCCTTGTGGCATCGGTTTTTGGACGATCGCACCGTTGATGTATTCGCTAGCGGGTTTGGTTTCTGGCTGTTGCAAAAACTCGTCGAGGGTGATAGTTTTTTGATGAGCTTGTACCATATCGCGATCGCCCGTTTGAAGTGTGTTCCGGTAACAGTTCCAGTATATTTCAATTTTCGTCGCTTTTGCTGCAACAATCGAACTCAAAAGACTCTAGACTGTAGCTAGCCCGATCGCCAGTTTCCAAAATCATCACTCGATCCAAAAGGATCTGAATTTTTTCTTCCTTCTTCCTTCTTCCTTCTTCCTTCTTCCTTCTTCCTTCTTCCTTCTTCCTTCTTCCTGCTATGTCAAACAAGATAATCAAAGCAATTAAATCTAGTGGTATTTTAGGAGCGATCGCCTCTTTTACAGTCATCCTATTCGGCGGTTGGAGTGGCACTGTCATCGGCTGGCTGATGGGTACGGCGGCGGGCTTTATCGCCTGTCAAGAACAGAAGGCTTACAACCCGAAAATGGGTGCGACAATTGGCAGTTTAGCCGGATTGGGATTGGGAGTTTGGCTATTAGTTGCTAGCGTCCTCGAAGGAGTTGTGATTCGCCCTTTTTCTGGTCAATCTGCTGTGGATTTTTCGACTACTTTGCTGTACGGAATTTGCAGTTTGACGATCGCCATTTTTACCGCTACATTAATGGGTGCTTTACAGGGTTTACCACCCGATCGCCAGCGATTGGCAACTTTGGTCACATTAGCTTTTATTCTCATTCTGTTTCCGTTCATCGATCTTCAAGCTAAAACTGGTTGGATTGCTACCGTAGTACAGATTCAAATCTTTATTATGTTGGCGCTGGGTTTGAATATTACTGTCGGTTTTGCGGGTTTGTTGGATTTGGGATATGCGGCGTTTTTTGCGATCGGCGCTTACACCACGGCTTTGCTATCTTCTGGACAGGTAAATATTGCTTGGAATTTTTGGATAGTTTTGCCGATCGCCGCTGCTGTAGCTGGCATATCGGGCGTCATCCTGGGTATTCCGACACTGCGACTCAAGGGCGATTATTTGGCGATCGTCACCCTCGGTTTTGGGGAAATTATCCCGGTGGTATTTAGGAATTTAACCGCGATTCGGATCGACGAACCAGTCTCGAAGATTGTGGCTTCGCTGTTGGGTAAACCCGAGTTGGTGCTGTGTCTCGTTGG
>JANNOR010000290.1:0-7939 GCA_031399265.1 Cyanobacteria bacterium SOY_34_metabat_3 | reverse complement strand
TGCACAAATGGGAGAATATGTTTGCGCGATCGATCTTGCTGGGGGCGATGCTTGTATTGGCGAGCGTTTGGACGAATTTGTGGGATTATATCAGTATGCAAGGTCGATCGGCATCAAAACAACCGGACACCTCTACGAAACTACATCTGGCTGTTATCCCGAACTTTTGCCCTATCTGATGCGGATCGGTCACGGGATTCAAATTCCGTTAAAATATCCCGAACTGCTGCCAGAAATCGCGCGCAGCGGTCAATGCTTGGAAGTTTGCCCGACTACCTATCTCAAAACGGGCACGTTGCAGGATATGCGCGAATTGAAGGTGGTGTTCGATCGATGTTTTGAAGCCGGTGTCGATATTGCCATTTGCACTGACAACGCAGGATTGCACAACGTGCGGCTGCCTTTTGAGTACGAGAATTTATTGACTTTGGACATCATTGATTTTCGGCAATTGCAAGCCTGTCAAAATGCCGCTTTTCGCCATGCTTTCGCGTGGCCCTACGGCGAACAACCCGCGCAAATGCTGAATGGTTTGCTGCATCAGGAATCTGTAGAGGCGATCGTTAATTAGCTACGTAGGGTGCGCATTGCGCACCTTACTAATTTAGCAGAAACCTGGTTTTTTATGTGATATTTATACCGCTAAGAAAATCATCGCCAACATTTAGGATTGCGGTGGTGATTTTATTTCATTTATGAATGATCTTTTTTTTTCTAACCGCAGAGGGCGCAGAGGGCGCAGAGGAGATAGAAAAGATAGCAAGAGGGAGAGATGTGTTTTGTAAAATTATAATAAGCGTCGGCGATCGGCGATCGGGAGCAAGTTATAGTTTGGATGCCGAAGCATCAATATAAAAGGATAAAAAAAAATGACAAATATGGACGCTTATTGGATGCCATTTACCGCTAACCGACAGTTTAAAGCGAATCCGCGAATGTTGGTTTCGGCAAAAGATATGCACTTTACCAGCGATGATAACCGCTCAATCCTTGATGGTACGGCGGGGCTTTGGTGCGTGAATGCTGGCCACGCCCGCGAGACAATTGCTGAAGCAGTTAAACAACAAGTTTTGAATTTAGATTATGCACCCGCTTTTCAGATGGGACATCCGGCTGCTTTTGAATTAGCCGAACGTTTGATAAAGCTGATTCCCGGCAATTTCGACCGCGTTTTCTTTACTAATTCTGGTTCGGAATCGGTAGAGACTGCGTTGAAAATTGCGATCGGCTATCATCGAGTTAGAGGTGAAGGAACCCGCCAAAGATTGATTGGTAGGGTACGCGGTTATCACGGTGTTGGTTTTGGGGGAATTTCAGTCGGCGGTATTGGTACAAACCGCAAGTTTTTCGGCAGTTTGCTGACGGGAGTCGATCATTTACCTCACACTCACAATTTAGAACACAATGCTTTCAGCCGCCAACAACCGGAATGGGGAGCGCATTTGGCGGATGAATTGGAAGGGATTGTGGCTTTGCACGATGCGTCGAATATTGCGGCGGTAATTGTGGAACCGGTGGCGGGTTCTACAGGCGTTTTAATTCCGCCAAAAGGTTATTTAGAAAGGCTCAGAGCGATTTGTGACAAGTACGGAATCCTGCTAATCTTTGATGAGGTAATTACCGGATTCGGACGTTTGGGTTCGAGTTTTGCGACTGAATATTTTGGGGTAGTTCCCGATATCGTGACGGCGGCAAAAGGGATAACTAACGGTACTGTACCGATGGGAGCCGTCTTTGTCAAGGAAGGGATTTACGATGCTTTTATGAATGCTCCTGAAAATGCGATCGAGCTTTTTCACGGTTATACTTATTCCGGGCATCCGGTGGCTTGTGCTGCTGCTTTGGCGACGCTAGATATTTATGAGGAAGAAAAGTTATTTGAACGGGCGGATAAAATTGCTGGCTACTGGGAAGATGCGGTGCATTCTTTCAAAGGAGTGCGGCACGTTATTGATGTTCGCAATTTGGGACTTGTGGCTGGGATTGAGTTGGAATCTATTGCTGAGAAGCCGGGTAAACGGGCTTTTGATTGTTTTACAAAGTGCTACGAAAATGGGTTGTTGATTCGCACGACTGGTGATATAATTGCTTTGTCGCCGCCGCTGATTATTGAGAAGGAACATATCGATCGCCTTGTGGAAATTTTGACTGGGGTTTTGCAAGGGCTGGAGTAAGATTAAACGAACCGCGAAGGCGCGAAGGACGCGAAGGAAGAGAAAGAAGAAGAAGATGTTTTTAGGTAAAAACCCTACTTAGAAATGACATCTAATCCGTTGGAATCGGCAATTAATTTCTCTCTTTTCTGACTCTGCGCTCTCTGCGCTCTCTGCGCTCTCTGCGGTTTAATCATTCCGAAACAACCGTAAAAGATATGAGAAAAACCTCTCTCTTTTCTTACTTCGCGCTTTTCGCGTCTTCGCGGTTTCTTCAAATATGTTATAATAATTGACAAGTAATGACAAATAACTAATAACTATGGTACAATTAACCGCAAAAGTCTCCGCTAAGGAGTTAGCAAATTTAGCCGTAAGTTTGATTCGGAAGACTGGTTGCGAATACGGTGATGTGCGTTTTTGCAGTTACCGTAGGCAGAGTCTCTACGCGCGCGATCGATCTTTAAGCAATATCTCTGATAATGTAAGTTCGGGTTTTGGGGTGCGGGTGCTTCTAGACGGTGCTTGGGGCTTTGCTGCGAGTCACAATCGCACGGCGGCTGAGGTTGCCAGAATTGTTGCTTTGGCTGTAGAAATCGCGAAAGGAAGTCGCCTGACTCAACAGGAACCGGTGCGTTTAGTACCTGTCGAAAAATATGTCGATACCTACGTTACTCCGATCGCAATTGACCCCTTTTCTGTACCAGTCGCTGAGAAAGCCGAACTCCTACTAAATATTAACGAGCGGCTGCTAGCACACGCTGCAAAAGGCATCAAAAAAGCTTATTCTTTTTTGCAAGTTAACCACGAAGATAAGGTTTTTGCTTCCACGGAAGGCTCGTTAATCGAACAAACAATTTACCGCAGTTTTCCCGGTTTTAGATGTACGGCAATTGCGGCGGGCGATGCCCAAAGTCGCGAATACGAACGCCCGCCCTTAAATCTGGGTTACGAACATATTAACCCAGTGGATTTATTAAGTCAAGTAGATCGAGTTGCTGCTGAAGCAATTGAGAAAGTCGCTGCACCAAAAATCCCGGCTGGTATTTGCAAATCCCTAATTCTTAAGCCGACAAATTTGTTCTTAACCATCCATGAATCAGTCGGACATCCCACGGAATTAGACCGAGTTTACGGCTACGAATCTAATTTTGCTGGCACGAGTTTTGCGACTACTGATAATTTAAATAAACTGCAATATGCCGCACCTTGGGTGAATTTTAAGTGCGATCGCACTCAACCGGCCGGCCGCGGTACAATGGGTTACGATGATGAGGGCGTAAAATCGCAGGATTGGTACGTTGTCAAAGACGGAATTTTAGTTGATTATCTTACCGACAGAGAAACAGCTTATCGCCTCGGACGCGCCACCAGCAACGGTTCTGCCTGCGCTGACAGTTGGTCGAGCGTGCCGATGGTCAGAATTCCTAATTTGGGATTGGAACCGGGCCCTGATGGCGGCAGTCATACTGCTACTTTGGATGAGATGATTGCGGATACGGAAGATGGGATTTTAATTGATGGTATTGGCAGTTTTTCGATTGACCAACAACGGCGCAATTTTCAATTCGGCGGTGATGCTTTCTGGAAGGTGGAAAAGGGTAAAGTTGTGGGAATGTTGAAGGATGTCACTTATCATTCGATGAGCACTGATTTCTGGAATAAAATAGATGCGATCGGGCCTGCTTCGGAGCGAGTTCAATGCGGTACGAATATGTGCGGTAAAGGTGAACCGATTCAGGTAGCTCAAATGACTCATGCTTGCGTACCGGTCCGAGTTAGGGATATTCAAATTGGTAATGGGTAATTGGGCATGGGGCATAGGGCATGGGGCATAGGGCATAGGGCATTAGTTAGTTGTTATTCGTTAGTTATTGTTAAAGATAGTAAGCAATTCCCAATTCCTCATGCCCAATTACCCATTACCAATTACCCATTACCAATTACCCATGCCCAATTACCAATCACCATCATGATATTAACAACATCCCCCGCAATTTTAAGTGAAGACCAAGCCTTATCTCTGGTAGAAAAGGCAGTCAAACAATCGGAAGCCGAAGCCGTATTTGTCAGTCTTTCTACTGGCGAAGAATCTCTTTCCCGATTCTCGGAAAATCAAATCAGCCAAAATATCAGCAAAACTGTATTTAGCCTGAATGTTACTAGCTATTTTGGCAACAAAAGCGCTTCTGCTGCTGTGACAGATTTTGATGAAGATGCGATCGCCCAAACAGTCAAAAGATCGCAAGAACTAGCCAAAATTGCCCCCGCAGACCCCGAATGGATGCCGCTGTTGCCCCCTCAAACCTACGATTTGCCCCCAGCGGCATTTGATGAAGCAACAGCCGCTGCATCGCCTTTAGAGCGGGCGCAAATGGTGCAGCAAGCCTGCGCGATCGCCTCCCAGGGAGGTGCCAATGCTTCCGGGACTTTGAGCGCGGAAGCCTCGCTGTACGCGATCGCCTCGTCAACCGGACTCCGCGCCTGCAACCATTCTACAGACGCGGAATTCAGCTTTACCGCCCGCATTGATAACGGTTCTAGCTGGAGTGAAAGCACGGCTTGGAGCATCAGTCAACTGCCGATCGCCCAATTGGCGCAACAAGTTGTCGATCGAGCGATCGCATCCCGCAACCCCCGCGAAATTACTCCCGGTATTTATCCTGTAATCCTTGACGGTGCTGCTTTTGCGAATCTGCTACCGCGCCTGATTTGGAGTCTGGATGCGAGGGCGGCGGATGAAGGGCGATCGTTTATGTCGATCGCCGATGAAACCGGAAAACCCACTGGAAACCGCGCTGGCGAACAGCTTTTCAGCCCGCTGGTGCAGGTACAGCGCGATCCGGCACATCCTTTACTGCGATCAGGTAATTTTTTCGGCGACGGATCGAGCAATAACTATTTGGAAATCATCAAAAATGGCATTCCTCAAAGTTTATCTTATTCCCGATATTGGGCCGCACAAACAGGCAAAGAATCAAAAGGTGCTTATTACCCGATCGTGATGACAGGTTCCGACCAAAGTTTAGCAGATTTGATTGCTCAAACCGAGCGAGGAATTTTAGTTAGCCGTGCATGGTATGTCAACTACGTCAATCCCAAAACATCGGAAGTAACCGGAATGACTCGCGACGGCACTTTTTTGATTGAGGATGGCAAGATTGCTTACCCGATTAAAAACCTGCGTTTCAACCAAGTTTTACCCGATATGTTGCGGGATATAGATGCCCTTAGCGAAGTGAAACGTTACGGCGGCAGCGTAGTGCCCGGAGTGCGCGTTAAAGCCTTTAATTTCACCAGCATTACTGATAGTTTGTAACTCCATATTTCCCATAATTTGTAGGGGCGGGTTTACCAAAAATAATAGCCTAAAACCCATAATCTTGTAAACCCGCCCCCACCCACCAAAAAAACCGGGTTTTTTACGCAAATACTCGTCGCAGTCCATAGATTCGGTAAAAAACCCGGTTTCTCGGCCCCTTAATTTATCCAAAAAATGCCTCAAATAGACATCCGTGAAGTTAGCAACCAACAAGAATTAGCAGAAATGTTCGATCAGCGGTGGCTGGTTTTGCGATCGCCCCTCGGAATGGAAAAGGGCAGTGAAAAGGACAGCCACGAAGAAGGTGCTTTGCATTTAATTGCCGCGTGCGATGATAAAATCATTGGTTCAGCCCGACTGCGCGAATCATCCCCAGGATTAGGAAACATCAGCTACGTTGCGGTACTTCCTGAATTTCAAAATCAGGGAATCGGCACTAAATTAATTGAAAACTTAATCGTCAAAGCTCAAGCAAAAAAAATCAAAACCTTAAGACTTAAATCTCGAATTAACGCCATTAAATTTTACCAAAAAATCGGATTTATCGAACAAGGAAATCAGATGGATTTCCTTGGAATCCCGCACGTATTTATGGAATTAGAAATTAAACCGCGATTCCTGTAGGGGCGGGTTCACCAACCATATTTGCCAAAAACCGACAATCTCAAAAACCCGCCCCCGCTATGTATTGTGCGCGATCGATCGGACACGCTTTTACACAGTTTCGACCAACTTTGGCATCGAAACAGAAGGATAGCCTACAAACATTGATTCTTCCTTTTTCGAGTAAAAATGGAGATTTTCTACAGAATATTTGACAAATTCCGACTCTTTTTTAGCACCGCAGGAACCTTTGAGTCGAACAGTTTTGGTTTCATCTTTTACCAAATCGCTGCGATAAGTATAAGTATCGTCCGCTTTTTCAAAGGTAATTTCAGCTACGAAAACATGATTTATAGTGTCTGAATCGAGAATTTGACCGGCGACTTTGTAGTTGAACCAATCCCACCCGTAAAGCATAATTAACTTTCTTTCCAAAACTTGCATGGGATTTGGCAAAATTCCCCAACCTCGATAAACCTTATTCAAGCATTCGATATCGCCAGTCCGTGTTAGGATTGATTGCAGCGAAGTGCGATCGAGATTTCCGTAATATCTGCCATCCGACAAATCGATCGCAGTCGGTGCCATGCGATGTCCGCCAAAATGACTAGATCTCCAGATGCGAACATCATCCAATTCTAACTCGGAAACTAAAGCGGCTGCTTGGGCATAAAAAGGATTGCCATATCTCGCACAGCACATATCGTGACTGCCGTGAGTGCAAACCAAAATATCTCTACTTTGGTTGTTTTCGATTTCGCAATCCGGCACTTCTCCCGCTAAATAGCTTTTGACAATTTCCGCTACTTTGTCAATGCTATCTGCATTAAATTCATGCTTTTCGTAACCGCCAAAAAGTTCTTCGTGTTTGTTGTCATAAATCAAAACTTTGCGCTTATTAACACATTTGCGTTGGTCACTATTTATCAACAAAAATCTAATATTTTGATGGGATAGATTGACTTCCTCTACCAAATTTCTCAGATTTTGGGGAACTTCTTTAGAATTGAAAGCTTCCGACTCCCAAGGCAGGCAACATTCAATCAAGACATAGGTTTTGTAATTACTCGCTGTACCAATAATATCCTCTTGAGCGCATTTAGCAGCATCAGCACAAAAAAACTTATCCATCACCATTTACCTCATCATATGTGTCAAAAATTTCTCTTTTTACAACCCATGTATCAGAACTCATGTTCTTATCTAGTTTTAACCAACAAAAATAATTCCGTCAACTACCAGTTGCGATAAAAGCGGAACTACATCTATTTCCCAGTCATAATCTGGCAACCAATCCATCACATCCTCCCCAGTAAAAAACTCCATACTGAATAAATTGTCCATAAATTTACCCGTTACTCCTCTCAGAGATACTTCTTTACCTGCAAAAACTATTTTGTATCCGCCACCATCAGATAATTCGTGAATTCTCACCCGCTGAAACTTGGGAATTCTAAACTTGGTTTGCACACCGTAGGGGAAAATGTTAAATCCTGCTTGGTGAGGTAGAGAATATTTGGCAACAGGTTTTCCTAAGCTATCCAGATATTTACTATACTCATTTCCAAGATTTTTACTGTTTGCATAGCGATGTAATTCAGTAATTAGACAGTTAACATTTTCATTGATTGAATGTTCATTTGTTCGCAGTGGTAAACCTTTGCGCCACTCCGATTGTTCGCGCAGTTCACTTACCAACCATTCTAATAGATCAATTCCAGTTTTGCAGTGTATTCCTAATGTTAAATGCAGCGATGGTTCCTCGCAAGCAACGGCATAATGCCAATGTCCGCGCGGTATGTAAAGCACATCCCCTGGATGTAAAGTGCAGCTTAAATATGCTGCGGTTTCTGGTGGTGGA
>JANNOR010000102.1:0-7185 GCA_031399265.1 Cyanobacteria bacterium SOY_34_metabat_3 | reverse complement strand
GGTTTTCGGTGAGGTGGCGAAAGGTGATCTTATCCAAATTACCTCCCCCCCTTAGCAAGGGGGGGACTGAGGGGGGGTTCAAATTACCTCCCCCCCTGACCAAGGGGGGGACGGAGGGGGGGTTCTAGTTTGTAGCTGTTTCGAGGATGCTTGAAGTGCGATCGTGGCTGTTGTTGTCCACTAAAATATATTCTACTTTGTTTGGTGGATAAGTTTGCGATCGCAAGCAATCAATTAAATCCGGCAAATCCGCCTCGCCGTTGTAAACTGGGACTACCACCGAAACTTCCGGTAAAAACATTTTGCTGTTCATTGGGAAGGAGGCACAACACCGATTATGACACGGATACACGGATTAATGTTTGTACTTCCTGCTAATGACTACTGACTAATTTCTACTGCCGTTCCCTTCTGCAAAAACTGATATAATTCCTCAACATCCTTATTTTCCAGCGAAACGCAGCCCAAAGTCCAATTCGATCGACTTTTGATAAGATTATCCGAATTAGCCGGCACGCCGTGAATCCCGACTTCGCTACCCACACTGTCGCCCCAGCCAATTGTACCGTTTTGCTTGGCTTTTATGTGTTTGCGCCAAGATTGCTTGGTTGGATAATCCAACCACAGAAACTTTGACCAAGTTTCGTGAGGATACATATCTTTAATCCTAAAAATTCCTTCCGGCGTGCGAGAATCCCCTGCTTTAAATTTATCACCTGTGGGATTGCCGCCAAATACAACTGGATAAGACTTGACTGGCTTTTTATTATCATATAAAGTCAGTCTATATTTTGATTTTTCAACCAGGATTGAAATTCTAGTTTTATCTAACTTATCGGGTGCGCCTAAAACTTGTGTTAGCGGCTTGTCATAGTTTAATAAATTATCTGGCGGCAATTGGGTATGTAAAATATTTAAATCATCAGTCGGACAATTATTTAAGCAAAAAACATCTAAAATGTAGGGAATAGGAACAGCATAACCGAGTCTGACAAGTTTCCAGTAAAAAACTGAGCTCGCAGCCAGGAATAGAAGGCTTGCAGATGAAACTATCCAAATATTGCCCCATCTTTTTTTTACTTTCATGACATTTACTGGGGATATCAATTCTCACAATTATAAATTCTGAGCTTGCAACGGGCAAGATGCCGTTCCACAACTGCATTTAGTTTATGTGAAACTGGCATCTTATTTGTTTTTGAACATCGAACAAAACATCACTTACATCTGTTTTAAAACTCTTTGCCAGTCCGCTGTTAACTGTTGCTAGTAAACATCAGAATCATTAAAACCAGAACCCCGTTAGTTAAGTAAAAGATACCAACCACCTGAGTTTCCAACCACCCACAGAGTTCTAAATGATGGTGAAGAGGAGCCATTTTTAAGAGACGCTTGCCGATGCCATCTGGCCCTTTTGTAGCTTTGTAATAACCTACTTGAGCAATTACTGAGAGCGTTTCAACAAAGAAAATCCCGCTGATTATTAATAATATCCAAAGGCTATTAGTTGATAAAGCTACCGCACCCAACGCACCGCCCAAAGCCAAAGCACCTGTATCGCCCATAAACACGCGGGCTGGATTGCGGTTGTGAGCCAAGAAACCCAGGCAACTGCCGCTGATGCAGGCACAAAATATCATTAATTCTGGCGAAGTTGAGGCTACAGATGCGCCTAATCCCAAAAGCGCGATCGCCCCTAAACCACCCATCAATCCGTCAATGCCATCGGTCAGATTAGTAGCATTGCTTTCGGCAACTAACACAAAACCAGCCAGCGGCCAAAATAGCAAACCTAATGGCAATACCCAACCGAAAGGCAAAGCAATAGTCGTAGAAATAGCTGGATTGTGGAACATCAGCCACAGACAAAATAGAGCAGCAAAACCGATTTGCAAACCTAATTTCATCCGAGGAGAAATACCTTTATTCGACTTGCGTCGCAGAATTTGCCAGTCATCCAGCCAGCCAATGAAACCGTAAGCTAAAGTTAAAGCAGACACTGCCAAAACATCTGAGTTAAACCTAGACCAAACTATAGCGACTAAAACCCCGGCCGGTACAAAAAATATACCTCCCATTGTCGGCGTTCCCGCTTTTTTTAAGTGGGCTTGGGGGCCGTCTTCGCGAATTACTTGTCCTGCTTTCATTCGCTGAAGTACGGGCACAACTATATAGCCCAACCCGGAAGCGACTAAACCGCAAACCACTAGCGGAACAAACAGCGATGCAGGTGAATTCAAAAACCTACCCGCCGCCAAATCTAAGCCGATCGCCACAATCGAGATCCCCAAACCCAGCAGCAGGAATAAATTCCTGCCGGTAAGTTTGAAAGGCATACTCAAAGGGATTTTCTCATCCACAAAGTTATCCATAACGCTCCTCAACACACACACAATTTAAAAATAAGCAATTGACAGTTGGGAAATAGGGCGCGATGCAGGAGATTTAAAAATATCCTAATTTTTATTCCCTGTTTCCGGTTGATTCTTTCACCCTTTTACCAGTTACTCATCGCTGGCGCTCGTATCCTCTTCTGCTTCCTCTTCTAAATCATCGTAAGGAGTGTCGTCAACTGCCATTAACTCGGAGATTTCTTCTTCGTGCAGATAGTCCGGTTCTTGAACATCTCTTGCTAACAGGCGATTGTTAGATTCCAACCAGTCTAAAAGAGAAGATTGCTGTTTTAATGGAATTACATCCGCAGGCAAGTGGCGAGGTATTTGGCGTAGAGATGGGTTGTACATAATTCTCGGTTTCTAAAGACAAAAATGCGATCGAGTGGAGGTAATGTTTTGTCGGCAGACTAATCCTTGGTCTAGGCTTGCCGATCGGGCATCGGACAAGGCTAAGGCATTATACCACAAGCTAGGTTTGGTTCCGGATCGCATAAGATGGGAGACCGCAAAGGCGATCGACCCCTTGCTTCGCGCCTAGATTAACATAAAAGCCCGTCTTAGTCATCCTCCTTTTGGGCATAAGTATTTTAATCTGAAACAATCGTTTTTAAGATATCGTGGGATACATTGCGCGAGGCTCAGATGTGGATGCGACTAACGCTACACATCTAGTCTCAAAAGCTAAAAGTCTTTGTGAATATAGCTTTGAGAGACTAATATCTATCTCGAATTTCCCGGCAAAAATCTCTGCGACTGACTCAAAAGCAATAAATCTCAGCATGAAAACAACAGCGGCGGTTTTATACAGCAAAGAGGGTTATGACACCGGAGGGCAAAAACTTCTGGGGCGTCATTCAGCCGGAGAAGGATTTCTCAAAAGCTTAGTCCAACACGGAACTGCTGACTCTCTCTACTGCTGCGCTGATAGCCAAACAGCGTTTCAGGAATTTTGTTCGCACATCCAACCTTGGCTGCAACAACCTCGGAAAGTCCGCTGGATTCCCAGCGAACGACCGGATTTGCTATCTCAACCGGGGACAATTTACCGACCCGATCCCGCCCTTGCAGACCTGGTTTGGGCGCGTAGATTTGTCGATCAGCGGGCTTACAGCGTCTGCGGCGTTACCCATACGATCGGTACCAAATACGTCATGGGGGCGATCGGCGATTTAATAACTGCACCGACGCAGCCTTGGGACGCCCTGATCTGCACCTCTAACGCCGTGAAAACCGCAGTAGAAAGAGTTCTCACAGAGTGGTCTGAATATTTAGCGCAGCGCAACGGCGGTCAGCCGGAAATTTTGGTCAAATTGCCGATTATTCCGCTAGGAGTCGATTGCAGCGCGTTTGGGCAGGGTATGGAAGCAGTTAATATCCGCTGCCAACAGCGCCAAGAACTCGGCATTTCTCCCGGCGATACAGTCGTCTTATTTGTCGGCCGATTGACTTTTTCGGCAAAAGCTCATCCAGTACCGATGTACATCGCCCTGGAACGCGCGGCCCAACAGACAAAAGCCAAAATCCACTTAATTCAAGCCGGTTGGATCGAAGATCCGCGAGAAGAACCCGACTTTAAAAATAGCGCGCAAATCTTTTGCCCCTCCGTGAATGCTATTTTTTTAGATGGCAGAAAGCCCGAAATTAGAATCAATATTTGGTCAGCAGCCGATATTTTCATTTCGCTTTCCGACAACATTCAAGAAACCTTCGGACTGACGCCAATTGAAGCAATGGCTAACGGACTGCCGGCCATAGTATCTGATTGGAACGGATACAAAGAATCAGTCCGCCACGAAATAGATGGTTTCAGAATTCCCACACTCATCCCGCCGCCAGAATCTTGTTTAGATTTAGCGCTAAATTATCTCGACGGTAGTTTGAATTGGCCGACTTACATGGGTCACACTTCCCTAGCCACAGCAGTTGATATTGATGCTTGCACCCGCGCATTGTGCCAATTAATTGAAAACCCCGAGTTAAGAAAGCGGATGGGCGAAAATGGGAGACAAAGAGCGAAAGAGATTTATGATTGGAAAGTAGTAATTGCAGCTTACGAACAGTTGTGGCGGGAATTAGCAGAAATTCGCATGGGGGCACCGGAGTCAGCACCTTTAAAAGCTGGGAAGCCGCCTTGTCCGCTGGGCGACGATCCGTTTCGGGTGTTGGGTCATTATTCCACTAAAGCTTTAAGCAATGAAATGATGCTGAGTCTGGGTGCGATCGCCACGCCGGAACTTTTGCAGCAGTTGCAGACAATTTGGTTTACCAGCTTCGGTCAAGACCGGAGAATATCTGTTAAAATCCAGATGGAGATATTGGATTTAATTAAACAAAAAGGTACTGTTAGGGTCGGCGAAATTGTCGATCGCTATGTTAAGAACGATCGACAGTTAGCATACCTGTATCGGACTTTGCTTTATCTGGTGAAATTTGGTGTCTTAGTGATAAGTTAATACTCGGCGATTCAAGTATTCGGCGATTGAAATCGCTACTACACAAACAAAGTATTCGGCGATTGAAATCGCTACTATACAAACAAAGTCCGCCTGCGCGGACTGAAGAGTACCAGAATATTTCTTCGTTCTTCGTTCTTCCTTCTTAAAAAACTATGCTTAAAAAATCTGGACTATTAGAGATAATTGCTGGTAAGAATCGCGGTTTGCTGGCGACTCAGGGCGACAAACAGGCGATTTTAAGTGCGATCGCCCAATTGGAAGATTACAACCCCACACCGCGCCCCGTCGAAGCCGCAGAGCTTTTAAACGGCGATTGGCGGTTATTGTACACCACCAGCCGCGCCCTGTTGAATCTTGACGGTTTTCCCCTATTAAAATTAGGTCAAATTTATCAATCTATCCGCGTCAAAGAATCTAAAATATACAACATTGCTGAACTTTACGGCTTGCCTTACTTAGAAGGAATAGTCAGCGTGGCGGCGAAATTTGAAGCGACTTCGGAACGGCGAGTGCAGGTGAAGTTTGAGCGGTCAATTTTAGGTTTGCGCAGGTTGATCGGATATGAATCTCCGGTTGAATTTATCAATGAAATTGAGTCTGGTAAAAAGTTCACTGCTATCGATTTTGGGATCGAGGCACGAGAACAGCAGGGATGGCTGGATGTTACTTATTTGGATAGCGATTTGCGGATCGGGCGCGGGAATGAAGGAAGTGTTTTTGTGTTGACAAAAGAGTGATGTTGTGATGTGCGATCACCCTTAATCATTCTCAGATTTTTACACGCTTTTATCCTAAATTATAACATATAATAAAGATCGATCTGTCCTGTTAATCTGCCATGACTGTACAATCTGTTTCGCGTTATGTCGCACGTCACCCTGAAATCTTGCAAAGCGAACCAATTATCGCAGGAACGAGGACTTCTGTTCGGGCGATCGTGGAATTGTGGCGTTTGGGTATTACTCCTGAAGAAATACCCATGCACTTACCTCACCTGAAATTAGCTCAAATTTTTGACGCGCTGAGCTTTTATTTGGATAACCAGGAAGAAATAAATACTTATATCGAGCGCAATCGAATTCCTGAAGACTTGATTCATCCTGCCGTTAAAGCTGCAATGAGAAAACCGTGAAACTTTTTGCAACCATCTATACAGATGAAGATGTTTCCAGGCTTGTAGCAACTTTGTTACGGGCTAGAGGCTTCGATGTGACGACAACCAGCGAACAGAGAATGCTGAGTCAATCGGATAGCCAACAATTAGTTTATGCTGCATCTGTGGAGCGATGTTTGCTCACGCATAATCGCGTAGACTTTGAGCGACTGCATCTAGACTATATAACAGAAGGACAGCAACATTCTGGTATTATTATAATTCCTCAAAAGAACGCCTATGAGATTGCTCAACGGGTTGCTATTTTATTAAATACGCTAACGGCTGATGAAATCGCTAATCAGCTTTTATATGTATAAAGGTATCGATACGATCGCACTATAGTCGCAAAAACGCGATCGCCCTAATTTATCTGCGTTTATCCGCGTCCATCTGCCGACATCTGCGGTTAAAAAAAGATATATACCCCTTACAATCATAAAAAATATAAAATATAAAATCATAAAAAAATGTTCCGACTCTCCCAAACCCAACTCAAAATACTCGAAGAATGCCCCCGCAAATTCCAGCATAGCTACCTAGAACTGCTCGCCACCACCGCATCCCCAGAACACAAAGAAAGACTCACATGGGGAAGTCACTTTCACCTCTTGATGCAGCAGCGAGAACTCGGACTTCCCATTGAATTCATCATCCAACAAGACCCAGAAATGGGACGCTGCGTGGCAGCCTTTATCAACACCGCGCCCGAAATTTTCGCCGATTCAGCAAATAGCGATCAAATTTTTCGCCAAGCCGAACACCCCCGCACCTTAATTTTCCAAGACTACCTATTCACCGTTATCTACGACTTATTAATAGCCGAACCAAAAACCGCCCAAATTCTCGACTGGAAAACCTATCCCCGCCCTCAAAAATCAAAATGGATAGCTGAAAGTTGGCAAACTCGCCTCTACTTATATGTCTTAGTAGAAAGCAGCGACTATTCCCCAGAACAAGTTTCTATGACATACTGGTTTGTACAATTGCGAGGAGAAGAACCGCCGCAAAAACTCATATTTAATTACAACCAAACAGAACACGATCGCACAAAACAAGATTTAACCAAACTCTTGCAGCAGCTAACCGACTGGCGACAGCGCTATACCGAAGGCGGCGAATTCTTCCCCCAAGTACAAATTAGTTCCAATCTTTGCGATTCCTGTCAATTCGCCACTCG
>JANNOR010000058.1:0-54351 GCA_031399265.1 Cyanobacteria bacterium SOY_34_metabat_3 | reverse complement strand
GCAGGATTTTTGCGATCGAGCTCAATGCCAAAAGTCCGCGCTTTTGCTAAAACATTACTCAAACCAGATTGATCGGAAATCACGATTCGCCGGATGTTACCGATTTTTTCCGGTTCCAAGTGTTCGTAAGTTAACGGATTTTTCTCAACAGCCGATACGTGAATTCCGCCCTTGTGAGCAAAAGCTGAAAGGCCGACAAAAGGAGCATGATCGTCGGGAGCCAGATTCACAATTTCGCTGATCGATCGGCTAACTTGAGTTAATTTAACTAATTGCTCATCTTGAATGCAATCATAACCCAATTTAAGCTGAAAATTAGGAATCAAAGAACATAGATTTGCATTGCCGCAGCGTTCGCCGTAACCGTTAATAGTTCCCTGTACCATTTTCACTCCTTCCTGCACCGCAGCCAAAGCATTCGCAACAGCAACTCCAGAGTCGTTATGAGTGTGAATTCCCAACTGAATTTTAGACTTTCTCCCCCCCTTAATAAGGGGGGGTTGGGGGGGGTGAATTTCCGATTCAGAAATATCCCAACTTTCTATTATTCCTGCCACATCGCGAACAACCTGACTGACTTCGTGAGGCAAAGTACCGCCGTTAGTATCGCAAAGTACCAGCCATTCTGCACCAGCATCCGCCGCCGCTTTTAAAGTTTTAATCGCATAATCTGGATTGTGTTTGTAGCCGTCAAACCAGTGTTCGGCATCGTAAATAACGCGCCTTCCCTGACTCCGTAAATACTCTATTGTATCTCGAATCATCGCCAAATTTTCTTCTAGTGTCGTCTTTAAACTTTCAATAACGTGCAAATCCCACGACTTGCCAAATAGCGTTACCCAGCGAGTACCGGCGGACAAAATAGCCTGCAACATTTCATCATTTGCTGCTGTCGTTCCTGGCCGCCTAGTCGAACAAAAAGCGACAACTTGTGCTTGAGTTAGTGGCTGTTCTTTGAGCCGCCAAAAAAATTGCACATCTTTAGGATTCGCGCCCGGCCAGCCGCCTTCAATAAAGGGAATTCCTAAACTGTCTAACTGCCGAGCAATACGCAGTTTGTCTTCGAGAGATAAGCAGAGTCCTTCGCACTGAGCGCCGTCTCGCAGTGTTGTATCGTAGATCCAGAGCTGATTTGTCATGGGGAATTGCGATCGAGAAATTGGTAGTATATGACTTATTATATTAGATGAATTTATCTGAAATAAATGCGATAATATATAGGAAAATTAACATAAATCTAACTGGGGTAAATTGCTGTGGTCAAGGTACAAGCGCAAGGAAAAACATTTGAGTGCGATCGCGAAGCCAATCTCCGTGAAGTTTTGCTCAAAAACGGTATCGAACTCTACAACGGCAACGCCAAAATCATCAACTGTCACGGGTTAGGCACTTGCGGCACCTGCGCCGTCACTGTCGAGGGCGAGGTTTCCGAAATGCAGTGGCGGGAAAAAGCGCGACTTTCGATTCCTCCCCATTCTCCGGCATCCAACCGCCGTTTGTCCTGTCAAACTAAGGTTTTAGGCGATGTTAAAGTGACCAAATATGATGGTTTCTGGGGCCAGGGCTCTGACACTGTCTGGAAACCCTAGGCGGAGATTTTTTTAAGAAAGGTCGATCGGACGATCGCCCTGCCAGATAATATGTCAGACTTGCACAATAATTCTCACTGTAAGGTGCGAACACCAGCACCTTACCATGAAGAAGACAAAGAGGTCAAAAAAGCCAGAAAGTCCAGATAAAAGTCAATGAAATCATCTCAAAATATTTTGATTATTGGCGGCGGAATTATCGGCCTTTCGCTAGCAGTTGAACTGAAATTGCGAGGGGCATCTGTTGCCGTTCTCACCGCCGATTCCAAACAACCGACGGCGAGAGCTGCTGCGGGAATGCTTGCACCGCAAGCTGAACGAATTCCCCCCAGTCCGATGCTGGATTTGTGCTTGCAAAGCCGCGCGCTGTATGCCGCCTGGGTTGAAAAGCTAGAAGATATTACGGGGTTGAAAACGGGATATTGGCGATCGGGCATTCTCGCACCAGTCTGCCAAAATGAGTCTCAAGAAAAGCCGTTCTTGTCGAACCTTAACTCTCAATGGTTGGACAGAGATGCTGTTCGCCAGCACCAGTTTGGATTGGGTGAAAAAGTAATTGGTGGTTGGTGGTATCCAGACGACGCTCAAGTTGACAACCGCGCTTTATTTCGGACGCTTCAAGCCGCAACTAAAGAATTGCAGATTGAGATTATTCAAGGCAATGCAGAGGAAATTATTCGGCAGGGAAACCGAGTTTGTGGCGTAGAAACAACGGCAGGAAAATTGCAAGCCGACAGTTATGTCTTGGCTGCTGGTGCTTGGTGCGATCGCTTATTGAATGTTCCTGTTTTTCCGAGAAAAGGGCAGATGCTGTCAGTATGCGTACCAGAAAATGCAGGAGTTACGCAGCCGCTGCAAACAGTTTTATTCGGGACTGGCATTTATATTGTTCCGCGTCAAGATGGCAGAATTATTATTGGTGCAACTAGCGAAAATGTGGACTTTACGCCGGGAAATACGCCTGCGGGAATCCAAAGCTTGCTAGCAGGAGCTATGCAGTTATATCCAGAATTGCAAAATTATCCAATTCTAGAGTTTTGGTGGGGATTTAGGCCTGCTACCGCCGATGAGTTACCGATTTTGGGTGCTAGTGCTTGGGACAATTTGATATTGGCTGCGGGGCATTATCGCAATGGCATTTTGTTGGCTCCGGTAACGGCTAAATTGTTGGCTGATTTAATTTGGAATCAGAAATTAGATCCGTTATTGGCTGCTTTTAATTATTCTCGGTTTGCATCTTCAGGAATCACTTAAATCTCTATACGTAAGGTGCGCACTGCGCACCTTACCACTGTAACTAGCGCGCCAAATTATTTTTAGGCAAATCCTGAATTAGTTCAATTCCGGTTTTTTGGGTTGGTTCAATTCCCTACATTTACTGGCCGCTAGATCGTAAGCATTTTGGTAATCACTTCCGCCTAACATCACATCGCCGTAATATTCATAAGGTTGATTGCCATAAACTGGCAGTGGATCGTCTTCTGGATAATCTTCTTTTGATTCGTCTAGAATTGCTTTGAGTTTCTTGGCGGTGAAGCGTTGTGCGGGATAGTAATGAATATCTTGAGCGGTGAAACCGAGGTGGGGAAAGGTTGGGTCAATAATCCGCTCTTCGAGTTCGATCCAGCCATACTCGATGGGTTTGTAAGGTGCTCCCGGTGCTGCCAAAAAACCTTGGACGTAGATTGCGCCATCTGTGGCTAATGCTGCTTTATAAGCGTTATCAAAGCAGTTTTTACGCTTGCTTTTGATGCGAGTGGCGATTTCAATAGAAAGCGTCTCATCTAATAGTTCGGTCATAGTCTCTTTTACTAGCGTGCGACTAGATTGTAGCAAGTTATAGCTCCGAATACAATGAATCCCCAGTAAAGATACGGCATTGCTGTTTCTCTACTTTAAAAATTAAGCAGGCTGGTGCACCTTACGATAAGTTGAGTATGAGCTAGATCATAGAAAGATTTGAGAAACTTTGGCAAACTGAGAGTAAGGTTAAATAGGAGGTCAATTTTATGACCAATATTGCTCTTAATTTTAAGACTGCACCGGGCCATGAAGTGCTGGCGGCGGCTGGTAAGAAAATGCTGAGGCCGGGGGGAAAAGTTGCTACGGAAATGTTGTTTGAATGGGCGGATTTTCAAGCGGGCGAAACTGTTTTAGAGTTGGCTGCTAGTTTTGGATATAGCTCGATCGCCCTTGCTGAACGTTTTGGCGTAAAAGTAGTGGGAGTTGAGAAAAATCCCGACAGTGTGGCGCGCGCCCGTGCTAACGTTGCAGCAGCCGGTTTGGGCGATCGAGTGGAAATTGTGGAAGGAGATATTTTTCACTTGGAGCGGATTTCTGCACAGTTTGATTGGGTGTTAGCTGAAGCTATCCTGACGATGCAGTCGCCGTCGGGGAAAGCTAAAATTATATCGGGAATTGGCGATCGGCTAAAACCGGGCGGCAAGTTTCTTTCTCACGAACTTTTAGCGAGAAACCGAGAATCGGAAATTCACAAAGCTTTATCAGAAGTGATTCGGGTTAATTCAACGCCTTTGTCTGAGTCTGGCTGGATTGCTGTTTGCCAAAACGCGGGTTTGCAAGTAGAAAAGTGTCAAACCGGGGCGATGGGACTCCTCAACTTGCCGCGAATGCTTGAAGACGAAGGTTTTGTGGGTACTGCGCGGATTTTGTGGAATGTTTTAAGTAAATCGCAAATTCGCGATCGGGTGTTAGCAATGCGTAGAGTTTTCCAGCATTACCAGCAGGATTTAGGTTACATCGTTATCTGTGCCAAAAAATAATCTTCAGGGAGTAAAAAATTATGACTACTACTCTTTTACCGCTACAATCTTCAGCTATCCAACTCCGAGAAGCAATTGAATATCCCGCCACCGGAGTGTCGAGCAAAGTTTTAATCAAAGACAATAATTGTCAGTACAATTTACTTTGTCTGGCCGCTGGCAGCGAGGTTGCCGAACACTTTTCGCCGCGGAATGCTACAGTTAATGTCATCGAAGGAAAGGGAATTTTGACATTGGAAGGCAAAGATATTGTCTTGGAACCGGGGGTGTTTGTTTTTCTGCCCGCCCGTGCTCTCCACGCTTTGAAAGCAGAGTCAAATTTGGCATTTATCTTGACACTTTCTGAGCCTCATTAATGCTTTAAATCCCGAGCGAGTTTGTAGTAAGGACTAAAGTCCTTTATCTAAGGTTCGTAGTGAGGACTTCAGTCCTCTCTATGCAGCTTTTAGTTAATCAGGACTAAAGTCCTTACTACAAACCTTTAATTTATTTCATCTCCAGAGGCGATCGCCTCCAATCTCTGCCAATCCAACACAGTAATTTTACCACCTCGACTGTAGGATACAAATGGCTTGAGTTTCTTAAACAACCGCACGCATTCTTCGTAGGTGATGCCAATACTGCGAGCAATTTGATAGTAGGGAAAACGTTTTTCTAAACATACAGTATTCTCGGTAATTTTTGTACCTTGCTCGCTCGCAAAGTAATGAATAAATCGGGCCAGTCGGACGATCGCCCTTTCCGACACCAAACCGTGTACTGTCTCGTGCAGTTGCTGCAACCGCCGGTTAAAAATTGCCAATATTCGCAAAGCAATTTCGGGATTTTCCCCAATAGCTGCTAGCAAAACATCCCGTTCTGTGGTAAGAACTTGCACATCAGTTTCTGCCGTCACCGTTGCGGGGGCGATACCGTTACCCAACAAAGCAGGTGCGGCAAAAATATCTCCTTGAAATAAGGTGCGGAGAATTGTTTCTTTGCCCGAGGGCGCTGTTTTTGCCACCCGCAGACAACCGCTCAAAAGAGTGTATAATTTTTCCGGGATGCGATCGCCCTCATACATCACAACTTCTCCCTGTCGGTAAGTCCGAATTGCTGTATGTTCTTGCAATCGCTCTAATTCGGTTTGGTTTAAGCTGCCAAATATGCCAATTTGAGCCAGTTGCTCGATAGTTGCTTTCATGCAGTTAACTCTACTATATCGAAGTCTAATAAGAGTACAATAACGGTGAATTCAGAATATATCGAGACAAGCAGAGCCATCTACGAAAATGCAGAACCCGAATATCGACGGCATTATTTTGATGAGGTAGCTGGTGGATTTGTGCTAATCCACCAGCAACACAATCTTAATAATTCGGAAATATTTCTTGCGGAAGTTTTGGCTAAAATGGGAAAGAGAGTTACAATGTTGAGCGAGCAAGCAGCAGAGGGTGTGAGAACGCCAGATGCTGAGATTGACGGTGAGATTTGCGAATTTAAGGAGTTGACAGAACAGACTCAAAATATCAGAGACAGAGTGCAAGAAGGCATCAGCAGAGCAAAAAATCAAGGTGCATCAGCCGTTATTTTTCACATCAACCGAGAAAATTACGAGGTCTGGAAAATCAACGCTGGTATCAAACAAGCTCTGTTTTGGGATACCGAAAAGCAAGTTCAAAAAATATTTTTTGTTGTTAATAGCGAAGAAATTCAAATAATCACAAGGGAAGAGTGGAAAAATGGAAGATCATTTCAGCGAATTTAAAGAGATTGTAGGGCGTGGATTGCAGAACAATATGCCGCGAGAGGCTAAACTAATTACTTTAGGGCAAATTTTATATGCTGTTACCCGCGACGATCTTACAATAGAAGAAGGTTGGCAGCTTGAAAAGATGATGGGTGGTAGAAAACAGTGGGAAGAGGCTCTTGAATACAGTATTTTTGGCTATCCAGTAGACACAGAAACTCCACCTTTAGACAAACCTTTAATTATTGCTGGCAAAACTTTTCATTCTCGGTTGATGACGGGGACGGGAAAATATCGCAGCATTTCAGAAATGCAGCAAAGTGTCAATGCTAGCAGGTGCGAAATTGTGACTGTAGCTGTGCGGCGAGTGCAGACAAATGCTCCCGGTCATGAAGGGTTGGCAGAGGCTCTGGATTGGACTAAGATTTGGATGCTGCCAAATACTGCTGGCTGTCAAACTGCGGATGAAGCTATTAGAGTAGCTCGTTTGGGTCGGGAAATGGCGAAGCTTTTAGGGCAAGAAGATAATAATTTTGTCAAGTTGGAAGTGATTCCCGATGCTAAGTATTTGTTGCCAGATCCGATCGGCACTTTGGAAGCTGCAACACAATTAGTCAAAGAAGGTTTTGCCGTTTTGCCTTACATCAATGCCGATCCGCTGCTAGCCAAACGTCTAGAAGAAGTCGGTTGCGTGACAGTGATGCCTTTAGGTTCGCCGATCGGTTCCGGGCAAGGGATCAACAATGCGGCCAACATTCAAATAATTATTGACACGGTAAAGATTCCTGTGGTTGTCGATGCCGGGATTGGGACTCCCAGCGAAGCGGCCCGAGCAATGGAAATGGGAGCCGATGCACTGTTGATTAATTCGGCGATCGCCAATGCCCAAAATTCCCCCGCGATGGCAAAAGCAATGGGAATGGCAGCAGAGGCGGGGCGGCTGGCGTACTTAGCAGGTAGGATGCCCGTCAAGGATTACGCGATCGCCTCTTCTCCCGAAACCGGTACTGTCACCTCAAAATAAATTCCTGAATTTTCCTGGGCGCTTTTTTGGTACAGTTGTAAGCATCAAAAATATTAAGGATTGTGACCGATGCCTTACATCAAAGATGACGATGGACGCCTGAACAACTTTGCTAAAGAGCCGAAGGTGTATGAAGCCGTACCTCCCAACCCAAATCAGCAACGCAACTACATCATCATGGGTATTGCAGCAGCTATGTTAGTGGCCGGTTTGGTGTACGTGGCGGCCTCAGTCTAAAAACTGGGCTAAAACTCAAAGCTGCTTCAAATCGAAATTTAAAATAATCCTTCCGCAAACCATGTTTTCCAACCGAGGGAAACATGGTTTTTGTGTTTCAATAAAAGCAGGTAGTCGCGACATTCCTGAAGCGTGCGTTGCGAGCTGAAAAACTAAATAATATCAATCTCAGTTGCATCGGAATTCATATTACCCGAAATCAGGACACGTTGCCCGAAATCAGGACACGGCACTGCCGTGTCCCTACAATTAATCATGGCGCAAGAAACGGCACTGCCGTGTCCTCTATCTCATTCCGGCGCAGCCGGAATTGACACAACACAAGCAGAAATTTTGTTGATTCGTCTGTAGGTTGGGCTTCAGGGACTTGGGTGGCAATTAATCAGACATCGCAAGAATTGCTAGCTTTGAACAGGCAGGATGCCTGTTTCACAATAAATATGGTCGATGTCTATTAGACGCGATCGTCACAAACATAAATTTGCCAACTGAAAATCTACAATCCTTTAGTCATCACCGGTGCGATTGACGGCAGTTCGTCCCTACCTCTGCGGAGCGATCGAGATTTCCACTCTCAACTCTAAAATCTACAATCAAAAATCAAAAATCAAAAATCGCCACACCGTGATGTCTATTCCTTCCCAACAAGTTTCTAGCTCGAACAAGCAGATATACCAACGCTTGAAACAGGCGATCGACCTCAAGTTACGCCGTCAAATTTTTATCGCCGCCTGCGATGACTTGTGCTTGCGAGACTGTCTCGCAGCCCGCTTGCACGCAGAATTAGCCGCCCCAGACTCCTCGCGAGACTACCCGCGATTTGTCAGTTTGGAACTAGACTTGAGCGATCCAAATCCTTGGGCATCGATCGCCGCGTGGCTGACCCAACACCAACCGCCCCAAAACAGTGGCAGCACCGGCCGTTTGCCGGGATTTCAAATTCTCGGGGCAGAACACCTGACCAGGCATTCAGCAGCCGTACAGTGGTCGTTCCTGGGCTATTTGAGAGACATCGAAGCACACCTGCAACTGTGCGAGTCTACTCTGTTGCTGTGGGTGTCGCGCCCCTGGCTGAGTTCGATCGAGCAATCGGCACCGGAATTTTGGCACTGGCGAACCGGAGTATTTGAGTTTGAAGGCGAACCAACTCCAGCTAAGGGAGAGTTCGGACATTCGGAGGACTTCGGGGAATCCGAAAACTTGGGTTCCTTCCGGGACAACAGAGACTCCGGCGACAAACTTGTAATATCTTCAGAGTTGGGACAATCCCCAATTCCCGATTCCCCATCCCCAATTCCCGATTCTAAATCCGTCGAACTGGCAGATTTGGTTCTAGAATCGGCTTCTGGAGAGTTGGAAGCCGAAAATAATGCCGCATCGGAGGACAATTTTTGGCCGCTGCAAACTCTGCAATACATAGAGTTGCTGCAAGAACATCAGTGCTGTTGCGAAGCCTTGGCTTTGGCTTATTACAATTTGGGGAATTGCTACCGCGATCGCATTCTGGGGGGAGACGCTTCTTTTCAAAACTTGACAATCGCCATTCGCGCGATCGAGCAAGTGATTGCGTACCTCGAACTCGACACCAATTCGCAGCAAGATCCAGAACCAACCGACGAATGCGCGCGGCTGATCGCCCAATTGACACAAAATTTAACTGACTGCGCCGAGGAGTCCCACAGTCTGCCGCCAATTTCCGATCTCCTCAACGATCTCGGCACTTTCTACTGGATGCTCTCGCGCGATCGCACGCAGCATAACGCCTCAGATCCGGTATCGGGCCTCGAACGCAGCATCGCCCTCTACCTTGAAGGTTTGAATCGAACAGATGACCGGAGTCCACCCCAAACCCGCGTTAGATTAAACAAAAATTTAGGCATCGCCTCAGCAGATTTAGCGCGCTATCGAGACAAGACAGAGAACTTGCAGCAAGCAGTTGCAGCTTACCAACAAGCGCTGCTGGATTTAGACCCCGCAGTCGAACCTCAGCAGTACGCTGCGGCTCAGAATAATTTGGCTACAGCATACTGGAATTTAGCTCAAGACGGTGAACCTGTTGTCTATCTCAAAAGTGCGATCGCAGCTTACACCGAAGCCCTCTCGTGCTACAGTCCCGAACGAGAACCCCTCAACTATGCCGGCGTGCAAAACAATCTCGGTACCGCCTGCTGGAACCTCGCCCAGCACGAACCCTCAGAAATCCTCACCGTCAGGGCGATTGAGGCCTACTGCGAAGCCTTGAAATACCGCACCCGCGAATTAGTACCCGCAGCAGCAGCAGCAACCTACAACAATCTCGGTACCGCTTATTGGCATTTGGCCAACCAGTTCCAGCAGAAACAGGCCCGCACCGAATCATTGCAGCAGGCGATTGCGGCCTACGAAGCGGCCCTGGATATCGCCAAGGAGCTCGATCGAACCCAACTCACCTTTGACACCTCGGCCGCCCGCAACAATCTCGGACTAGCCCACTATCAACTAGCCACAGACCCAGATTTCGCCCTCAACAAAGCCGCGCAGACAAGCCATTTAGAAGCTGCGCTGCACCACCAGTTGCAAGTGTGCGCCGCCTCGGGACAACATCTCCAGGACAAAGGGTTAACATATGGGGATAAACTCAACCAGCCGTTTGCGGCCAACTCTCAAGCTGCTGATTCCCGACAAACAGCATTGAGCTATATTGTTAAAACGATTAGAGCTTTCTATAGCGAATGCGGGCTGCAAGGCCAAAATTTAGCCTTATCCAAAGTTCCCGGAGATTTACTGCCCGAAATCTTGCGTAGGTTATAAATACGGCTGTAACTATTAAAAGCTCTATATTTTCGAGATTTGTATCCAGTTTTCTATTATTATGGCTGAATATTCTTGGCTAATTCTTCAAGCAAAGTTGTGGTCATGGCCCCTGTAAAAATTCTTGTGGTTGATGACGACCCGGCAATCCGAAATTTAATTCACCGTTTTTTAAGCCAGCAAGGTTATCAAGTTGAGTCTGGCGAGGACGGTCAGACTGGTCTGGAATTATTTGAGCAACTCAATCCTGACTTAGTAGTTCTAGATGTGAATTTACCCGATACTACTGGCTACAAACTATGTCAAGAAATGCAAAGACGCACGGGCGTGTTTGTGTTGATGCTCACGAGTCGAACCGATGAAGCTGACAAAATGAAAGGGTTTGCCGAAGGTGCGGACGACTACATTACTAAACCATTCAGTCTTGTAGAAATTGGAGCTCGCGTTGCAGCAATCTTGAAGCGCAAGCGCATTGTTACTCCCGCCCAACAGCAAAGTCTTACCTTTGGACAGCTACTCATAGATCCTGTCCGCCGCGAGGTGATTCTTGCCAGTCAGATAGTTGCTTTGACTGCTTTAGAATTCGACTTGCTGTACTGTTTGGCCAGCAAACCCGGTCGCGTGTGGAGGCGATCGGAATTGCTGCAAGAAGTGTGGGACTACGAGTATGTCGGAGCCGATCGCGTCGTGGATGTCCATATCGGACAAATTCGCCGCAAAATTGAACCAGATACCACTCAAATTTCGATGATTCAAACCGTCCGGGGAGTCGGTTACAAGTTTGAGCCAACAACCTAGTCGCAAAACGCATTCGGCTGCGCCGGGAGGTTTCAAAAATATCTCCGATCCTCATATACTCGATATCTGTAAACTCGCCCTTCCCACGCCATAGGTAAGGTGCGCACTGCGCACCCTACAGACTACTCAAAACTCAAATCGATCGTTCAAATACTCGCGCACGGATTGGGCCCGCTCAAAACCCCTGCGCACACAGTCTCCCAAAGCCACCCCGCCAACGTAATTGCTGCACAAATACAGCCCCGGCAAAGATTTTAAACCGTTCTCGATCTGTTCCAGGCGATCGAAATGCCCCAAATTGTACTGAGGAATTGCCCGCTTCCACACATTCACCGCCAAAACCTTCGGCTGCGCCGCCCCGGGCTTCAGCAAAATCCGAGACAAATCTCGATGTACCTCCCCAACAATTTGTTCGGCATCGAGATTGCCAATTTCCGAATCAGTAGCCCCGCCGATGTAACTGCTGAGAGTTTGCCAGCCCGCCGGCGCACGATTGGGAAATAAACTCGATGTCCAAATCGTCCCCAGAGTGCGAATTCCCTGCCCCCTCGGAATTAAATTTCCAAACCCAACTAATTTACCCTTGACATCCGACACCGGATATGCTAACACAACGCAAGCAACAGTAGGATAAGTAAAAGCTTGTAAAACGCTGCTAACTTCCGGTTGCAAAGGCTGCAACAACTCCGCTGTAATATAAGCCGGCGTTGTCAAAACCACGGTGCGGGCCTCAACTTCCTGCTGTCCGTCGGGCGTCGAGAATACAGCAATGTAAGTTTCGCGTTCAGTACGATCGAGCCGAGTCAGATGCCAGTTGAGTTTTAGCCGATCGGCCAATTGAGCAGCGATCGCCTCTGGCAGAGCCTTCAACCCCCCTTTAAACGAACCCAACTCCCCCGGCTTAGTCTTAGGAACATTCGGGTCAGCAACAATCTTTAGCCCCCCCTTACCAAGGGGGGGTTGGGGGGGTTTTTTCCTCGCAGAAAGCAGCGCCCCCGCCACCAGCCCACCGCCGAGATCCGCCATCTTTGTGACCCGCCCAAAAGCCGCCGCCGCGCTAAGTTGTTGCGGATCTCCCGCATAAACCCCAGAAACAAAAGGTTCCACCAACCGCTGCATCACTTCCGTCCCCAGATGACGGCGGAAAAATTCAGAAACAGTTTCCTGGCCACCCTGCTGCGAAAGTGTAGCGCCCATTGCCGGCGCCACAAACCCCAAAGCGCCGAATAGCGCCCGCAGTTTCCCCGGAAAACTCAGCAGCCGAGACTGAATCATCGCCTGCGGAGTCATCGGCACCGGTTGCAGTTGATTTTGCCAATAAACAAAACGGGGTAATTTGCGATCGGCAAAAATCAACTCCTGCTTCAATCCCACATCCACAGCCAACTTCATCAATTCCGGTGTCGGCGAAAAACTATTCGGGCCCTCCTCCCAGAGAAACCCATCGGCTGTCGCAGTTGTGATATTCCCACCCACACGCCCCTGACTCTCAGCGACTAAAATCTTCAGGGGAGATCCTGTCTTTGCTTCCTTTTGAAGTGCGTGCGCCAAACTCAAACCGCTAATCCCCGCACCCACAATCAAGGCATCTACTACATTCGTCATTGGTAATTGGTAATTAATAATTGCTAATTGGATTCATCCGGCGGGAGAATCCAAAATCCAAAATAATTGGACTACTGAGTTACATTATTGCTGCTTCGCAAGTCTTGAGGGTACTGAAACAGCGTTTCGAGATAAACTTTCGCAGCTTGGCGGTAGCCGCGCGAGGCTTCCGGCGTACCGCTGTCGGCATTTTGCAGTAAAAACAGCGATAGGGATGCAGAGAATACTCGATCGAGATCCCATTCGGGATGAGTTTCCAGGTAAGTTTTGAGAGAATCGTGCAGCGTTTCGGGAATTTCGGCAAAAATACTGACTGTTGGGTTCATCATTTTTTTAGTCTCGCTAATAAATTGAAAACAGAACCCCCTTTCGGCCGAATACAGGTGTAGGCACTGCCGAAATCAGAGCGCTTTTTTTTAGGTAGGTCGCATCATTGTGCGCTATCAGGGGGTAGGTTTGTCAATGTTGCGAAATGTTACAAACTCGTTTATGTGAAAAAAAGATTTACGAAAAACTAAGCTTTTCAGGGCGTTTTTTGTTACATAACTTTATATTTTTGGGGTTTGTATGAGGGATTGCGCAGCAGCGTAACGAAATCCCCAATTCCGCAGCAAGATCCGACAGCGCCGTTAATTTCTGTGGAAAACTTTCTCCAATCTGTGGAAAACCTCAGACTGGCCTGTGGAAACGCTGTGGAATGTTTAAGGAAAAGTCAAGCAAAAAATAAGAATTGCAAAGGGAATTGGGAATTGGGTATGGGGCATGGGGCATGGGGCATGGGGCATGGGGCATCGGGTATTGGGCATTGGTAGCAAATCACCAATAACTAATGACCAATGACAACTGACTAATGACTTATTAAGTGCCAGTCTGCGGCTTTTTGGCGGATGGTAGCCAATTCTTGGGGTGACATTTTGTCGAGGTTGGCTAGGATAAAGCTCATGCGACCGATCGACTGAAGTTTATCGCGGTGGCGCGCCAGGAAGTCCCAGTAGAAAAAATTGAACGGACAAGCGTTGTCGCCCGATCGAACTTGGCGATCGAACTTGCACCCCCGACAATAATCGCTCATCTTATTGATGTAATTCGCACTCGCAGCGTAGGGTTTCGACGCCAACACACCGCCATCAGCAAACAAACCCATACCCAGCACATTAGTCTGCATTACCCAGTCGTAGGCATCAACAAACGCACTGTGGAACCAGTTTTCTAGCTCCTGGGGCGAGATTCCCGCAATTAGACCAAAATTGCTCAAAATCATCAACCGCTGGATGTGGTGCGCGTAACCGCTATCTTCGACTTGAGTTAAAACTTGATGCAAACAGTTCATATCAGTTTTGCTAGCATCCCAAAAAAACTCCGGCAGAGGCTGAGTGTGGTTGAACCAATTCTTCTGAAAATAATCAGCATCCACATAAAAATAAACACCACGAATGTATTCTCGCCAGCCGAGAATTTGCCGGATAAAACCTTCGACACCATTTAAATCTAAGTCATTGTCGAGGTAGGCTATTTCGGCGGCTTGAATAACTTCTAAAGGATGCAGCAAGCCAATATTGAGATACGGAGAAATCAGGGAATGCCACATTGTTTCTTCCCCCGTTACCATCGCGTCTTGATAAGGGCCAAAAGTTGGCAGACGCTGTTCGATGAAATTATCTAATACTTGCAATGCTTGCTCTCGCGTCACCCCCCAGCGAAAAGGTTCAACATCCCCGTAAGTTGGCAAAGATAGAGATTTAACTTGTTTGATAACTTCTTGAGTTATGGCATCGGGTTCAAACCAGAGAGCTTTCGGTGTATTCAATTTGCCTTTTGGTGGCTGGCGATTTTCTTTGTCAAAATTCCACTTACCTCCGACAGGTTGATTCCCATCCATTAAAACTTGGAAACGCTTGCGGCTAGCTCGATAGAAGTCTTCCATCAACAAACGTTTGCGGCCTGATGCCCAATCTTTGAATTCTGTTTCTGTCCACAGAAATTGATTATTGGGAACGATGGTTAATTGACAGGGAAGTTGCAAATTTTGAACCAGTTGTAAAAAAGGTCGATCGTTCGGCGCCATTACTCGCAATTCGGTGATATTGTGAGATTGAATCCAAGCTTTGAGAGGTGTTTCAAAGTCGCCCGACGTTGTGTAAGTGACTTGGCAGCCCGCGCCGCGCAATTCTTCAGCAAAGTGCCGCATTGCCGACCAAATTAATACTAATTTTTGTCGGTGGTAGGGGCGCTGTTGAATGTGATGCCAAGATTCAATTAAAATTACGGGTAGAGAAGATTTGTCATCGATCGCGCGGTTGAGAGCGGCTTGCTCCTGCCAAAGTTGATCGCCTAATATCCAAACGCCAACAATCATTTTATTTTTACCCTACGAAACTTATTTTTTACTTTTCACGAGCGATGTTTTTCAATTCGTTATGACTTCGGTGAAAAGCGGTTGAACACGCTACTTATAGCAGTAATGTACGCTCCCGGCGCAACCTACATATAGAGCAATCTTAAATGAGTCGTAAATTTTTCACCCCACCCCAACCCTCCCCTTACTAAGGGGAGGGAGTAAGAAGAATTTCACAAATGATTTAGGATCGCTATAGAGGATTTGCATAATTTTTGTTCATAAAACTTAGTTGACTGAAGATTCACACTCAAAAATTACACTCTTTTATCATTCTCCCGGGCATCTACTTGAGCATAACATTGATTTCCAAAGATAGGGACACCGACCGCCAAATTTAAACTTAATGTCGGTGTATCCTTCAGATGTTAATAATTTGGTCAGCGTTTCCACGGAAAAGAATTTAATATGACCGTTATCCCAAAGTACAGTGAAATGCTTGTCTAGTTTTCCAGAAACAGCTAAGGCGAGGTTTTTTACATAGCCGTGATAGGGTGTGGAAATAATTAGCCTTCCTCCGGGATTGAGGCATTTTTTAGCAGCCTTTGCGAGTTCTTTCGGATAAAGTAAGTGTTCGATTACTTCAATGGCTAACACAACATCAAATGAGTGCAGCATATCGCTATCTGGGAGTTCGTAAATATCAGCTTGGAGAAACTGACATTCGGGGAAACTTTGACGGGAGATGGCTATTCCGGGTGCAGAAGTGTCAACGCCGACAACTTCGCAGCCGTGCTCTGCGATGACGTGACTGAGACTGCCATTTCCGCAGCCGAGATCCAATACCCGGAGTTTGGTCTCGCTGGCCTGCTGAAGTGTGGTCAGCATTTCTAAAAGCGGAGATATCAAATAAGCGTGATGATATCTGGGACGGTCGTTTGTGTAATAATACGTATAATTGCTGGAGTTTTTTTTCATCGATCGAGCTAGGGCGACTATTGCCGAGACCGCAAATTTACGGAGTGTGGGTGGACTGTTTGCGCGAAGGTTCGTCACCTGCGGGGTTGTGAGAGTCGATCGGCATCTCGATCGTCTCATTGTTTGACACCTGAATGGTTGTTGCCCAATCAATCCGATGTGAAAATAAATCTTTCAGTGAGTGCAAAATCTCTAATCGCCCATTCGATGCGGCATCTGTCGAAGGCATTCAGAAAGAAGAAGTCCGAAACAGAGCTTTGTGCCTTTTACCTCGGCTCAAGATCCCATCCATGCGATTCTATCAAAAGAATGGGGTCAGAACCCGCAGTTTTCGGAGATCGAAGATTTTGCCTTCTGGCGATAGGGTGCAACTTGAGATCGGGATTGAGGAGGGAAGTGTGACTGAAATCACAGGCATTTGCCAAACAAATTGCCGAGTATTTTTAAGTCAAGACACTTAGAATCGAGATTGAGACAGTGGCTTCTATAATTGTGTTTAAATGTTGTTTTGAAGCTGTGTTGTCCGATCGGCCCAGCACCCTAGATAGATTCACGCTTTCGGTCTGGTTTATTGCATGGTCGCTGTTGGGTGTTGCACCTTAATTTAGTTAGATATGTCCTATGGTTAAGTTAGGTCAATCATCCTTTCGCCGTATTTTACTGTCGCGGATTTTGTTGCTCAGCGTGCCTGTTCTACTGGTGGGGGAGTATGTTACCTATCGCAAGGCACGATCGACGCTTCTGGAAACAGCTCGTCAAAATTTGACAGAAAGTGCAGTCAGAAAGGCAGAAACTATTGAACAGTGGGCGAAATCGCTGAAGTCGAATCTGATCGGGGCTTCGGAAAATTTGATGTTGCAGTCTGTAGAGCCGAAGGATTATCAAAAGTTTATCGCGCAATTAGGGCAGCGGTTGCCAGCCCAGGTGGATTGCTTGCAATTGACTAATTTACAGACAAATCAAGTGATTGCCAGCACTTGCGGACAGCAGCCGATTCAGTCGCTCCCTGCTAATTTTTGGCCGCCTGTGCAGCAGCAGCAAACGCTACTTGACGACAAGAGCGTTTACATCAGTCTGTCGTGGCCGAATCAGCGAGAGGGTAAGGCAAACGGCAAAAAGGTGGCTGCGGGTAGTGAGGATTTTCCAGATGCGGGTAAAGAAGGCCGCGACAGCCAAGTGAGTTTGGTGTTGAGCGCTCCTGTTTACATTCGTCGGGGCAACAGCCGGCAGTTGAGTTATGCTTTGAGTTTGCAGTCGGCTCTGCCGGTGCAAACCAGTTCTCCCAAGGGGTCTCTAGCGGGCTACACGGTGGCGATCGACCAAGATGGGACAATTTTGGCGCACCCGAATATCAACCGCGTAGGTCGCAATATCGACGCCGAGGCAGATGCCGATCGACTAAAAAGCATTGTCAGAAGGGCGATCGCTGGCGGACAAGCTTTTCTCCACCTATTTTCATTTGAAAGAAATGGTGTAGAGTTGCTCGCAGGATATGCTGCTATTCCGAGTCCTTCAACTAAAAAAGAGAACAGCAAGTGGATTATTTTAGCTGTCTCTCGTTTAGATTACGCTCTCTCGGGTTTAGAAGAAATTCAGCAAGTTTTATTTAATTTAATTGTGGGTTTGGTTGCTGCTAGTGTTGTCGCGACTTTATATCTGTCTCGCGACTTGGCGCGTCCTTTGGAAAAACTGAGAGACTACGCGCTGAAAGTGGATACTGAAGCGCCGCAGGCAGTGCCGCAAAATTTCCAAATAAGAGAATTCAATCAACTATCAGAAGCACTCAATAGCATGGTGCAGCGCCTCAGATCCTGGGCGAGTGAATTGGAAGTCGCAACCAAGGAAGCGCAAGTTGCCAATCAGTTAAAAAATGAATTTTTGGGCAATATTTCTCACGAATTGAGAACGCCGCTCAACGGAATTATCGGTTTTATTCAAATTGTGCGGGACGGCTACTGCGATGACCGAGATGAAGAGATGGAGTTCTTGCAGCGGGCTCACGACTCGTCAATGCAATTGCTGAATATTATTAATGATATTTTGGACATTGCTAAAATCGAAGCTGGCACGTTTTCCCTGATGTTAGAAGTCGTTGATATTATTCAGGTTCTGGAAGACGCGATCGATTTGCAAGCACCTCAAATTGAGGAAAAAGGTTTGAAGTTAAGCTTGCCAGAACCTCACGATCCGATTATTGTTCATGCCGATCCAGAGAAGCTGAAACAGGTGTTTTTAAATGTGTTGAGCAATGCCGTTAAGTTTACTGAGTCGGGCAGCATTAGTATATCTGTACGCCTGGAATCGAGGAATAATTCAGGTAGTTTTAACGGTAGTGCCGAAAGTGCGTTAGCTCACAGCGGTCAAAACGATTGGGTAGTGGTGACAGTTAAAGATACCGGAATTGGTATCGATCCCGAGCAGCAGCAAAAATTGTTTCAACCTTTTGTGATGGCTGATGGTTCTACAACTCGCAAGTTTGGCGGTAACGGTTTGGGCTTGGCTATTTCCCGAAGGATAATGGAATCTATGATCGGAAGCATTACCCTGCACAGCGCTGGTGTAAATCAAGGTACTTCGGTGATGATTTATTTGCCTATTAATAATCAGCAGTCAAGTTTTTATTTTCACAGCCAGGACTTGGTAACGGAAAATGGAAATTTTAAAAGTTATGAGTGATTTTCCATATCTAAAATGGTACTAGGGGCTGTCCGCCGAGTTCGAGGGATTTGCTCAAAGCGCTGAGAATGCGGATTAATTCGACGGAAGCAGAACCGGAAGAGGTAGGACAGGGACTATTTGTTTGCACGCAGTTGAGGAAGCGATCGCACACTCGCCGCAGCGGTTCTGCCGGTTCTAAGTTCAATACTTCGCGGTGTCTGAGGCCCGTTGGCTGCGGTGCGATCCTCTTCGTTGGCGCAGCCCCCGTAGGGGCGGACTTCGCTAACGCACTTTCAAAATAATTATCCTCCTTGTCCCCACGATTGTGATTTCCGTGCTGCAAAATCAGCGGAGTTTCTAGTGACATTTCATCAAAAATCAATGTTCCCAAACTCCCAACAACTGTCAAGCGCCGTTGTTTGTCGGGATTGAGCCAGCACAGGTGAATGAATGCTTGAAATCCGTCGGGATAAGTCAGCGTTACCCAAACTAAATCCGCTAGTCCTTCTGAAGGATTAGCAGTCATCGGTGAAGGAGCAAATTGATTTTCAATTTCTGCTGCTGCTACTTCTTCTTGATTTATTCCCTCTTCCTTATTCCCTCCCCCTTCTTCCTTCTTCCTTCTTCCTTCTTCCTTCTTCCTTCTTCCTTCTTCCTTCTTCCTTCTTCCTTCTTCCTTGGGAAATACAGTTCCGATCGCCCTTACTTGAATTGGGGTTTGTCCGAGCCAAGTATTAAAGATAGCGATATCGTGAACGGCCAAGTCCCAAAGGGCATCAACGTCGTGCCGCACTGGTTCAAAATGGGTGCGCTGGGCGTAACCGTAGCGCAATTTTCCGAGTTGATGCTGTTGAATAATTGTTTTACCTCGATCGACTGCTGGATGAAACAGATAAGTGTGGTCAACGAAAAGTTGCCGCTGGTATTTTTCTGCTAATTGGCAGAGTTCTATTGCTTCACTGAGGTTGAGGGCGAGCGGTTTTTCTACTAAAACGTGGTAGCCTTGTTTTAGGGCTGCTGCTGCGAGGGTGTAGTGTGTGGAAGCTGGAGTGGCGATCGCCACAGCATCCAGTCCCGGCAATCCTGGCAATTGAGACAATTCAGTAGCTAAAATCACCGAATCATCGAGATTAAACTGTTTTTTGACGGCCGCCAATGAATCTCGATTCGGGTCTATCACCGCTAAAACTTCGCTGTTGGGATGTTCGATAAAGTTGCGAATTAAGTTAACTCCCCAGCGTCCCGCACCCAATACAGCTATTCCGATTTTCATTAATTATAATTGCAAAAATCGCACATCAATCATAGCATATTTTGTAAATTATTTGTGTTATTTAATACTAAAAATTCCCAATGCCCAATGCCCAATGCCCAATGCCCAATGCCCAATTCCCCAATGACTACTGACTATTAACTAATTTATTAAAAGCTGCCTGAGCTGCTGATTGTTCGGCCGCTTTGATCGATCGACCTTTTCCCTCTGCTACCAACTCTCCCTGAATCTCAACTTCTGCCGTAAAACGATCCTCGCCGCCCTGGACTGTCCCCGTTTCTTGCACGCTATATTTCGGCAAACTTTTGTATTTGCCTTGAGTCAACTCTTGGAGAGCAGCTTTATAGTTTTGGCGGGCCGGATCGCTGCGAATTTCCGTCGCTAGGCGTTGAAAGTGAGGATCGAGCCAAGGGCGAATTAGTTCTAAGGTATTGACACTCAAATAAAGCGCGGCGAGTAAGGCTTCCAAAGCATCGGCGAGGCGAGGCTCGGCGCCTGTTTTGTCGGCGGCGGCGCTGCTGGAAACAATTAAATAGCGATCGAACCCGTAACCGTCAGCGATTTTAGCCAGAATGCGATCGCTCACCAAGATCGATCGAATAGCCGCAAATTCTCCCACCGTACAGTCGGGATAAATCTCAAACAGCAATTCCGACGCCGCCAGCCGCACCACAGCATCGCCGACAAACTCTAGTTGCTCGTAATTTGCCTTAGCAGACGCACTCGCATGAGTCAAAGCTAAATTGACGAGATGCCATTTTATGGAAGCATCCTTCGATAGCCCCAATTTTTCTATTAATATTTCAAGTTGCTTTTGGCGACCCGGATAAATCAAATTCATAGGGAATAGGGAATAGGGAATAGGGAATAGGGAATAGGGAATTGGGAATTGGGCATTGGGCATTGGGCATTGGGCATTTCTTTGGTATATCTCACCTAACTATAAAAATATCTAAAAATTCTCCCCCTCGCCTTCTCTCCCACTCTCCCCCTCCCCCACTCTCCTTCTCTGAGGATTTGGGGGGGAAAAAGTCGGACATAAGCCGGGTTCTGTTCTCTCAACTGCAAGCAGTTTTCGAGGGCAGTTATCTATCTGGGACGCCTGTTACCAGACGCCTCAAGCGGTACCAAAAAACGGAACTGGTAAAAAACCAACCATAGTCCCTCCGACCTTGCTCCCAACTGGGGTTTACCGAGCCAGCACCTCTCGATGCTGCTGGTGCGCTCTTACCGCACCTTTGCACCCTTACCCCTACCAATTTTAGAGCTTCGATTCTCAATTTTCGATGCAATCTAAAATCTAAAATCTAAAATCTAAAATCGGGGGGCGGTATCTTTCTGTGGCACTATCCTCACGATCGCTCGCACTGGGCGTTACCCAGCAAGTTTGGTTTTTCGGGAGCCCGGACTTTCCTCAGACCAGCTTTCGCCAATCCGCAACCGCCTGCGCCTACTTTTTCCCCGGATGTATTATACGCGATCGTCCGTCAATCAATTGAGGATTTTAGATTTCAATCATCTTTGAGAGTAGAAAAGTTTTCAAACCAGCCGCGCCGCCAGAAAAAGTAAACTAAACCCGAGGCGATCGTTCCCATCAGCACCAAACAAAGCGGATAGCCCAAATACCAGCTCAACTCTGGCATATTAAAAGGAGATTTTTCAGTATTAAAATTCATACCGTAAATTCCCGCCACAAAAGTTAGAGGAATAAAAATGCTAGAAATCACTGTCAGCAGTTTCATGATTTCATTCATTTTATTGCCCACAGAAGACAGGTAAACATCCATCAAACCAGAAGACAATTCCCGGTAAGTTTCCACCATATCCATCACCTGCACCGTGTGATCGTAACAGTCGCGCAGGTAAATTCGCACCTCCGGACTAATCAAATCGCTGCCATCGCGAATTAGCGTGTTAATTGCATCCCGCTGCGGCCAAATTGCGCGGCGCAGCGTCAGCAATTCTCTGCGGATTTTATAGATTTTTTCCAAGGTTTTCCGAGTCGGCCGTGCCACCACTTCATCCTCCAGCTCTTCAATGCGCTCTCCGTACACTTCTAATACTGGAAAAAATCCATCGATAATCGAATCTAGGAGAGTATAAGCCAGATAATCTGCTCCGTGTTTGCGGATAATTCCTTGTCCTTTGCGAATGCGATCGCGCACGGGGCCAAAACAATCATAGTCCGGTTCTTCCTGAACAGTTAGCAGGTAATGTTTCCCTAAAATTAAACTTACTTGTTCTTTATGAAAATTATCTAGTTTTGGGTGTACCATCACCATCCAAGCAATAATTAACAGGTGACCTTCATAATCTACAACCTTCGGTCTCTGGGGAACATTAACTACATCTTCTTGAGCCATCAGATGCAAATTAAAAACTTCACCCATTTGCCGCCAAGTTTCTTTGTTTCCCAATCCCAGCATATCAACCCAAGACACTGATTCTGTATCTAAATACGCAACAGCTTCTTGAGGATTTGCCAAGTTGGAGCGAGTAGCTGTTGCCTCGCAATAGTCAATTAATACAATCTCAGGAGGCGGCGCATCGGGTTCTAAATCAAGAGTTCCCGGTGGCGCCCCTGGATCGTCATAAAAATAGTCAACGTAGGAATCATCATCATCTTTAATTGGTTTTGCAACAGCACTAGAAGTAGTTATCTCTTTATGTACCATGTTGATATTTCCGAGTTTTAGTATCTTTAATTAGATTATCATTTTTCCTGTAAAACGATCGATTTTAAATGACAACTGTCAACTGATGGTTTACCTTTGCCGAATTGGAATCTCGATCGCAAATTCAGTCCCTCCTCCCGGCGCATCCGTGCACCGCAGCGCGCCCCCGTGTCTTTCCACGACAATCTGATAAGAGATAGACAATCCCAAACCAGTACCTTTACCGACTGGTTTAGTCGTAAAAAATGGATCGAATATCCGAGACTTAACAGATTCTGGCATTCCCGAGCCGTTATCTGAAATGGCGATCGCCACCCGATTGTTTTCCAAAACCTCCGTGCGAATCCGAATCGAAGGCAATCCCTCGCAACCCAAAGATAAACTCGGACAATTTGGTCGCTCAACATCCGTTGCACTCGCCAATTCCAGCTTTCTATTTCTGACATCCGCTAAAGCATCAATCGCATTACTTACTATATTCATAAACACTTGATTTAACTGTCCGGCATAGCACTGTACTGGTGGCAGTTTCCCATATTCTTTAACTATTTCAATATTACGATTTTTACCGTTTTCTTTAAGTCTGTGTTGCAAAATCAACAAAGCGCTGTCAATTCCTTCGTGAATATTAACACGCTTAAGGTCTGATTCTTCCAGGCGGGAAAAGTTCCGCAAAGACACAACAATTTCGCGAATGCGATCGGCTCCGGTTTCTATTGACTTCAGCAAATGCGGGAAATCCTGATTCATGAATTCCACTTCTATTTCCTCAACAAAATCCGCGATCTTAGAAACAGGTTCCGGGTAATGTTCTTGGTACAAACTGCACAGTTGGAGCAAGTTTTTGGCATACTCACTAGCGTGAATGATATTGCCATAGATAAAACTGACAGGATTATTAATTTCGTGAGCAATTCCCGCAACTAGCTGTCCCAAACTAGACATTTTTTCCGCTTGAATTAGTTGAGCTTGAGTCCTGCCTAATTGTTTCAATGTTTGTTCTAGCTGGTAATTTTTCTGTTTTAATTGAGATTCGGCCTGTTTGCGGTTGGTAATATTGCGGGCGATAACGATCGACTGATTCGAGTTAAAAGGCAGCAATCTCGCTTCAAAAATTTCTTCTCCTGCTGGCATTGCTAGGGTATACTCTATATTAACTGGAGTTCTGCTTTCGGAAACTTCAAGCATTGCCAGCTCGAATTGGCGGGCGGCGGTTGCCGGCAATACATCGATCATTCGTTTGCCCACAAAATACTCGGGACTTAAGTACAAATCCGATGAATTTCCTGACAAATAATCTAAAATAATGCCGTCAGCATTGAGGCGAAAATACAAATCGGGCAGTGCTAAAAAGACAGCTTCCAACTCGGAAGTTTTTTGGCGCAGTGCTTCTTCTGCGCAGTAGCGATCGCTAATATCAAAAATCGCCCCGTCCAAATAGCAAACGCTCCCATCTGCGTCAAACACTGGAGAACCTTTATCCCACACCCATTTAACCGTGCTGTCTGCTGCTAGCAAGCGGTATTCCAAATTATAAGACTGTTTGTTTTCTATTGCTTGCCTAATTGTTGCTTCTACTTTTGCCAAATCTTCCGGGTAAATAATGCTAGCAAAAGTCCGCCCTCCCTTGTCCAAAGGTGAAATAAAATCCGCAGGAGGATAGCCAGCTATTGAGTAAACAGCATCGCTAATAAAACTTGTGGAAAAATCGCACCGCCAGCGATAAACTACTCCAGAAATATTAGCTACCAAAGAGCGAAATCTGGCTTCACTCCTGCGTAAATCCGCTTCCGATTTATGGCGCTCTGTGATATCGTGAGCGAAGCCTAGGACTGCAAATACATTACCTTCAGCGTCGCGCAGGGGAAGTTTTTGGGTATCAAAAATATGTACTGAACCGTCAGCCACAGTTGCCGGATCTGAGGGATTGTGGATGATTTCGCCCGTCAGTACAGCGGCGTCATCTGCGCGGATTCCTCGGATTTTTTTGGTGGCATTACCAAATATTATGTCTTCGGAAAATCCCAATTCCAAATCTGATTTACCAAGTATTTCTGCGACTGTCTTGCCGATCGCCTGAGCGAAACTTTTGTTAGCCAAAATATAGCTAAAATTTTTGTTTTTGGCAAAAATCCAGTCGCTAGTTTTGTCAATTACCGTGCGCAGCAGTTGTTCGGAACGTTCGGTTTGTGCCAAAGCTACCTGTAGTTCTAATTCTAGGCACTTGCGAGCTGTAATATTTTCAAAAGCAACGCCGACGCAGTTGTTAGGTAATGGAAAGGCTTTAATCGAAAAAGCGCGAGTTATTCTGCCGGATTCATCGCAGTCAATATCTTCTAATTCTACAGCTTTTTGACCGATAATCACTGAAGCAAATGCTTGGGGAATGTTTTTCGATCGCAAATGGGGAAAAATTTCGTCGATTGTCATGCCCAAAACGTCGGCCATTTCTAATCCGGTAAACCTGGTAGCCGCAGGATTCGAGGCGATCGCCCTCAGAGTGCTATCATCGTCTGTATTTTCTAAATGGTAGACGTACAAACCAATTTGCATATTCTCAACAATTTGGTCGTAGAGGCGCACGCTTTCGTCTACCTGCCTGCGTTCGGTAATATCTTCGGTAATCCCCAAAACGTACTGAGGCTGACCCTTAGCGTCGAGAATTGGCACTTTGCGGGTATGCAGTATTCTCATACCTTTGTGGCGAGTTTGGATCGGTTCTTCGGCTATGTCTTTAACAGCAGATTGGTTGCGATGACCGGTCAATATTTCCCTGTCTTGAGCGGCGAAAACATCAGCTTGTTCTTTGGGATAAATATCATAGTCATTTTTGCCGATCGCCTCTTGAGAAGTAACACCTGCGATCGTTTCTCCCGCTTTATTCCACAACACAAATTTTAGCGAAGAAGCATCTTTAGCAAACACTCCCACAGGCAGATTTTCTACTACCGAATTGAGGAACGCTCTCGCTGCTTTCAATTCAGCTTCTGCGCGCTTGCGTTCGATGCCTAGAGCAATGACATCGGCAACGGATGCTAAAGTTTCCTGAAACGGTTCTGTCAGCGGTTGGTGGCTGATAACTACCATGACTCCCACCAGCCGTGATTCGACTATTAAAGGGTAGCCGGCGAAGGTGAGAATTTGCTGGGGAATTTGGCAATTTTTCGGATTTGGACTGCTTTTGATAATTGCTATTTCGGAATTTTCTGCTGCTGCTGGGGATTCTGCATCTGGGAGTCCAAAATCCTTCAGTTCAAATCCGCAGTCAAATTGCGGTTTTTGCTGTTGAGCGATCGAGTTAACCTTATTTTCAATGAATTTCGCCCGATCGCCTGTGCGGCTGTAAATTCCCGATACTGCTTGCAATTGGTAAACATTATCTTGAGAGTTAAAAGCCCAAATTTCAGCAGAGGCGACATCCAGATTTTGCACCATTGCCTCGCAGCAGGGAAGCAGGATATCTTGAGGATGTTTGGTGAGGGCAATACCGACATCGGCTACCATTGATGTAAGGCGAGAAGCTTGGGCTTTTTCTGCTTCCAACCGTTTGCGATCGGTGATGTCTTCCACCAATGAAAGCACGGTAAAAGTGTCACCGCTGCGAATAATTGAGTTAAACCACCGACACCAAATGACTTGCCCGCTTTTAGTATAGTTGCGGTTGATTGAAGTATTGCCGCTGCCGGATGCCAGTTCGAGTTCGATCGCGCTTACCGCATCTCTATCTTCCTCGCAAACCAAATCCAAATCCCCGAACTGCTTGCCCATCATATCATCCGATGTCCAGCCAAAGATTTCTTCAGCGCGTTTCGACCACTGAACAATCCGAAAATCTTCATCCCAGCCCACCATTGCCAGAGGACTGTTAGCTGCATTCAACCACAGTAAATGATTCGATCGGCGCAACTGTTGAGTTTTCTGCTGCTGCCAGCGATAATGCCTGGTGATATCTCTACCAACGCCGAAAACCCGCATCTGGTTGCTGTCGGCATCCATCGCCGGCGTGTAAGCCGTTTCGTAAATTTTAATCCCGCCGTCTGCCGCTGTCACCTCGTGAATTGCCAGCTTTTTTTCACCTGTGATAAATACTTGTTGCAGGCAAGAATCAATTTGCGAAATGATGTTTTTGAGAGCTGCATTACTGGGATATAATTTTAATAATTCCTGATGAGTTTTGTTAAGTATTTCATCAGCATCTAATCCCATCCAAGCAGCAGCAACAGGATTGATCGATAGGTATTTTTGCTGTCGATCGCACTCTAGGAAAGCATCAACAGAGTTAAAGAAAAAAGACTGAAACAAGTTGATAACTTCCTGCATGGGTATTTTTTCATCACTTGCAAGTTAAGCTGTAAAATTTTCCTAAAGTTAGTTTAACTTACTAAAATATTTTTGCGCGATCGACTGCGGCGGTTCTCGGTGCAATTTTCGGCGCAGTTCCATATTATACAAATAATTTAAAAAAATAGTATTTTTATGAATATAACTTAATTAGAGCAGATGGTATTTTTTTTAACAAGACGTATCGGATACAAAAGGGAGAGGGGGAGATTGGGAGAAACGGAGAGGGGGAGATTGGGAAAAATATTAGTCGGTGGATCGGGTAAGTAAGGTGCGCAGTGCGCACCCTACAGACTAATGGGTTAGGTGCGGACTGCGCACCTGGAGGGCTGAAAACTACATCATGCCCATGCCGCCCATGCCGCCCATGCCGCCCATGCCGCCCATGCCACCCATGCCGCCCATGCCGCCCATGCCGCCCATGCCGCCCATGTCGCCCATGTCGCCGCCGGCTTTTTTCTTCTCAGGTTTTTCGACAATCACAGCTTCAGTGGTCAAAACCATGCCAGCAATGGAACCGGCATTTTGTAAAGCCGATCGCACAACCTTAGCCGGGTCAACAATCCCGGCCGCAATCATATCTTCGTACACGTCGGTAAGAGCGTTGTAGCCAAAGTTTAACTCGCTACCGCGCACGCGCTCGATCGCGATCGAACCTTCAACGCCGGCATTATCAGCGATTTGACGCAAAGGCGCTTCCAAAGCTTTCGCAACCAAATCAGCGCCTACTTGCTCTTCAGCATCTAAAGTATTTCTGATCGCATCTATCTTGCCAATCAGGTAAATCAGCGTCGTACCGCCTCCAGCGACGATACCTTCTTCCACAGCAGCTTTAGTAGCGTTGAGAGCATCTTCAATCCGCAGTTTGCGGTCTTTGAGCTCGGTTTCGGTAGCTGCGCCTACTTTAATTACAGCGATACCGCCAGCGAGTTTGGCAATGCGTTCGGTCAATTTTTCCTTATCGTAGTCGGAATCCGTCGCTTCTAGCTGCTTGCGGATTTGCTCGATCCGTGACAATACGTCAGCTTTGTGTTCTTCGCCAGAAACAATGATCGTGTTTTCTTTGTCGATCGTAATTTTGCGGGCGGTACCGAGCATTTCTAGCGTTGCGGTATCGATGCTGAGTCCGACTTCTTCGGAAATCAGTTGGCCGCCGGTGAGAACGGCGATATCTTGAAGCATAGCTTTGCGACGTTCGCCAAATCCTGGAGATTTGGTAGCTGCGATGTTCAATACGCCGCGAGCTTTGTTGATCACCAAAGTTGCCAAAGCTTCGCCTTCAATATCTTCGGCGATAATGATCAGCGCTTGACCGGTGCGGGCGATTTTTTCGAGAATTGGGACTAATTCTTGAATCGAGCTAATTTTTTTGTCGGTAATCAGGAGGCGAGCGTTTTCGTACTCAACTTCCATGCGATCGGTGTTGGTAACAAAATACGGTGAAAGATAACCGCGATCGTACTGCATCCCTTCGACAACTTCCAATTCTGTAGTCAGAGATTTCGACTCTTCTACAGTAATTACGCCGTCTTTGGTGACTTTTTCCATTGCTTGAAAAATCATTTGGCCAACTTCTTCGTCGTTACCGGCGGAGATAGTGGCGACCTGAGCAATGGCAGATCCTTCGACTGGTTTCGCCAATTTGGCAATTTCCAGCACCAAGTGGGCGATCGTTTTTTCAATACCCCGGCGCAGCGCGACTGGATTTGCGCCTGCTGCGACATTCTTCAAACCTTCGCGGATCAGGGATTGAGCGATCACCGTCGCGGTTGTAGTGCCGTCGCCTGCGATATCTTTAGTTTTGGAAGCGACTTCTTGAATTAAGCGAGCGCCGGCATTTTCCAGCGGATCTTCGAGTTCGATTTCCCTAGCAACGGTGATACCGTCGTTAACGATTTGGGGAGCGCCGTACTTCTTTTCCAATAGGACGTTCCGGCCTTTGGGGCCCAAGGTGATGCGGACAGCATCAGCGAGTTGATTCACGCCGCGTTCTAGTGCCCGCCGAGATTTGTCACCAAATGCAACTATTTTGGTCATGTTTGTCTCCGATCGCTTACATTAGCAAATTTAGCACTCTCTGAGGCTGAGTGCTAAGTCGATCGATTTTAGAAGTACGATCGTCCCAACGCTGCGGGGGATTGTAGGGGCGGATTGGGGATTTGGGCGATCGCTTGGGGTGGCTAAGGACACGGCACTGCCGTGTCCCTACCTACCCGCTGTAGGGACACGGCACTGCCGTGTCCTCATAGATATCGTGTATCCACAGATATCGTGTATCCACAGATATCGTGTCCCACAGATATAATGTGATTTGTCACATTTATTAATCAAGTTTTCCTTCTTCCTTCTTCCTTCTTCCTTCTTCCTTCTTCCTTCTTCCTTCTTCCTTCTACCTATGGCTCGTTATTCTCGACTGCAAAAACTCGGTTCTTATATGCGCCCGCACTGGAAACCCACATTTTGGGGCGTGTTTTCGCTGTTACTTGTCAATGCTGTGGGCGTTTACATTCCCCTGCTGATTCGCAATGCAGTTGACACTCTCCAAGTTGCGACCAAATTTGACCAAGTTTTCAATTACGTAGTGCTGATTCTGATTCTCGCCTCAATCATGTGGGTAATTCGGATGGTGTCGCGAATTCTGCTGTTTGGCGTCGGGCGTCAAGTAGAATTTGACCTCAAACAGCAAATATTTAATCATTTATTAACATTAGAACCGTCTTATTTTGCCGTCAATACAGTAGGAGATTTAATTAACCGCGCTACTTCCGATTTGGACAATATTCGCCGCTTGGTAGGTTTTGCGGTGCTGAGTTTGGCGAATACAGCATTTGCTTATGCTTTGAGTTTGCCGGTAATGCTGGGGATTGATGTACGGTTGACATTATTGGCGATCGCCGTTTATCCTTTAATGCTCGTTTTGGTGCAGTTATTTAGCGACAAACTGCGCATCCAACAGTTAGCCGTCCAAGAAGAATTATCCGCAATGAGCGATTTAATTCAAGAGGATATGAGTGGGATGTCCGTAATTAAAATCTACGCTCAAGAAGAGAACGAACGCCGAGCTTTTGCTGATTGCAACCAAAAATTGTTGGATGCTAATTTGGAATTAGCACAAACTAGAAACTTTATTTTTCCGCTGCTGGGCGGTTTGGCAAGCATCAGTTTGTTGGTGCTGCTTTCAGCAGGCGGCGGCGCAATTGCTAAGGGCGAAATCAGCATCGGCGATTTTGTGGCGCTGCTGATTTATGTCGAGCGTTTGGTATTTCCGACGGCGCTGTTGGGTTTCACAATTACTGCTTACCAGCGAGGAGAAGTCAGTGTCGATCGCATCGAATCTATCCTAACCGTAGAACCGAAAATTAAGGATACTCCCGGTGCAGTGGAACTGCCAACTCCAGTAATCGGCCAAATAGTAGCCCGCCATTTAAACTATACCTATCCCGGTGCGAAGACATCCGCGCTCAAGGACGTTAATTTTACCATAAAGCCCGGAGAGACTGTCGCAATCGTTGGTGCGATCGGTTCTGGCAAATCAACCTTAGCTAATGCACTGCCGCGCTTGCTAAATATCGCTCCAGGTCAGTTATTTGTAGACGAACAGGATATTACCGAGGTAAAATTGAAGGAGTTGCGCGGGGCGATCGCCTACGTGCCCCAAGAAAGCTTTTTGTTCGGTACTAGCATCAAAAATAACATCCGCTACGGCAATCCCTTAGCAGAACAACCAGAGATTGAAGCAGTAGCTAAACAAGCGCAAATCCACCCCGAAATTCTCAATTTTCCCCAGGAGTACAAAACAATTGTCGGCGAGCGCGGCATCACATTATCCGGTGGACAGCGGCAGCGGACAGCCTTAGCTAGGGCTTTGCTAGTTGACGCTCCAGTGTTAATTTTGGATGACGCTCTGTCCAGCGTTGACAATCAAACTGCTAGCGATATATTGCACAACTTGGCAACCGGAACCGATCGCAAAACAGTCATCTTTATCTCCCATCAAATGTCGGCGGCTGCGACTGCCGATCGCATTTTTGTCATGGAAAAAGGAGAAATTGTGCAAGTGGGAACCCACAAAGAATTAGTAGGACAAACAGGGCTTTATCAGTATTTGTGGAACCAGCAAAAACTAGAGGAGTTATTGCATTGATTGGGAATGGGGCATAGGGCATCGGGCATAGGGCATCGGGCATAGGGTAATTAATATTCCTTCTTCCTTTTGACTTATAATTAATACCATGTCCGGTTGAATAGTTATAATACTTTTGTGCGACAATGCCCAATGCCCAATGCCCAATGCCCAATGCCCGTATAGAATTGATAAGTAATTAACCGGACTTGACATAACATATCTACCCCACTAGAATCATCCCCGAATCATGCTCGCAGAAACCAACGCCACATTGTGGCCAAGCCTCATTACCGCCTCAGCATTACTCCTCTATTTCATCGTTACCATAAACGTCGGTAGAGCTAGATTCAAGTACAAAGTTTCTCCCCCGCAGGTGACAGGAAACCCAGACTTTGAGCGAGTATTGCGAGTGCAGCAAAATAGCGTAGAGCAAATGATTCTATTTTTGCCCTCGCTGTGGCTTTTCTCGCAATTTATCAGCCCAATTTGGGGTTCTGCAATCGGCGCAGTTTGGATAATCGGACGCATTTTGTTTGCTTGGGGCTACTATCAAGCCGCCGAAAAAAGAGCCCTGGGTTTTGGCATTAGTACCTTAGCTACTTTAGCTTTGCTGGGCGGTTCGTTTACCGGAATCATCATGTCGCTGCTGAAAACTTCATAGCTTTACTCCGGGTGCGCACTGCGCACCTTACCCGTAAATCAAACTCTTTCAAAAACCTTCAGGAGTCAATATGTCAGAAACCAACCAACCCGTATTTGAAATTAACCAGCAACTTTTCCAGCAACTTGTCGAGTGGCAAGAAAAAATCGAACAAGAAGATGAGTTAGCAAGTGACTCAGAAGACGAAAAACCAACTGAGGTAAAAAATTCCCTCAAAAGTCATGAAGAGAATTCTCAAGCAGATAATTCTTAGTTTGTGGCTGTCGCTATCTTTGGGATTCCCGGCGGCTGTCTCGGCTCAATCGCTGACACGCAGCGAACTTCAGCAAATCGATAGCGGTTTGTTCCGTTCTAATTCTCAAGATTTTTTTGAGCAAGGAAATCGCCAACTGGAACAGGAAATTACAATTTTGTTGCAGAAACTTTTAACCTCGGAAGGGGAGATTCTGGAGATTGATGAAAAATTGCGCTCTGACGTTTGTCACAAAGAGTTTAGAATATTCTCGGGCAATTCTGCTAAAATAAGTGCGGCTCAAATTGCCAGGATTAATACACAACTCAAAGACATTTGCACGCACTATTAAAATGAAATGGAGGTTAGTATTCAAACCTTACTATCAATGAATAAAGAAGCAATGGCTAAGTTGAAAATAGCCATGCTGGAAGCTGAAACTGTGGCTCAATTGGCTGCACTAATTGTTGATTTCACTCACGAGGAAATCATGATAGTTTTTGGCGAGTTAGAGTGGGAGCAGCAGGATAGAATTAAGACTGTTTGGAAGACAGCAGTAAATTCTGATTGACAGTTGGGTGGGGGCGGGTTTGCGAGATTATTGGTTTTAGGCATAAATTGGCCGATTTACCCGCCCCGTAAGGATTGGTGTCTGTTAAATCAGGGTTTCGAGGCATAATTGCCGGAAACGATCGCCTCTTTCCTCAAAGTTTTGGTATTGATCGAAGCTGGCGCAAGCTGGCGAAAGCAGCACTACTTTAGCGCTGTTTTGTTTGCCTAATTCTGCCGCCCTCGGAATTGCTCTTTCCATTGTTTCGACAATTTCCCAATTGTGGTAATTTGCTTGTTTTAGCCGATCGCCAAACATACCCGCCGCATCTCCAATTAACAGCACCGCAGCAGCTTTCGCCTTGATAGTATCGATCCAAGCGCGATCGTCCCCTTCTTTTGCGTCACCACCGGCAATTAAAATCGCCGGTGCGCTCACCGAAGCCAACCCGACTTGCGCGGCGTCATAATTAGTCGCTTTGCTGTCATTGATGAAATCTATGCCTTCCCAGGTGCGGATATGTTCGAGGCGGTGGGCTACTCCGGGAAATTTGGCAATTGCTTGGGCGATCGCGCTTTTATCTATCCCCGCCAAATTAGCCGCCGCCACCGCCATTAACAAATTTTGCAAATTGTGTTCTCCCACCATCCGCAAAGACTCAGCAGGCAGAATTTTCTCACTTTGAGCGATTACCCAACCGTCTTGAATGTAAGCTCCAAAAGCTACATTTCCCAACACTTCTTTTTCACCTTTAACACTCGTCCAACACGCACCAGGCCAAAAGTCAACTCCTTGCTGCCGCAAAACAGGATCGTCACCGTTAATTACTTGCAACTCAGACTTTTTCAGCAAATGTGCTTTAATGCTGTAGTAATTTTCCAAAGTTTTATGGCGGCTGAGGTGATCCGGAGTCAAAGTCGTCAAAACTCCGATTCGCGGCGCTACAGACGGCGAGGATTCTATCTGGTAGCTGCTGATTTCGGCGATTACCCAATCCGGTGGTTTTTCGGCTAAAGCTAATTCGCACGCAGCATAACCAATATTGCCACAAGCAGGAGCATAAAGCCCGGCTTCTGCAAAAATCGCAGCAATTAAAGCCGTAGTTGTAGTTTTGCCATTAGTGCCAGTAATTCCCACCCAAGGAGATTTGAGATGACGCCACGCGAGAGCCATTTCTCCGATTGTTTCAATGCCTAATTCTCGGGCTTTTAGTAATGCTGGACTATCCCAGGGAACGCCTGGACTTACTACTATTAATTCTGTAGATTCAACTGGTTCAAAAGATTTACCTAACTCAACGTTAATTCCTTGGCTAGTGAGTTCTTGTTGCTGTTCTAGCAAATTTGGGGAAGATGAGCGATCGCTCAATGTTACTTCCCATCCTTCGCGTTTTAGCAGTCTGGCGGCGGCAATTCCTGATTTTCCTAATCCAATTATGTGAGCGATCGGCATACGTTATGTGTGTGATGGAGCGAATTTCCCTGGTTTTCTAAGTTTATATCTTAACCTTGCATAGGTTATTGGCTATTGGCCATTCGGCTTAATTTGCGATCGCTTGTATTGAAAAATTGTAAGGTGCGCATTGCGCACCCTACCATGATGATTTACCGTGAGTTTGTTAACCCTTCACGATCGCCCCAAAGTCAGCCAACACCCGGGCGTGATTCCGCAGCAACCCCAATAAATTCAACCGATTTTGCTTAATTTCCGAGTCAGAATCCATCACCAAAACGCTTTCTGGGCCGTCGAAAAAGTTGCCGACAGTCGGAGCAATTTCAGTCAAACTATCTACCAATAGCTGGTAATTTCGGGTTTGCTTCGATAGCTGGGTTTGCGGCACTAACTGCACTAAAGCGTCGTAGAAAGCTTGTTCGGACGATTTTTGAAATAATTCTGGTTTCACCGCCGTTTTCGGTTCTAATCCAACTTTATCCAAATCTCCCTGAGCCGCCAAACGAGTGGAACGATTCACAGTTTCGTAGATTTTATCCAATGTATTGTCATTGCGGATTTGTTGCAAGAAAAGCGCTCTTTCCAAAGCATCCAACAAATCTCGCAATGCCCGTTCGGTATATTCTGGGTCATTTTCTCCCAAAACTGCATTCACCAAATCGTAATCTATATTTTTTTCTTCTTGCAGCAAAGTCCGAATTCTTTGCAGGAAAAACTCTGATAATTGTGAAAGTAATTCCGGGCTTGTTTCCGGGCGAATTGCAGTAAATTCGGCAACAACTTCTGCGAGTAACTTGTGCAAATTTACTGGCAATTGAGCCGCCCAAATAATATTAACTATCGCATTGGCTGCGCGCCGCAAAGCAAAAGGATCGGAGGAACCAGTCGGCAGCATTCCCAACCCGAAGATGCTGACTAAAGTATCTAATTTGTCGGCGATTCCGACAATTTGACCTGTGATAGTTTGGGGCAAATTGTCGCCCGCACCTTTGGGCAAATAATGCTCGAAAATCGCTGTGGCTACTGCTTCCGATTCGCCACTAGCTAGAGCATATTTCTGTCCCATAATTCCTTGCATTTCGGGAAGTTCGTAAACCATTTGGGTTACGAGGTCGGCTTTGCAAAGTAAGGCTGCTCTTGCTATGTGTAAGTTTTCTTCTGCTGTGATTTGCAGTTGACTTGCGATGAGGCTGGCAATTTTGCACAGCCGATCGACCTTGGCGCGCACAGTCCCCAAATCTTCCTGGAAAGTGACTGTTTCCAACTTGGGCAAATAATCCTCTAGGGGCATTGCCAAGTCTGCTTTGTAGAAAAACTGACCGTCTGCTAATCTCGCCCGCACGACTCGTTCGTTACCGGCAGCAATAATCGCCGATTTAGCCGGATCGCCGTTGGAAATTGTAATGAAATAGGGCAGAAGTTCGGGAAATTGAGGATTTTTAAGAATCGGAAAATAGCGCTGGTTTGTGACAATAATTGCGGTAATTACTTCCGGCGGTAGCATCAAAAATTCTTCGTCAAATTTGCCGACTACTGCATTCGGCCATTCTACTAAGTCGGTGACTTCTTCTAACAAATCTTCGGTAATGTCGGCGTAACCGCCTTGTTTTGCGGCGGCGGCTTCTACTTGCGCTTTAATTTGAATTTTGCGCTGCGTTCGATCGACCTCCACGCAAGCATCCCGCAGACACTCGACATAATCCTCGGCTTGGGGAATGGAAACCCCCCCCGTCCCCCCCTTGCTAAGGGGGGGTGTAGGGGGGGTGTACAAGACGCGATGCCCTTGGGAAATTCGATCGCTCTTGACAGTATCCGAACCGCTGACTAATGCGATCGGCAGTACAGTATCATCAAGTAGTGCCACGAGCGATCTAATTGGGCGCGGAAACTTCAAATCTCCGTCAGCCCAGCGCATGAACCTTTTACCTTCCAATTTGGAAATCCACAGCGGTACAAGTTCAGCCAAAATATCCGCACTCATCCGCCCCGGAATTTTTTTCAGTACAAACACAAAATCGCCTTTATCTGTTGTGCGAACTTCCAAAGCATCGATTTCTACGCCTTGCTTTTTCGCAAAACCTTCGGCTGCTTTCGTCGGTTTCCCATCTTTAAAAGCCGCAGCCGCAGGTGGCCCTTTTACTTCTTCTTCTCTGTCTGATTGCTGAACTGGCAGTCCTTTTACCAGAACAGCCAAACGCCGAGGAGTAGCGTATACATTAATTGAGTCATTTGTCAATAATTCTTCTGCGAGAGTTGCAGGGACCAGTCGCTGCCACTGCTGGGCGCTGCTTGCGACAAAGGAGGCGGGTAATTCTTCTGTACCCAGTTCTAATAAAAAGTTAGCCATATCGCACCGCAATGTAATTCTGTTTAGGGTAATTTCAAGGATAATTTATCCGATCGCGCTCGTATATCTCAAAAATACTCAAAAGTAGAGCATACCACGTAAAATCGGGGGTGAAAGACAATATTCTCAACAGCCCATGACCTTGGCCGAAAGACTAGCACAAGATTGGAAGTCGCGACTCGAAAAAGATTGCCCGGACGAAAATTCTAGCACTCGCGAGAGTGTTGTCCGCTGGCTGTTGGGAGACAAGCCAGAAAGATTTGACACTCTGAGCCCAACTCAATTGTCCGTTGCGACCGGCGCGATCGACTTTTTATATCGAATTTTGCTTTCTCGGTATCTCGGAGTAGCGCCCGATCGAGCTTACCGCAACTTGATCGGGCGGCTGGGCGGTTTGGTAGTGCTGCGGCAAAAAATCCAAGCGTGGGTTTCCCTCTCGCGCGACAGACAGCGCAGTGCGGTGGAGGTACTGCAAGAAGTGATTCAGGAAATGCTAAATTCCGATCGCTACCTGCTTTCTCAAGTCGCCTGGATTGCCGAATGCACCGCAGACAGACGGCTGCGAAATGCTTTGCTGCTAGCAAGCACAGAAGAATACTGCTTGCGGCCGATCCGCAACCAGCCGCTGCTGGTGTATCGCTTCGTCAACTACCTGCGGCGCGCCCAGCGGGGCGGGTTGACGCAAGTCCCAGCCGGAGACTGGGTGCGGCTGGTGTCGGAACAGATTCTACCCGACGATACAGACGAACCGCTGAGCCTGTTAGACGCAGAGGCGATGTCCGAGTATCGAGAAAGTCAAGCTTGGGAGGAACGACAAGCAACTCGCCAGATTGTCCAACAAGAATTTGAGGATTACTTGACGGCAGAAGTCGATCCGCTGGCTTCCCGGTGGCTGCGGCTTTACCTGCAAGGCCGTTCCCAAGAGGCAATTGCCGAAGATTTGAAGGTTCCGATCAAGCAAATTTACCGCTTGCGAGAAAAAGTCAGCTACCACGCAATCCGCGTTTTTGCGGTCAAACAAGCACCGGAATTAGTCGCTAGCTGGCTGGAAATTTCACTCAAAGAACACAGTTTGGGCTTGACTCCGGCTCAATGGCAGCAATATTTACAAAACCTCACCCCCGTTCAGCGGCAGTTGATAGAATCGTTGAAAGCAGGGAAAAGTGTAGAGACGATCGCCTCTGAATTAAAACTGAAAACCAATCAAGTCATCGGTGAGTGGAGCAAACTCTATTTAGCAGCTCAATCCCTCCGCAACGACTAGATCGGCTATCAGTGGCGGGCAATTCCTAATTGTTAATTGGCGGTATCATTTTTCGGAATTCGGGCTACAAATCCATTCCCTTGATGCCGCAGAAAACTGCGAGTTTCTCCGTGGAAAACTACAAGATCGCACGCTGCATCGCATCAGCGCGCGATCGGTCGGGACGCTAGCACTGAACTCTGTAGGCTAAGATGCTAGCATCCGCGATCGACTTTTTAGGATTTTTCAACCAATCCTCAATCAAGCGGTTGCCCGTAAATCATCGGTTGCGGTGCATCTGTAATACTTGCCCACCGATCGCACAATTCTGTCGTTGTCAGCCACGGGAATCAATCTCGCGCGATCGATGATAGTTGGTCAAGAGTGCGATCGCCATCCTCTAATTGTCAATCTTTTGGTAGAATTTGAGACGGGAATACAGAAAAGAGAAAATTTTTAGAAAAAAGATTTTTTTTTCATAAAAGCTTCCGGTTTTCAGACGAATGCCTCCGTCAGGGAAGTTGCAGCTAAAAATTTTCTGGCATCTGGTTGGTGCATCGAAGAGCCGATCGCGCTTCCGACTATAAAACAGCTAATGATATATACATCTTCAACAGACTCGGCGGCTACAATGGACTCCGATCGCATATTTCAACTAATCGATACAGTTGTCCCCTTTGAAGCTTGCCTTTACTATCAAGTATTGCCCCTATCTCTAGAAGGCAATCTGTTTAAATTGGGCGTAGTCGATGCCCAAGATGACTCCGCCTTGGACTACGTGCAGCGGATTTTAGCTTACATGAATTGCTCAGTCACAACGGAGCCAATTGCGCCGGAAACTCAGCGATCGATGCTCTCAGCATACTTGCTCCACGGGAGCCAAGTCAGAGAACCCAGCCAGACAGAAACCGCAGCAGCCCCAACACCCAAAAATCCCGCACCAGCAACTTCGCGCTCCGAAGCAGACACGCTGCTGTCGGTGCCCGAACCCTCGATTCCCGCTCGCGATCGGTTAAAACCTGCTGTCGCCGAGGCTTGCCCGATACCAGCAGAGCTATCGGTTTTGAATGTCGAGGCCTTGCATATGTCAAGCCCTGTCGATGTTTTGGCAACTTTGCCCGCGCCCCAACTGCTGCAAGAATTGCTTGGTAGAGTGCTCCTAGACGGTATCGGCCGCCTGTTTTTTGAGCGGCACCAGTCGATGGGCCGGATTCTGTGGAGTCAAGACGGCGTTTTGAAATCGATGCTCGAAGGTATCGATCCAGTCCTGTTTCAAGAGGTCATCGACGAGTTGAAGCGGCTCACAGATATGCCTGTTTGCTCGGTAGAACAGCCCAAACAAGTCGAAGTCGAACGCATATATCAAAAAACTCATTTGCTGTTGCGCTTGCGCGTAATGGCGGTGGGCGGCAAGGAAGAAGCCACGCTGCAAGTATTGCGCGGGGCAGCTTTGAGGTTTTATCAGCAGCAGCAATTGTCTACTTTGAGTCGGGATGCGCTGCGGCTGGCTGAAGAATTGCAGCGAAAGGTGAATCAAATTCGCGATCGAACTCGGCTTTCTCCTTTGCCTTTAGAAGGCTTACCCGCCTTGGAACAAGTTGTCAGAAATGTTGACGATCAAATAGAAGCTTTGATGCACCAACATAATCGCCAGCAGTAATCGAAGGAAGTTCGGCAACGGATTCTGTAACGGATGTAACGGATGTAACTGGTTCTCAGGCAGAGCCGGGGAACCAGTAGATTTTATATATAGCGATCCTAAATCATTTATGAGAATTTACCATAACTGTGAAGTTTGGGGAAATTGCTACAATAGTAATCCACGAGCATCAATGGAATTAAATTCGATCAGCCTTAGCTACTGTTGCACGATTTTGGAGAATTGGTATCAGTAAGAGTTCCTTGGTCACGGCTGCGATGAACGCGGGTACTGCTGGGGGCGATTAGTATTTGCCAGTCACTCGAATTAAGAGGACGCCATTCAAAGAGTGAAACTGTTGCCCTAAGTTAGGCCAAGGGTTGTTTGAGTTCGCTGGGAGCTGGCAGGTAAGCAGGCACTAAAAACAGGTGTAGCGGTTATAAAACCTAGGAGGTTTATAACCGCTACAGCACATTTATTAGGAGGCTAGTGTTTACCTATGGCTTCCTTTCTCCAAGAAAGTAGATAGGGTCGGATACCTTTCTTAGGCGTAATACACAACCCGCTAAACTCCGCATTTCGGAGGAAGATTGCGGGTCGCCCAATCGTCTTCCTGCAATATGTGATACCTTTTTACTTGGTCTTGGTGATAACAACAGAGGTGTTGAGAACTTTCTTTTGTTCCTATTTTTTACGGGTACTAACATATTGTTTGTGTTTAAGTGGTTACAGTTTTCAGCTTTTAGCATAAAATTTAGTATTTGTTCACAGGTTAATTTATCAATGTTGTTGATATTTTCCCCTATAATAGGGGCAGTTTTTTGACGTAGCATTTGTGTTTTCATAGTATAACTATTTAGGTCTTTTATTCATTATAAGCCAAATTTATGGAATAGTAAATAAAAATTACTTGGAAGTAAGAAAATCTTCCTATAGGCATAGTATGAGCGCATTTAGGCGACCTGTCTACTTATAGCGATCCTAAATCATTATCAAGATTATGATACAATTATATCTAATACTTAATTGTGACAATAATAAAGATGAATAAATTACAACTACCACACAAGGATATGGAAAAAGAAAAAGCCTCGTTAGAAGATTTCATTGAAAGTGATATCGATGCAAGAGAACTTAAACGAGCAATAGCTGTAAGGATGGCGATGATCGGTAAGTCCTACAATGAAATTAGCGAAATTTTAGGTGTAAGTGATTTTTTTGTTGGTTATTGGAAAAAACAATTTGAAACCAAAGGTGTCGCAGGGATAAAACTGGGACATAAAGGGTCAAAAGGATATTTAACATCTCTACAAAAAACTGAAGTAATCGAATGGCTCAAAAATAAAGAATATTGGGATTTTGATGAGCTAGTTACTTATTTAGAGCGAGAGTTTGGTGTGATATATAAATCAAAACAGAGCTACTATGAACTTTTATCTATGGCGAAGATCACCTGGAAAAAAACTCAAAAAATTAATCCCAAATCGGATGAGGAACTGGTCAAAAAAAAGAGGGAAGAAATTAACAACATTTTATCCCAAAACAAGGCAGGCATAGAGTTTGGGGAAATTATAGTATTTTTTTTAGATGAATGTCATCTACTTCATGGCGATATAAATGGTTACACTTGGGGTCGATCTGACCTAAGAATTGAAGTCCCAATTACCAATCAAAAAAATAGACAAACTTATTATGGCGCACGCTCATTATCAAACCAAACAATTTCATGTTCAAGGCTATGAATGTGGTAATGGAAAATCAACAGTTGAATTCATAAAATACTTACAAAGTAAGTATAAAGAGCGGAGAATTATCTTAATTTGGGAGGGAGCTAGCTATCATAGATATGGAGAATTCAGAGACTATTTGTCATCAGTTAATCATGACAAAGAACATGAAAATTGGTTAATTACTTGCATTTTATTTGCTCCCAATGCTCCCGAACAAAATCCCGTTGAAGATATTTGGTTACAATCTAAAAACTTTTTACGAAAGTATTGGTATTTATGTAAGTCTTTTAAGATCATCAAATTTTTGTTTGAGTTTTTCACCAAAGAACATAAATTTGATTTCCCCAAAATTCATCAGTACACCTATACAGAGAAAATCATTTAGGATTGCTATATAAAGCAGATGTTTAGTCTACTTCGTAAATTTTCTTCATATTAGGGTTATCCTTTACCAGGCCGGATATTAAACTCTTATAGGTTTTTGCTACCTCATCTAGGGATACTTGCATATCAATCCCCAGTAATTCCGTTTCTGTCCGTTCCGCTGTATAGGACATATACAGCAGTAGTAGCTTTACTAATGCAGAAAAATATTGTAGTTGACGGCAGTTTAGGCTTAGGCGTTCGGCAAATTCTTGACTCACTAGCCATCCCAAAAAAAATTGCTCTAGAGACGTACTCAGTATCGAGTCATAAAGAAACCAAGAAGGAATTGCAATCTGTCTAGATAACTTATGCAACCCCGGTAAAGGTTTCCACTGAAGTGAACCATTGTTCAGTTTAGAAAAAGTTGCAACTATCACGCTATTATGCTTAAAGATGAGATGCTGTTCGCTACCATCTGTTTCCCAACATATACTCAAAGTTTGGGGAGATTTTCCCTTAATTTTTACATAACTTATTTTTCCTTTTTTATTCTTTTTGCGCTTGCCAGAGATGTACTCAAGCTGAATTTCTTTCCTGCTTTCGTAGGCCCATGAACCGTATAATCCGAAAAGCTTATTCAACGCAAGACCCGGCCTAGGTTCATTTATTATACGTTGATGTTCCTTTTCTAACTTAGCACCTATGTCACCTAGGGTTTTAGCAAAATTTAAAATCTCACATTTTCCTATGGGTTCACTTGGGAACTCATCAAATGTTAAGCTTTGAGAAACATAAAGTATTAACTCAATAACATTAGAGCAAACTTCCTGAGAATCGTTATTAACAGAGAGGTTTTTGTTTAACAGATAAAACACATAGTAAAGGATATCTTCTAAAATATATTCACTAGCAGGAACGCATAAGTAATCAACTATATATGTTAAAACTCGACCCTGTACTTTTGATAATTCATTATGGTTTTTAATTAAAGATAAGGCAATTTATTCAATAAGTTTTCTTTCCTCTTTGAACCAACTTAACCATGACTTGGTATCAATTTTATGTCTATCCACTAAGCTTAGACCTTGAAGCCTACAATCTTTAAGCTCATTAATACTTGAGATTGTTTGATTACGATTATTAATTATGGCTTGGTCGAGGATGTCTTTAAATGTAGTCTGAAAATTTTCTAAGCTTTGTTCTCTACTCTGTGAATCATTACTGAGTTCACTGGGATGGGTATTGCCCTTTCTTTCCAACTTACAGTTCTTGCCTGTCTCTTTGAAATGAGAGAAGTGAGGAACTCTTTTTCCCTCTATACATGGCTTATGAAAGACAAGTTCTCTACATTTAGGGTGAGAACAAATTAGACCTAACTCTTCATGCGATAAATAGTTTAATCTCTCATCATTAGCGGTAATTTTTTCAGCTAAGAACATAGATATAGCCACTTCCATAATACTTAACTCCTTTGTTTTTGATAACTCTCACTAAGTAAATATAGCAGTCCTAAATCAGTCGCAAAATCGATCGAGACCAGAATGCTTGCAGTGTAAGCATCTTGCTCGCGTATATTTTTGCAAATCATTTAGGATTGCTATATTGATATTACCCGTGATCGAAAACATCCTTGTACTGCAATAAATCCAAAGTTACAAAAACTGGCAAACACTGAAAACATTGCTGTGCAACTTCCCAACGTTCCTCTCGTTGCAACATCGCAGTCAACTTCTGTTTAGCACTCAACAAATAACGAACATCATTAGCCGCGTAATTTAGTTGATCGTCAGAAAGACTAATTGCATTTCCCCAGTCAGAACTTTGAGAAGTTTTATTTAATTCTACTTTTTCCAGTTCCAGAATTAACTCTTTCAGTCCGTGTCTGTTGGTATAAGTTCTCGCAAGTTTGCTCGCTAATTTCGTGCAGAAAACAGGCGCAATGTCAATACTTAAATTGTAACGCATTGTTGCCATATCGAAGCGCGCAAAATGAAATACTTTCTCGATATTGTCAGCTTCCATTAACTTCTTTAAATTCGGCGCTGCTGTCTGGCCTTTAGCAATCCGCACCACTGCAACTTTACCTTCCGGGTTGCACAACTGCACCAAACACAGCCGATCGCGCCACGGCATCAAACCCATTGTTTCGGTATCAACGGCGATCGCCCCCGCCGTCAAATAGTAAGATAAAAGAGCATCGGGAAGATCGCGATCGCACACTTGAAAATCTGGAAATTCCATTATTGGTAACTGGTAATTGGGCATGGGGCATGGGGCATGGGTCATAGGCCATAGGATATTGGGCATTGGGTATTTGCAGTTAAATTAAAACTTTCTTCCTTCTTCCTTCTTCCTTCTTCCTTCACCTTATCGACTGCGGACAAAAAGCTGAGTAAAATAATACTCCCCTTTAGCATTTTTAGCAATCCCAATGCCAGTCAAATTAAACTGACCCTCCATATTCTTGCGGTGTCCATCACTCTTAATCCAACCATCAACAGCATTGCGTACCGGATCGCTAAAGCCCATATTGTAAGCCACATTTTCAGCGAAACTTTGATAGGGAACAGTAATTGCTTTCGCCCGCCCATCAAATCCATCATGACTAAATTTAACCTTCCCACTAGCCATATTTTCGCTATGAATCCTGGCTATCTGACTACTTCGCGGATCGACACTCAGCGGCGGCAACTTCTTAGATGCTCGATATTTATTAATCTGTTCGTGAGTAGCTTTTTCTAACTCAGCAATTGAACTAGAAGCAAGATTAGTATTCATGGCATTTGGTAGCGAGGATTGTGTAGGAATGAGTTGAGCACAATTAGGTAGAATTGCGAGAAATCCCAGGGACATTAAAATCAAAGATTTGTACATGAATTCAATCAATAAATAAACTTAATTGGATGTTGGGTTTCGTTCTTCTACCCGGCGTTGCTGATTTGGATTATGATTTGCATCCAAAATTTAGAGTAGGGGCAATTCATGAATTGCCTTCATGGATTTCGGGCAATTCATGAATTGCCCCTACCTCATGGATTGCTGTCGCGAGTCAATCATACCTAAATTCATCAACGCCATAATCTTCTCATTCCTACAGGGCGATCGCCCAAAATTCCGCTAAACTAGATTCAGAACCTTCGCCACAGTCTGCACATCCTTGTCACCCCGTCCAGAACAGTTAAGCACAATACGCGGACTGCCGCTTAACTGCGGGCAAAGAGTCTCCAAATAGGCGATCGCATGAGCAGTTTCCAAAGCCGGAATAATCCCCTCCAACTGCGACAACCGTTGAAAAGCATCCAAAGCTTGCTGGTCAGTTACACTGTAATATTCAGCCCTACCAGCATCCTTCAAATAACTATGTTCCGGCCCCACACCCGGATAATCCAAACCCGCACTAATCGAATGTGGCTCAATGACTTGGCCCTCATTATCTTGCAACAAATAACTCATCGCCCCGTGCAGAACACCAACAGTTCCCTTCGTCAAAGTAGCAGCGTGTTTATCAGTATCCACACCTTCGCCCGCCGCTTCAACACCTATCAACCGCACAGTTTCTTCGCCCACAAATTCGTGGAAAAGACCCATAGCATTAGAACCGCCGCCCACACAAGCTAATAAAATATCCGGCAAACCGTTCCATTTTTCTAGACACTGACTGCGAGTTTCTTGACCAATAATCGCATGGAAATCGCGCACCATCATCGGATAAGGATGCGGGCCCGCTACGGAACCGAGAATGTAATGAGTTGTTTCGACATTTGTCACCCAATCGCGAATCGCTTCAGAAGTCGCATCTTTGAGAGTTCCAGTACCAGCAGCCACCGGCCGCACTTCAGCACCCATCAAGCGCATTCTGAATACATTTAAAGCCTGTCTTTCCATGTCGTGAACGCCCATGTAGACAACGCATTCTATACCGAAACGAGCGCAAACTGTGGCAGTAGCAACGCCATGTTGTCCGGCACCAGTTTCCGCAATTACGCGCTTTTTACCCATGCGTTTTGCCAGCAATGCTTGAGCCAAAGCATTGTTAATTTTGTGAGCACCAGTGTGGTTTAAATCTTCGCGTTTCAGGTAAATTTGCGGGCCGGTTCCGTCTGGTTTAGCGTAGTGTTCGGTGAGGCGTTCAGCGAAATACAGCGGGCTGGGGCGGCCGACATAATCTTTCAGCAATCCTTGGAGTTGCTGTTGAAATTCGGGCTCGCTGCGGTATTTGTGGAAAGCGGCTTCGAGTTCAAATAAAGCCGGCATCAGGGTTTCGGGGACATATTTGCCGCCGAATTTGCCAAATCTGCCGAGGGAGTCGGGGCGTTGGGCGGTGGTGGTTTCGGTGGTGAGACGCAGGGGAGTGACTGTCACGGACTTTGTGGGGATAATGGGACAGATTTTATTATATCTAGTGGATGGGGCTACGGGCGATCGGGTGCGATCGTAAGGGGGTACGCAAATCGCTGTGATGTCGATTCGATCGTTGACCACCTGGATATATTGCTGGTCAAGGGTTTGAGCGATTTTTTCGGAGAATTTGCCCTGTTTGTCAAAACAATTTTCGACCCCCTCGCAAATGGCCTCTGGACACATTGTCCTGTATGGGGTCTATAATGAATATTTCCCCACTCGTTGGGGAAACTAATTGAATGGAAACTTCGTAATGTATGGTGAACAATTATGAATTCAAATCAACAGTTTCTGCAAAATTTATACGATGCTTTTAACAAACGCGAGATTGAAACAATCATCTCGTTGATGCGCCCAGACGTGAAATGGGCGAACGGAGTGGAAGGCGGTTTCGTTTATGGACGCGATGCGGTGCGCGAATATTGGACTAATCAATTTAAGGATATTCAACCGGAGCTTGAGACGTTAAAATTCGAGACGGACGAAAACAATCGGAACATTGTCACCGTTCATCAAATCATCAAAAATTTGCAAGGCGATGTGCTTGCGGATGCAACAATTCATCAAATCTTTACCATTGAGGATGGTCTGGTTTGTCTTTATGAAATTGGCGAAACCGAAACAATAGAGGAGATGATTCAAAAGACGAAAAGTTCCAACGAGCAATGATGTCCTTGGGCGGGGGCGGGTTTATTATATTTTTGGTTTCCGACGTAGATTATTCGTCAAACCCGCCCCTACAGGTCATGTAGGGGCGGGTTTTACGAATAATATTTAATACCAACAAACAATCTAGATAAACCCGCCCCCACACAGCCGATAATCTAGATTAACCTAATGTGCGATCTATAAAAAACTACAATCAGTTACAAATTAGCCGGTTCCCGCGATAATTTTGATTCCTCAATCACCGATTCCGACTCAACGCCCAACTCACCATCTTCCACAGTAATTCCTAATTTAAAACCCAAAGCTTCCAACAACTCTACAAAACAGTAAATTTCCGAACCAGAACTTGCTGTTAACATCTTATCAAGCCTTTCATGATATTGCTTAGCCGAATCCGAAAGAGCATTCATCCTGATTCGAGCCTCAATCACCTTTCTAATTGCATTTCTGAGCAATTCAGGTTCAGCATCTTTCTCTTCCAAGATAGCCTCAAGATACCCAGCAGATTCTTCCGAATCTTTCAGAGATTCAATGAGGTACTCGCGGTAGCTATCACTCCTAGACATTTTCACATTGTTCATAATCTTTCCAGTATTCTATAGCTTGTTGAATATTTTGTTCTTGGGTGCTTTTATCCCCAGCTATAAGGATTACCACAATTGTCAAACCAACTTGTCCAAAGTAGACGCGGTAGCCGGGGCCATAATTAATTCTGAGTTCAAAAACTCCTTCTCCCACCGACTTAAAATCTCCGAGATTACCTTGCTCAACTCGGTCAAGCCTAGACTTAATTCTAACTCTAACATTGCGATCGCGCAGAGACTCAAGCCAATCCGTGAATGGCACTTTACATTCTGCTGTAGTGTAACGTCGAATTTCTCTCGGCTGTACTTCCATAATTTTATCACACTCGATCGCCAATTTATACAATAGGGCGATTACGAGTACATTCAACGCCCAACTCACTATCTTCGACAGTAATTCCTAATTTAAATCCCAACGCTTCCAGCAACTCTACAAAACAATAAATTTCCGAACCAGAACTTACTGTTAACATTTGGTCAAGCCTTTCATGATACTGCTTAGCCGAATCCGAAAGAGCATTCATTCTGATTCGAGCCTCAATCACCTTTCTAATTGCATTTCTGAGCAATTCAGGTTCAGCATCTTTCTCTTCCAAGATAGCCCCGATAAAGTCACCAGCGTGTTCCGCATCTTTCAGAGATTCTATTAGGTACTCGTAGTAGCTATCACTCCTAGGCATTTTCATTTGTTTCATAATCCGTCGAATACTCCTTCGCTTTTAAAATATCTTGTTCTTGGGTACTTTTATCCCCACCACAAAGCAGAAGTACAATTGTCACTCCTACTTGTCTAAAATAGATCCGGTAGCCAGGGCCGTAGTTAATCCTGAGTTCACAAACACCATCTCCCACTGACTTATAATCCCCGAAATTACCCAAGCTAACTCGCTCAAGCCTTGCATCAATTTTAACTTGGGCTTTGCCATCTCGTAGGGCATAGTACCACTCTAAGAAAGGAATCCTGCCATCGGATCGGATGTAACGTCGAATTTCCCTGGGTTGCACTTCCATAATTTTATCACACTCGATCGCCAATTTCTATAATAGGGCGATTAGGAGTACATTCAGCACAGAACTCACTATCTTCAACAGTAGCTTAAAATTAAATACTCCAGAAACAACCGTAAACGATATAATTTAATTAAAATCGGTAAATGTGCGATCGACCACCAAAGAATCAAATTGCTGTAGGGGCGGGTTCACCAACAGTTTCAAATCGTGCAGACAAGTTAAATAAACCCGCCCCCACCCACAGAAAATCTCCAAACACCAAACTACTATGAGTACATCAAAATCCAAAAACTCCAATACAAACAACCAATCAGGAAAACGAATTGTTTACTCCGAATTTGGCAACGTTGACAACTCCGCAGCCCTCCAACGAGGAATACAAGAAGTTCCCCAAAATCAACAAAACCTCAAACTCGAAGCATCCCGAAAAGGACGAGGTGGCAAAACAGTTACAGTCATCAGTGGCTTTCAGGGAAAACCCGAAACATTAGCAGATTTAGCAAAGCAGCTAAAAGCCCAATGCGGTACTGGCGGCACAGTCAAAGAAAATGAAATCGAAATTCAAGGCGAACACAAGCAAAAACTGCTAGAAATTCTCACAAAATTAGGCTATAAAGCTAAAATTAGTGGAGGGTAAAAAGGAGGACACGGCAATGCCGTTTCTTGCGCCCCAAAATAATCAATCTTTTTACCGCCGAGTTTAATGTACACTAGACCCTTAGCCCGTTTGATCGAACAATTGCAGCGCTTGCCCGGAATCGGCCCAAAAAGTGCCCAGCGGCTCGCCTTACATATTTTAAAACGACCTGAAGAAGATGTGCAAGCTCTAGCTCAATCTTTGATAGATGCCAAAAAGCAAGTCGGTTTCTGTAAAGTATGCTTTCACTTATCTGCTGAACCTGTTTGCGAGATTTGCCGCAATACCAACCGCGATAGTTCTACAATTTGTGTAGTCTCAGAATCCCGCGATGTTATCGCTTTAGAAAAAACGCGGGAATACATCGGTAAATATCATGTTGTCGGCGGTGTAATCTCGCCGATGGATGGAATTGGGCCGGAACAATTGAACATTCAACCGTTAGTGCGGCGCGTGAGCCAGCAAAAGATTAGTGAAGTAATTATTGCTATTAGTCCCAGTGTGGAAGGCGAAACTACTACTCTTTATATCGGTCACTTATTAAAGCCTTTTACCAAAGTGACGCGGATCGCTTTTGGTTTGCCGATGGGAGGAGATTTGGAATATGCTGATGAGGTGACTTTGGCACGCGCTTTGGAGGGAAGGAGAGAGTTGGATTAGTTCTTCAATATTATTCGGCGGTTGAAACCAGTCAACAGTTAACAGTTAACAGTCAACAGTTAACAGTCAACATCCTTCCGGTGCAACCGGAATTGGTATAAAAAGCTAAACTAAGCAAAGTTACCCAGAGTGAAAAATCATGGCTAAGTTCGATCGACCTTTAAGCTACCCCGCAACCCGCAAAATCGACGTTTCTGACGACTACCACGGCGTCAAAGTATCCGACCCCTACAGGTGGCTGGAAGACCCGGAATCCTCGGAAACTCAAGCTTGGGTGGAAGCTCAAAACGCACTCACCTTCGGCTACCTCCACGAAATTCCGGCGCGGGAAAAAATCAAAGAGCGGTTGACTAAACTCTGGGATTACGAGAAATACGGCATACCTTTCAAAGAAGGCGATCGCTATTTCTACTACAAGAATGACGGCCTGCAAAATCAATCCGTACTCTACACCTTAACATCCCTCGACGGCGAACCCAAAGTATTAATTGACCCCAACACTCTCTCGGAAGACGGAACCGTTGCACTCGGCGGCATAGCTATCAGCGAAGACGGCAAACTCATGGCCTACGGCTTGTCAACTTCCGGCTCCGACTGGCAGGAATGGAAAGTCCGCGATGTCAAAACCGGCGAAGATTTATGCGACCATTTAAAGTGGATTAAATTCTCAGGCGCATCTTGGACTCACGACGGTAAAGGCTTTTTTTACAGCCGCTACGACGAACCCAACGAAAAAACCAAACACGAAGATGTTAATTATTACCAAAAACTGTTTTACCACAAGCTCGGTACTCCGCAATCTGAAGATTTATTAATCTACGATCGCCCAGACCAAAAAGAGTGGGGATTTAGCGGCGGTGTCACGGAAGATGGTAAGTATCTAATTATATCAGTTTGGCAGGGAACTGAAACCAAAAATCTGATTTTCTACAAGGATTTGACAGCACCGGAATCAACGGTTGTAGAACTAATTAACGAATTTGAGGCTGAGTACAATGTCATCGATAATGAAGGCTCTGTTTTCTGGATTCAAACCGACTTGAATGCACCGCTTGGCCGCGTAATTGCGATCGACACTAACAACCCTGCTCCCTCATCCCTAGCTGGCGACGAAAGTCAAGGGAAGTTCACAGAAATTATCCCCGAAGCAGCCGAAACCCTCGGAGGTATTTGCATCCTCAACAATCAATTTGTCACTTCCTACCTGAAAGATGCCTATACCCAACTTAAAATCTTCAACTTAGACGGCTCTTTCGTGCGACAAATAGCATTACCAGGAATCGGTTCAGCAGGAGGATTCGGCGGCAAGCGGCATGACACCGAAACCTTTTATGCTTACACGAGTTTCACTTCGCCTAACACCATTTACAGGTACAACATGGTGACAGATGAAAGCAAAATCTACCGCCAGCCAAAGGTAGATTTTAACCCGGATAATTACGAGACAAAGCAAGTATTTTATCCGAGCAAAGACGGCACGCAAGTACCACTGTTTATCACTCACAAAAAAGGTTTGCAGTTAGATGGCAATAACCCGACTTACCTTTACGGCTACGGCGGTTTTGGCATTTCGCTAACTCCGAGTTTTTCGGTTAGCAGAGTCGTGTGGCTGGAGATGGGCGGAGTTTACGTCACAGCTTGTTTGCGGGGCGGGGGCGAATACGGCGAATCATGGCACCAAGCAGGTACAAAGTTAAACAAACAAAACGTGTTTGATGATTTTATCAGCGCCGCTGAATGGTTGATTGCAAACAACTACACCAAGCCTGCAAAATTGGCGATCGCAGGCGGTAGCAACGGCGGTTTATTAGTAGGGGCTTGCATGACTCAGCGCCCGGAATTGTTCGGTGCTGCGCTACCTGCTGTCGGCGTTATGGATATGCTGCGATTCCACAAGTTTACCATTGGTTGGGCCTGGACTTCGGAATACGGTTCGCCGGAAAATGCCGAGGAATTTCCCACGATTTACGGCTATTCTCCCTTGCACAATCTCAAGCCGGGAACGGCTTATCCGGCTACGATGGTTACAACTGCCGATCGCGACGACAGAGTGGTTCCCGCCCACAGTTTCAAGTTTGCTTCTGCTTTGCAAGCAACCCACGAGGGAGAAAAACCGGTGTTAATTCGCATTGAAACCAAAGCGGGACACGGTGCTGGAAAACCGACTGCGAAAATCATTGAAGAATTGGCCGATGAATGGGCGTTTTTAGTGCGCGCACTCGATATTAACGCTTAGAAAGCAGGCCCTTGTAATTAGGTGGACTTGCTTAAAGCCCGATCGCCCTTGTTGAATTCAAGGGCGATCGTTCTTTTTTGTCGCGGCAATCTGGGCAAAAACATATTTATACAATTTGTCAAGTAGGATTTTTATTAACTTTTGTAAGTTTTAATTGTTATTTTTACAAAACTGTGAATCAGGTTCACGCCAAAGCAGTATCAGTATAAATCTCTAGTAATGCCGCACTCTCAACTTTCAACACCAAGCGATCGCACCTAAAATTCCAAATCGGCATATTTTTAGGAAATCTATATTTTCAGTATATTTACGGTTAAAGCTGTCTCAGCGAGCCTCAACGTCACCACACTCAGAACATTCGCCCCGAGGGGTCTGACCCTATGTCTGTACAAATACGTAAGTAACTTGCGCTCTAACTTGGGATAGAGATCATATAAATTCGTCAAAAAATAAGATGTGTGGGCGGATACAAAGCCTGCAACCGCTTATTTATCAGAGAGTTGCAGCGATCGGGCGCATCAGGAAATCTGGCGTGCGATCGCACCAATCCCTGTCTGATTATTGCCTGATATCGCAAATCACAAATACGCGTAAGTATTATTTTATTTTCAAGAATAATATTATCAAAACTTTATACTCGAAAGTTTATCGTCATCTATCAAAAGGGGTAGCTTAAATTTAGTAACTAAAGTCACCAAAAATGAAAACGATCCCCAATCTGTCAAATATGTCAGCCGTACAAACACGGAAATATACAAATATCGCGACTAAAATCTTGAGAAAAGCCAGCGCAAAAGCAGAGGCCGCTTCGATAAAAAATTTAGCGATTGTTGACTCGCAAGTAGAAAACTACGAGCTGTTTCTCGCGGGAGTCAAACGGGGTACAGAAGTAATTCTGCTCGATCGATCTCGGGATGGAATCGAACAAATCGCCGAAATTTTGAGCTCGCGCCACAGCATCAACAGCATTCAAATAGTCGCTCACGGCTCCCCAGCAGCGGTGAAACTCGGCTCGACAGAACTCAATATTCACAATATAGAAAGCTATACCGGCCAATTGCAGCAGTGGGGTAAAGCTCTCAACGAAACAGGCAGTATTCTGCTGTTAAGTTGCAACACAGGCGCAGGCGAATCAGGTCTGAAATTTATACAAAAACTTAGCGAAATAACAAAAGCTTCGGTTGCAGCTTCCAAAAACCTAACTGGGAGTGCAGCACTAGGCGGGGACTGGGAATTAGAAATTGCCACAGGACGAATCAACGCCGAACTAGCATTTAAAAAAGAAGCCTTAGAAGCCTATACATCAGTCCTAGCTACTTTAGTTAGCGAAAGCTTTACTGGCGCAACAGCACTAGGCCCTTGGATCTATGGAACCAGCAACGGTGCAGCAAACCCGGGCTTAACCGCAGGTGGAACGGCAACAGGAATTATTCCCGCTTTAGGTACGGGCGATCCTGCCGGTAGCGGTACTTTGAGATTAACATCAGACGCAGGGGGCCAAGCAGCTTTTGTCATCTACAACAACCCGATCGCTTCCACGGAGGGTATAAAAGTTACCTTTGATTTATTTGCCTATGGTGGAAATGGTGCCGATGGCGTGAGTTTTTTCCTAATTGACGGCACAACTACGCCTACAGCCGCAGGAGGCTTCGGCGGATCGATCGGCTATGCTCCAAATACTCAGAATACAGGTGCACCTGGTATTGCAGGGGGTTATCTAGGCGTTGGATTAGACGAGTTTGGCAATTTTTCTAATCCCACTGAAGGGCGTATAGGTGGCACTGGGCCGGCAGCTGATTCAGTCACAGTTAGAGGCAGCTTAGCCACTAATTATAATTTTTTAGGTAGTGCTCCCGTTGGTGGTCTTGGGGTAGATAATCCTGCTGGTCCTACTGGAACTCGTCCTCCTTCGAGAAGAAAAGTTCAGATTACACTACAACCAACTACTAACCAGTTGACAGTTGCCTTCGACTCGAACAACGATGGCGTATTCGTTCCCACCGAAACAATTATCAACATACCAAATTTGGTAACTGTAAACGGAGCAATACCACCTACTTTCAAATTTGGTTTTGCTAGTTCCACAGGCGGCTCTACAAACATTCACGAAATTGCCAACCTGGTTGTCGAAAGTATAAATCCACCCCCACTCCAAGCCGACATTGTAACTGCCAAAGTCAGCCCGCAGTTCGCAGCACCCAATAGCAACATCACTTACACGATTACTTCCACAAATAACGGCCCTAGCCCAGCGGCTAACGTCCTGATTCAAGATCCGCTCCCTGCCGGCTTAACTTTCGTCAGCGCTAGCGACGGTGGTACTTTGAACCCCGCAACCGGTGCTGTCACCTGGCCGTTGATTGGTAGTCTGGCTAGCGGTACTAGCGTTACGCGCACCCTCACCGCCACAGTACCCGGAACACTCGGCACTTCCTTAACTAACGTAGCATTTAGCAACTCCAGCACTTTCGACCCCGACCAAACTAACAACAACGGTTCGGCCACCGTCTCTCAAAGCCCAGTTACAGTTGCCAATATTGCCGATGTCGTTACCACAAAAAATGGTTCAGCTACGGCTGTTGCTGGTGCCACAGTTAGTTACACAATTTCGACAGTAAACAACGGGCCGAGCGCCGCGACAAACATCACAGTTACTGACAGCATCGTTCCCGGTTTAACCGGAGTCGTCGTCTCCAACGGCGGTACTTACAATGCCACAACAGGGATTGTCACATTCCCAGCAATTGCCAGCTTAGCTTCGGCCGCACCTGCGATCGCCAATACAGTCAGCTTCATCGCACCGAGTACAGGCGCAAGCGTCAGCAACACCGCCCGCAGCACATCAGCTACTCCAGACGCCAATCCTGCTAACAACAACGGCAGTTTACCCACAGCTACAGTCGTCACAGCTCTGACGCCCACTGCGGATTTGGTTACCACCAAAACTGGTTCTACTGCTGCTCTTCCCGGCGCCACAGTTAGTTACACAATT